>CAMTUD010000165.1:0-15558 GCA_947084805.1 uncultured beta proteobacterium | reverse complement strand
GCGCCGGCGTCAGCGCCGCCAACGCCCGCAGCGCTGTCGAGCCGCGCCGCGGCGCCCGTCATGCCGCCACCGCCTGCGGCGCGGCCTGCCACGCACGCTGGACGCGGGCCACGATGTCCAGCGCCGACATCAGGCCGTCTTCGTGAAAACCGTAGCGGGTCCAGGCACCGCCGAACCACACGCCACCGCGGCCCTGCAGTGCCGGCAGTTGCTGCTGCGCCGCGGTGGCCGCGCCGTCGAACACCGGGTGGCTGTAGGCAAACTGCTGCAGCACCTTGTCTGGCGCCGGCATGTGCGCCGGGTCGGGATTCAGCGACACCACCACCGGCTGCTGCCACGGCAGCGGCTGCAGGCGGTTGATGAGGTAGTGCAGGCAGACGGCCGCCTGCTCGCGGCCGGTGTCGGCAGCGCGGGCGTAGTTCCACGCCGCCCACGCGAGTTCGCGCTTCGGCAGCACGGCCGCATCGGTGTGCAGCACGGCGTGGTTGGCGTGGTAACGCACCGCACCCAGCACGGCGCGCTCGGCCGCGCTGGCGTCGGCCAGCAGCGCCAGGCTCTGGTCGCTGTGGCAGGCCAGCACGACGTCGTCGTAAAGCTCGCTGCCGGCGTCGGTGCTCACCGTCACGCCGTCGGCGCCGCGCCGCACGCGGCGCACGGGGGTGTTCAGCCGCGCGTCCGCGATGCCCTGCAGCAGCTTGGCGACGTAGTGCTTCGCGCCGCCCGTCACGGTGTACCACTGCGGCCGGTTGCGCGCCTGGATCAGGCCGTGGTTGTGGCAGAAGCGGATCATGGTGGCGACCGGGAAGCGCAGCATCTGGTCGGTGGGGCAGCTCCAGATGCAGCCGATCATGGGCAGGAAGTACCACTCGCGGAAGGCGGCGTCGAAGCGGTGGGCGTCGAGGAAGTCGCCGATGGGCTGCGCGAGTTCGCTCTCGGCGCCCCGTTCGGCGATCGCCGTCGTGAGCTTGTTGAAGCGGCCGATGTCGGCCAGCATGCGCAGGAAGCGCGGGCGCAGCAGGTTGCGGCGCTGCGCGAACACGGTGTTGAGGTTGTTGCCGCTCCATTCCAGGCCGGCAGCGCCTGCATCACGCACCTGCACCGAAAACGACATCTCCGACGCCGTGGTGTGCACGCCCAGTTCGTCGAACAGGCGCACCAGGTTCGGGTAGGTGCGGTGGTTGAAGACCAGGAAGCCGGTGTCGACGCCGTGCGTGCGGCCTTCCAGCGTGACGTCCACGGTGTGCGTGTGGCCGCCGAAGTAGTCGCCGGCCTCGAAGAGCGTGACCTGCGCCTCGCGCGCCAGCCGCCACGCCGTGGCCAGGCCGGTGATGCCGGAGCCCACCACCGCCACGCGTTTCATCGCGCGCCCCCGCGCAACACCCCAGGGGTACCGCGGTCGGCGGTACCCCTGACTGTAAAGCCTGCCGTGCGGCGCCCCGAAACGAACGAGGGAGGGAGGAGGGAGGAGGAGAAGCGCTTCGGGGTTGTCGTCAGGAAACCCGAACGTCCGCACAGCAGTGAAACCGGCATGTCGTTCAGCCCTTGTGCAGCGCTGAACTGCTGCATGAGAAAGCGCGCTGGCGCAAAAGTTCCGCGGCCCTGTGCCGTCTTCCGTAAAGTTGCGTGTCGCAACCGTAGCCGCAGCCGCCGCCACCGGCCTTGCTACCCTCCCCGCCGCGTTCTGTGCTGTCCATGACCCAACCTTCCGATGATCGAAGCCGACATCTGCCTGCCGACACCGCCGATCAGCTTGAGAACTGATTGGTCGCGTTTTGACTGAATGGTAATATACCAAGAAACAGGCTGGACGAACGGCTCGGTGGATTCGCGGTGAAGCGCAGTCGCCGCCAACCGACCCGGTGCTGTCCAACCCGAGACCGGCGCCGGGCAAGACTGGCGCTCGACGGCCCGCCACAGTCTGTCATTCTGTCCAGGACATGAAAATACACCCTCTGCCGCCTGCTGTCTGTCGTCCGGCACCATGAACGACGCTGCGCGCGACACCGCCATCACCTTGTCGATTGCCGCCGTCGAGCGCGACACCGGCCTGAGCAAGGACACGCTGCGCGTCTGGGAGCGCCGTTACGCCTTTCCGACCCCGGGCCGCGACAGCCTGGGCGAGCGTGCCTACACGCTGGCGCAGGTGGAAAAGCTGCGCATCGTCAAGCGCCTGCTCGACGCGGGCCACCGCCCCGGCCGCATCGTGCCGCTGCCCCTGGACGCGTTGCAGGCGCTGGCCGACCAGACCGTCGACCAGCCGCAACGGGGCGCCGAAGCGTTGCTCGGCGCGGCCGACGTGCGCGAGCACCTGGCGCTGATCCGCAGCCACGACGTGCCCGGCCTGCGCAGCGAACTCACGCGCCTGCTGTCGCGAGTGGGTGTCGCGCGTTTTGTGCTCGAGGTGGTGGCGCCCTTGAGCGCAGCGGTCGGCGACGCCTGGATCCGCGGCCAGGTCGAGATCTTCGAGGAACATGCCTATACCGAGGTTGTGCAGTCGGTGTTGCGCCAGGCGATCGCCGGCATCCCGGCGGCCGGCGCCGCGGCGCGCCCGCGTGTGCTGCTCACCACCTTCCCCGGTGAACCGCACGGCCTGGGCCTGCTCATGGCCGAGGCCATGTTTGCGCTCGAAGGCTGCCCATGCATCTCGCTGGGCCTGCAGACGCCGGTATGGGACACGGTGCTGGCCGCGCAGGCCTACCGCGTCGACATCGTGGGCTTGAGCTTCACCGGCTGCATGAATCCGAACCAGATCGTCGACGGCCTGGCCGAACTGGCGGCCAAGCTGGCGCCCGAAGTGCAGGTGTGGGCGGGTGGCAGCGCGCCCGTGCTGCACCGCCGTGCTGTGCCCAGGGTGCGTGCGCTGGCCAGCTTCGATACGATGACCGCCGACCTGCAGCACTGGCGCCAGGCCCATGCCGCCGCGTCGTGATGACCCTTGGATGACAGTCCCGGAGCCGCTCCCTAAAATGACCGCCATGCAGCCCGCTCAAGCCATGTTGTACCCGGAGCTTTTCCGACAGCTCGAAGCGGTGCGCTGGAACATGGAAGACGACATTCCATGGGACAGCTTCGACGCCGCGCTGCTGACCGAAGAGCAGGCGCAGACCGTCAAGATGAACGCCATCACCGAGTGGGCGGCCCTGCCGGCCACCGAGATGTTCCTGCGCGACAACCGCGACGACAGCGACTTCAGCGCCTTCATGAGCGTGTGGTTCTTCGAGGAACAGAAACACAGCCTGGTGCTGATGGAATACCTGCGCCGCTTCCGCCCCGACCTCGTGCCGACGGAAGCGGAACTGCATGCCGTGCGCTTCGAGTTCGACCCTGCGCCGGCGCTGGAAACGCTGATGCTGCACTTCTGCGGCGAGATCCGGCTCAACCACTGGTACCGGCGCGCCGCCGAGTGGCACACCGAACCCGTCATCCGCACGATCTACGAAACCCTGGCCCGCGACGAGGCCCGGCACGGCGGCGCCTACCTGCGCTACATGAAACGCGCGCTGGCCAAGTTCGGCGACGAGGCGCGGGCGGCCTTCGCCAAGATCGGCGTGCTGATGGCCAGCGCGCGGCGCACCGCGCAGGCCCTGCACCCGACCAACCTGCACGTCAACGTGCAGCTTTTCCCGCGCGACACCATCCAGAGCCGCATGCCCGACCCCGACTGGCTGCACGCCTGGCTCGACACGCAGATCCAGTTCGACGCCGCCTGGGAAGGCAAGGTCGTCGAGCGCATCCTGCACAACATGAGCCTGCTGATGGAGCGCAGCTTCGCCACCGTGCAAGACCTCAACCGCTACCGCAAGCAGGTCACCGCCAGCGTGGCGGCACAGGCGCGCCCCGCCTGAGCCTCGGCCTGCGGGCCATCCCCTGATTTACCCGTGGTTTGTGCGCGTCACGCGGCGTGGTGACGCGCGCGCCGTCCGCTCACGTCCAGAATCGGCGTGCAAGGTCGACCCCCCGGGACACGGGTGGGTTTCCGGCCCGGTGCACGCAACAATTTTGGGGTCGGGCGGGCTGCCGCCGGAGGGGCTGGTTTGCAAACAAGACAGAGGCCTGGGCACGCACCCCGGCATGGGGCGTCAGGCCCGGCGTTCGGGACGGGCTTGTCGTGCGCCCTGCTGGCCGCCCTGACGGCGGTGGGGGTGCCGGCCTGGGCGCAGACGGCGCAGGCAGCGCCGCCGGCCGCCACGGCCGCCTCGGCCCCGGTGCCCACGGTGCAGGTGCAGCGCTTCGAAGTGCAGGGCAACACGCTGCTGCCCGCCGACGCCGTGCAGGCGCGACTGGCCGAGTTCAAGGGCACGGCCACGCTGCAGCGCCTGCGCGACGCCGCCGCGGCCACGCAGGAGCTCTACCGGCGTGCCGGCTACGGCGGCGTGGTGGCCTTCCTGCCCGAGCAGAAGATGGCCGACGGCGTGGTGCAGATCCGGGTCATCGAGGGCAAGCTCACGCGTGTCGACGTGGCCGAGAACAAGCAGTACAGCACCGACAACATCCGCGCCAGCCTGCCCACGCTGGTCACCGGTGCCACGCCGCAGGTGCGCCGCATCGACGCCGAGATCCAGCTCGCCAACGAGAACCCGGCCAAGAACGTGCAGGTGCTGCTGCAGCCCGGCGACACCGCCGGCAGCATTGCCGCCAAGGTGACGGTGACCGAGCAGCCGGTGCAGCGATTCACCGCCCGCGTCGACAACACCGGCGGCGAACGCACCGGCCGCTGGCGCGCAGCCCTGGGCTGGATGCACGCCAACGTCGCCGACAAGGACCACGTCTTCGCCGTCGAGTTGCAGACCGCACCCGAGGACACGCAGGCCGTGGCCGTGCTCAGTGCCAGCTACCGCGCGCCGCTGTACGGCCAGGCGATGGCCATCGACGCCTACGGCGCCTACTCCGACGTCGACGCCGGCAAGGTCGGCACGCAGGCCGGCGACCTGGCCTTCAGCGGCAAGGGCTACATCGTCGGCACGCGGCTGAACGTCTACCTGCCGCGCTACAACAACGTCGACCAGCGCCTCATCGCCGGCCTGGAATGGCGCGAATACCTCAACAACTGCAGCATCGCCGGGCTGCCGCAGGGCGCCTGCGGCGCGGCCGGCGAAAGTGTCAGCGTGCAGCCGCTGAGCCTGACCTACAGCGCGCAGACCGTCAGCGACATCCGCGCCGGTTTCAGTGTCGGGCTGCACCACAACCTGGCCGCCGGCGGCAGCCACGGCGCGCAGGCCGACTTCGACGCCGTGCGCCCCAACAGCCAGCGCCGCTACACGCTGCTGCGCGCTTCGGCGCAGCTGGCGCTGCCGGTGGCCGAGTGGGGTGTGCTCGCCGCGCGGCTGCAGGGCCAGTACAGCGCCAGGCCGCTGGTGCCGGGTGAGCTCTTCGGCATCGGCGGCGCGCAGAACGTGCGCGGCTTCGAGGAACGTGAGCTCGGCGGCGACAGCGGCGTGCAGCTCAGCATCGAGGCCATCAGCCCGAGCTTCGGCGACAGCCTGCTGCAGCAGCCCGGCCTGGACCTGCGGGCGCTGCTCTTCGCCGACGCCGCTTATGTCAGCAACCAGCAGGACGACCCCTGCCTGCTGGCGCGCAGCAACTGCCGCATGGGCAGCCTGGGCCTGGGCCTGCGCGCCAACTGGCAGCAGTGGCAGCTGCGGCTGGACGTGGCGCGTGCGATGAGCACCGCCACGACGACGAAGAAGGGCGACATGCGGGCGCATTTCGGCCTCAGCACCGCCTTCTGAAGAACACGTTCGGCCCGGCGGCCGACCGGCCGCAGACCAGAGAGAACCGCCATGCGCAGCAAGCCCCTCCCCCTTCCCCGCCGCCACCGCCTGAGCCCGCTGGCCCAGGCCGTTGCGATGGCCGGCCTGCTGGCCACGCCGCTGTGGCTGCAGGCGCAGACCGGGCCGCGCGGCCTGCCCGGCGGGCTGCAGGTGGTGCAGGGCCAGGCCAGCGTGGTCACCCAGGGCACGCAGATGACGGTGAAGAACAGCGCCGGCGCTGTCCTGAACTGGCAGAGCTTTTCCATCGGGGCGGCCAACGGCGTGCACTTCGAGCAGGCCGGCGCGGCCAGCAAGGTGCTGAACCGTGTCATCGGCAACGACCCCTCGGCGATCTTCGGCAGCCTCACCAGCAACGGCCAGGTCTGGCTGCTGAACCCAAACGGCGTGCTGTTCGGGGCCGACGCGCGGGTCGACGTGGCCGGGCTCGTCGCCAGCACGCTGCGCCTGAACGACAGCGACTTCCTGGCCGGCCGCTACCGCTTCAGCGCCGCCGACGCCGACGCCGACCGTGCCGGCATCCGCAACGAGGGCACGCTGAGCAGCAGCTTCGGCGGCCATGTCGTGCTGCTGGGCGAGTCGGTCGAAAACACCGGCCGCGTCAGCGCGCCCGGCGGCAGTGTCAACCTGGCCGCGGCGCGCAGCGTCGAGCTCGTCGACACCGGGTTGCCCAACCTGACCGTCAAGGTGAACGTACCGGCAGGCGAGGTGCTGAACCTGGGTGGGCTGGCCGCGGCGGGCGGCACCATCGACGTTTATGGCGGCATCGTCAACCAGCAGGGCCTGGTGCAGGCCGACACGCTGGGCGCCGACGCTGCGGGCCGCATCGTGCTGCACGCCGCCAACACGCTGACGCTGGGCGCGGGCAGCCGCACGCTGGCCCAGGGTGTGGCCGCCGGTGCGGCCGGCGGCACTGTCGACCTGCTGGGTGCGCAGGTCGGTGTGCTGGGCCAGGCGGTGGTCGACGTTTCGGGTGTCGCCGCGGGCGGCGGTATCCGCCTGGGCGGTGGTGTGCAGGGCCAGGACCGCAGCGTGCCGAACGCCCGCGCCGTCTACTTCGGCCCCGAAGCCGTGCTGCGTGCCGACGCCACCGGCGACCACGGCTACGGCGGCCGCATCGTGCTGTGGTCGAACGAAGCCACGCGCGCCTACGGCACGCTCAGCGCGCGTGGCGGCGGCGTGGCCGGCGACGGCGGCTTCATCGAGACCTCGGGCGGCTGGCTCGACGCGCGGCCGGTGGTGGTCGACGTCGCGGCGCGCGGCGGACGCGCCGGCACCTGGCTGCTCGACCCCAACAACATCCTCATCAACAACGCCGGCCCCAACACCAACATCACCGGCGGCCCGGCCGTCTTCACGTCGAGCAACGACAACTCGGTGATCGGCGTGGGCACCATCGCCAGTGCGCTCAACGTCGGCACCTCGGTGACGGTGTCCACCGGCACCGGCGGCAGCAACTCGCAGCCCGGCGACATCCTGATGGACGCCGCGACGCTGAGCGTTGCACCCACCGCCGGCGTCACGCTCACGCTGCAGGCGGCGCGCGACGTCGTCGTGCGCAACAGCACCATCACCAGCACCGGGCAGCCGCTGTCGCTGGACCTGGTGGCCGCCGGCTCGGGTGTCGGCGCGGTCGAGATCATCGGCAGCAGCATCACCACCGCAGGCGGCAGCGTCACGCTGGGCGGCGCGATTTCGCAGCAACTGCCGCTGCCGGGGGGCGGCTCCACCGTGGCGTCCTACCGGCCCGCGGTGGGTTATGTGGTGCTCACCGGTGCGCCCAGCAGCACCAGCAGCGGTGGCAACAACGCGGTCACGGTCTACAACTCGACGCTGAACCTGGGCAGCGGCAACTTCAGCGCCACCGGCCTGACCACCGTCGACAACCGCGACGCGGTGAGCATCGGCACGCAGGGCGGCACCACCGCGATCAACGCCGGGCGCATCGACCTCGTGGGCTACACGTCGGTGTCCAACCCCATCAACTTCGACATCGGCGTCTACGTGCGCGGCAACGCCACCGACCTGGCGGCCACGACCGGCATCCATATCGAAGGCGGCGGCCGGCAGGGCGTGGAGATCAGCGACGGCGCGCGCCTGGTGCTGAACGCCGCCGCCGGCAGCGGCGCGGTTTTCGGCATCCTCGGCCGCAGCAGCGACGATGCCGGCGTGGCCTTCAGCAGCGACGACTTCAACGTCGGCACCGGCGGCCGTGGCACGCGCATCACGGTCAACAACGCGTCCTTCGACGTGCAGGGCGGCTCGCTGACCAACTTCGCGATCGCGATGTTCAACAACAGCTTCGTGCCCGGGCCGCTGCTCGACCTGACGAACGCCACCGCGGCCACGTTCAATGGGCAGACCGGCGGCTCGCTGTCCACCTACCTGAGCGACGTGACGCTGAAGCTGGTGAAGAACGGCGCCACGCGTTTCGAAGGCAACGGCGGCATCTCGCTGACGGCCACGGCGCTGGAAGGCGACGGCGGCAGCCTGAGTCTTTCCGGCCGCAGCCACGCCATCAATGCCTCGACGATCACCTCCAGTGGCGCGGCGCTGGCGATCGACTTCGCCACCGTAGGCACCGACCCCGGCGGCCTGCTGCTCGAAAACACCATCGTCGACACCGCTGGCGGCGACCTGCGCTTCGGCGCGCTGCAGAACGTCAGCTCGTCGGTGCTGGGCAGCACCAGCGTGGCCGCGCCCTGGCTCGAGTCGGCGCGTGACAACACGAACTATTCGGGCAGCAGCATCCCGGCGGCGCTGTGGATCATCGGCTCGACCATCGACGCCGGCAGCGGCCGCGTCTACGGCGGCGGCGCGGTGCGCACGGGCGCCACCAACACGGCCGGCGTGACGCTGGACGGCAGCGTCATCACTGCCCGCGAGATCGTGCTGGCGGGCCGCTCGGAAAACGAGTCGGGCATCAACGTCCTGGCGGGCACCTACAGCGCCACGCGGCTGATCGACCTGCAGTCGCTGACGTCCACCGACGGTTTCTGGAGCACCGCGGTCAACCCCGGCACGGTGCTGCGTGTGAGCGACCCGACGTTGAGCGCGGGTTCGGGGCTGCGCATCGAGGCGGTTCACGCCGGCGCCGGGCCGGCGCTGAGCATCCGCGGCGGCGACGTCGGCAGCGGCAACGAGACCACGGTCACCGTCGACGGCGGCGCGCTGTCGCTCGTCGGCACCACCGCCGGCGGCGTCGGGACGATCGGCATGGAACTCGGCGGCACCGCTGCCGCGCCGGGCGGTCTGCTGATCGACACGCTGGGCGCCACCGGCGTGAACATCGCCGCCACCAACCAGTCGACCGCGGGCACGGCGCTGCTGATGTTCGACATGAACCTGCTGGGCCCGCAGAACAGCGCCACCAGCGCGCTGGACATCAGTGCCAACGGCGGCCGGCTCACCGGCAGCCCGAGCGCGGTGTTCACCCGCGTGAACCTGTCCAGCGCCGGCCCGGTGCGTGTGCTCACCGACGGCCTGCAGGTCACCGACAGCCGGCTCAGCGGCGACGCCGGCCTGGCCTTGCGCACCAACACCAGTGCCACCGGCCGCGCCGAGGCGCCGATCGCCATCACCGGCTCGACACTCGAGGCCAGTGGCGCAGGTGCCGCATTGCGCATCGAAGGCTCGGCCGGCGACGGTGTGCGCGGCCTGGCGGGTTTCAACGCCGGGCAAGGCCTGACGGTGACCGGCAGCACGCTCTCGGCCAACGCGGCCTCGGGTGTGATGGTGCTGCGTGGCCTCGGCGCCGTTACGGGGGGCGACGGCCTCATGGTCGAAGGCTCGCAGCTTGGTGGCCACCAGGTCAACATGACCGGCACCGGTGTCGTCGACGGCCACGGCATCGTGCTGCGCCAGGCGTCGAACGTGGCGAGCAACGTGGACACCAGCGGCCTGGTGATGACCGGCATCAGCGCCGACAGCCTGCCCGGCGGCACCCACGTCGGTGTCTACCTGCAGGACTTCACCGGCCTGCACTTCAGCGGCCGCGGGGTGGCCGACATCGGCGGCAGCAGCGCCGTCTTCGATGGCCAGACGGTGCCGGGTGGCACCGTGCTCGTCGATGGCGACGTCGCCGACTTCCGCGTCCGAGTCGACCGCTCGATGCGGCTGACCGCCACCCTGCTCGACTTCAGCACGGGCGCCGGCAGCACGGTGACGCTGCATGGCGACGCCGACGGCAACCAGATCGGCCGCGTGCGTCTGGACAGTGTCACGGTGCGCACCGCCGGGGGCAACTTCTCGGCCAGCGGCGTGGGCATCCACAGCTTCGACGCGCTGGGCAATGCGGTGCCGTCCAACAGCACGCTGCGCGAAGGCGCGGCCGGCGTGCTGCTCAACGGCATCAGCCTGGACGCCGGTGGCGGCAACGTCACGCTAGACGGTCGTGCGGCAACCGACGGACGGACCCCACTGCCGGCCGCTGGCGGTGCCTGGGGCATCGTCGCCTCCGGGGCCAACAGCATCGACGCCGGCAGCATCGTGCTGATCGGCCACGGCGGCGACAAAGGAAGCGGCATTGACATCGGCATCGCCACACCGGGCGCGGTGCTGAACCTGCTGGCGAACGACATCAGCGTGACGGGCACCGGCATCGGCATCAACCCGAACGACAGCCAGCCCTTCCCCGGCGTGATTGCGGGCCCGGGCAACAACTGGCAAGCCAGCGGTGCACTGACCGTGGCGGCGTCCAGTGGGCGCATGAATTTCAACACCACCACGCTGACAGGTGGCAGTCTGAGCCTCACCTCGGCCGAAGCGTTCAACGCCTCGCTGAGCACGTTGACGGCGGTCGGCGATCTCACGGTCACGTCGGGCGGCAGCGGGCCCGGCTCGTTCAACACTGACAACACGAGCTTCACCGCCGGCGGTGTTCTGAGCCTGACGGGCAACAACAGCGGCAGCGGCGTGGGCATCGCCCTCTTCAGCGGCGTGCAGCTGCAGGGCGGCACCGTGCTGCTCAGTGGCAGCTCGGCCGGTGGCACGGGCGTGTACGGGAACGCGCCCTCGGGCACCATCACCGCCACGGGCGGCCCGCTGACGGTCACCGGCGTGAACGCGTCAGGTGGACCGGGCGTGGAACTCACCGGCGCCTGGCTGCTGCAAGCGCCCGACGTCATCAACATCGTCTCCGACGGCACCACGCTGTTGCGTTCGCCGGTCGGCTTCGCGGCCAGCCCCACCTTCAGCGCTGGCCAGGCGGTGAACCTCACGATCAACAGCCCCTTCGGCATCACGCTGGGCGACGTAGCCTCGGCGCTGGACGCCAACACGCTGGGCATCGCGCTGGCCGGCCAGCCGCCCACCAGCACCTTCACGCTGACGGTCAGCGACCCCAGCGGCCTGCAAGTCGACCAGCCTTTCAGCCTGCCGGCCCGGCTGCGCGTGCTGGCGCAGCAGATCGGCTTCAACGCCACCGGCCGCCTCACCAGCACCGCGCCGGGCGACGCCATCGTGCTGAACGGCATCGGCGGCAACGCCATCACGGCCTTCGACAACCAGGCCGGCCCCGGCGCGCTGAGCGCGCCCAACGGCCGCTGGGTCGTGCAACTGCAAGACCCGGCCAGCGCCAACCTCGGCGGCCTGGGCGGCAACTTCACGGCCTACAACCTGGCCGCGCAGCCCTGGGCGGTCGACGCCAGCGGCAACCTCGTCACGCCGGCGGCCGGCAACGCCATCGGCTACGCGGTGGCACCGTCCACGCTCACCGGCACGGCGCTGGCGGGGTTGCTGAGCAAGGTCTACGACGCCAGCGCCGCGATCACGCTCAACCCGCTGGGCTGGACACTCAACGGCCTGCTGGCCGGCGACACGCTCACGCTCAGCGGCGCGACGACAGCCACCATGGCCGACAAGAACGTCGGCACCGGCAAGGCCGTGACGCTGAACCCGGCCAGCGTCTTCACCGTGCGTGACGCGGGCGGCAACCCGGTCTTCGGTTACGACCTGCCGGTCTTCACCGCCACCGTGACGCCGGCGACGCTGGTGCTCGGTGGTGTGGTGGTGGCCAACAAGGTCTACGACGCCGGCACCGTGGCCACGCTGGCCAACGCCGGCAGCATCACGCCGCTGGCCAGTGACGTAGTGGGCCTGGGTGCGGCCACGGCCAGCTTCGCCGACAAGAACGTCGGCAACGCCAAGCCGGTGGCGCTGGCCGGCGTGACCCTGACCGGCGCCGACGCCGGCAACTACACGCTGGTGCTGCCCGCCGGCCTGACGGCCAGCATCACGCCGCTGGCGCTGGCCGTGACGGGCCTCACCGCCAACAACAAGACCTACGACGCCACGACGCTGGCGACGCTGAACGGCACCGCCGCGGTCGGCGCGCTGGCCGGCGACAGCCTGCTGCTGGCCGGCAGCGCGGCGGCCAGCTTCGCCGACAAGAACGTCGGCACGGCCAAGACCGTCACGCTGTCGGGGCTGACACTCGCCGGCACCGACGCCGGCAACTACACGCTGGTGCAACCCGCCGGCTTCACCGCCAACATCACACCGCTGCCGCTGGCGCTGACCGGCCTGACCGCGATCAACAAGGTCTACGACGGCAGCACCGTGGCGCCGCTGACCGGCAGCGCCAGCATCGCGCCGCTGGCCGGCGACGTGGTCACGCTGGCCGGCACGGCCGTGGGCAGCTTCGGCGACAAGAACGTGGGCAGCAACAAGCTGGTGGGCCTTGGCGGCCTGACGCTGGCCGGCGCCGACGCCGGCAACTACCTGCTGGCGCCGCCCGTCGGCGTCAACGCCAGCATCACGCCGGCCGCGCTGACGCTGGCCGGCGTCTCGGCCGCCGACAAGGTCTACGACGCCACCACGGTGGCCACGGCCAGCGCCGGCCTGGGCGGGCTGGTGGCCGGAGACGTCGTCGGCGTCAGCCTGTCGGCCAGCTTTGCCGACGCCAACGTCGGCACGGCCAAGGCGGTGAACTACACCGCCACCACCGCCGGCGCCGATGCCGCGAACTACACACTGGCCACGGCCAGCGGCAGCACGGTGGCCAACATCACGCCGGCCACGCTGGTTTACCTGGCCAACACGCTGAGCCTGCCGGCCGGCAGCGCCATCCCGCTGCTGACGGGCAGCGTCACCGGCTTCGTCGGCGGCCAGACGCTGGCCGGCGCCACCACCGGCACGCTGGCCTTCACCACCCCCGCCACGGGTGGCAGCCCGGCCGGCAGCTACGCCATCGACGGCGGCGGCCTGACGGCGCTGAACTACCTGTTTGTGCAGGCGCCGGGCAACGCCACGGCGCTGACACTCAGCGCCGCGGCCAGTGCCGACCCCGCGACCGCCGCCAACCAGGTGGCGCTGATGCTCGGCCTGCAGTCGGTGCAGGTGGGCTTGTCGATGTCGAGCCCGACCGAGGGCCGCGTGCTCGACGTCACACCGGCCTTCGCGCTGGGCGCCGACGGCAGCGACGGTGAAGGCCTGTCCTTCCGCGCCGTCAACTTCTCGCTCATGCCGCGCGACGAGGTGCAGTCGCTGCTGGCCGCGCGCGCCAGCTACAAGAAGAAGGTTTTTGCCGGCAGCCTGTCGAAGCTGGAGCTCGACCCGGCGCTGGCCGACGTGCCGCCCTGCAAGACCGAGGCCGAGCTCGACACCGGCAACTGCCTCGTCACCGAGGCGCTGAAGAAGGAGATCGAAGTCATCGCCGCGCGCGCCGCCGCCCGGCCGCGCAAGGCCGACCGCCGCAAGCTGCGCCAGGCCGCGTTGCCGAACATCGAACGCAAGCTGGCGCTGCTGATCGGCATCAACAAGTACGACGACAAGCGCGTGCCCGAACTGGGCGGCGCGGTGCCCGACGCACGTGCCGTGCGCGACCTGCTCGAGGGCCGCCTCGGCTACGAGACCACGGTGGTCGAGAACGCGAACCGCGAGACGATCATCCGCGCCTTCAACAAGCTGGCACTCGACGCCGACGCCAACGACAGCGTCGTCGTCTACTACGCCGGCCACGGCGAGGTGGTGCCGGTGGGTGGCGTCGACGTCGGCTACTGGCTGCCGGCCGACGTCAACCCTGACGAGCCCAAGACCTGGATGTCGAACAGCGACATCGCGCGCATGGTGGCGGCCATCGGCGCGCGGCAGGTGATGCTGGTCAGCGACAGCTGCTATTCGGGCACGCTGGCCGGCAGCGAGAAGGTGCAGCTCGACCAGCGCACCGACGCCGCCGAGCTGCTCAAGCGCAAGGCCGCGGTGGTGCTGAGCTCGGGCGGCAACGAGCCGGTGGCCGACGAGGGCCGCGACGGCCACTCGGTGTTTGCCTGGCACTTCATGCGCGCCATCGAAGGCCTCGACCAGTGGCAGGTGGGCAGCAACGTCTTCGAACGGGTGCGCGCCGCGGTGGTGAAGGACTTCCCGCAGACGCCGCAGTACGGGGCGTCGCGCACGGCCGGCCACCAGGGCAACACGGATTACCTGTTCGAGCGCCGCGAGTTCGAGGCGCTTGTACCGGTGCTTGTTCCGGTGCCGGTGCCGTCGCCGCTGACGGCCCCGAAGCGCTGACGGCCCGGACGGGCGCCGGCGCTCAGGGCGGCTCGGGGCTGCGGCGGTTCACCAGCGCAATGCCGCCGCACACCGCGGCCAGCGCCACGACGAGGCGGGCGCTGAGGGGTTCGCCCAGCAGCGCCACGCCGGCCAGCAGCCCGAACACCGGCGTCAGCAGCACGAAGACCGAGATGCGTGTGGCCGGGTAGTGGCGCACCAGCCAGAACCACACCAGGTAGCTGGCGAAGCTGATCACCGCGATCTGGAAGACCAGCGACCACAGCGCCGGGCCGCCCCAGTGGGCAGGCCAGGGTTCACCGCGCCACAGCGACGCCGCGGTGAGCGCCACGCCCGAGAAGGCGAGCTGGTAGAGCAGCGTCTTCTCGGGGCTGGCGGTGGCCAGCCGGGTGGCGCGAAGCGTCAGCGTCGTCAGCCCCCACAGCAGCGCCGCGGCCATGCCCAGCGCGTCGCCCAGCCACTGGTGCGGGCCCGCCGCGGGCGCAGCGAAGCCCTCGGCGAAGGCCCACAGCACCCCGCCGAAGGCCAGCGCCAGCCCCGCCCACTGCGGCGCGTGCAGCCTCTCGCTGCGCGCGATGAAGGGCATGCCCAGCGCCACCACGAAGGGCGCCAGGTAGATGAACACCGCCATGCGCGACGCGCTGGTGTACTGCAGGCCGACGAAGATGCAGGCGAACTCGGCGGCGAACAGTGCACCGGCGAGCAGCCCGCCGCGGCCGGTGCCGTCGGCCTGCAGCAGCGGCAGGCCGCGCACGCGCGCCCAGGCCAGCAGCAGCGCGGCGGCGCCCAGCGAGCGCAGACCCCCCTGCAGCAGCGGCGGGATGTCGGTGAGCCCCACTTTGGCCGCCACCTGGCCCAGGCCCCACAGCGCGCTGCAGCCGACGAGCAGCAGCACCGCCTGGCCGTCCAGCGTCGTGCGGCGGCCCGGGCTCATGGGGTGGTGGTCTGCCGGCCTGCCAGCGCCAGCAGCAGCGCCGCGCAGAGCAGTCCGGCGCCGGCGCCGGTGGCATGCGCCAGCGGCGCGGTGGCGATGTCCCAGCCGCCGCCCAGGCGCAGCGGCGGGCCCCAGGGCTCTTCCAGCCAGACCTTCAGCAGCAGCCCGGCGCCCACCGCGGCACCGATGCCCCGGCGTGCGCCGCGGGCCGTGACCAGCAGCCACACCGCAGCGACGGCCACGCCGGCGTGCAGCACACCCGACAGCCCGCCGTAATGCGCCAGCGCCGGCTGCACGGCCAGCGCGGCCTGGCCCAGCGGCCAGGCCAGCAGCCAGGCCAGCGCGGCG
>CAMTUD010000164.1:0-27141 GCA_947084805.1 uncultured beta proteobacterium | reverse complement strand
TTGTCCGGGCTTCGACGCAGTCGAATTAAGTGATCTTCACGCCCTGATTGGCTGGAGAAATAGGCGCGATCCGCGTCGCCACTGGTCTCCAACAATCCCCATGGTCCTTTGAGGAAGTCCCGTTCGGCCTCGAAGCCCGGCACGGCGAGGCTCACGTAAGATAGTTTGTTGATGAAGCTTGACATAAATCTTTCTTTTTATCGAGTGTCAGGCACTGGCGGTGACGGGGCGTGCCAGGCGGTAGCCGGCACCACGCACGGTTTCCACCATGCCGGCGCAGTCGGCCGCGGCCAACGCCTCGCGCAGGCGCTTGACGTGCACGTCCACCGTGCGCTCCTCGATGAAGACATGGTCGCCCCAGACGCGGTCGAGCAACTGGGCGCGCGAATGCACACGCTCGGGGTGGTTCATCAGGAAACGCAGCAGCCGGAACTCGGTCGGGCCGAGCTTGAGGGGCAGGTCGCCGGCGCTGACGCGCATCGTCGCCGGGTCGAGCTTCAGGCTGCCGATCTGCACCGCCGTGTCCAGCGTCTGCGGGGCCTTGCGCCGCAGCAGCGAGCGGATGCGCGCCACCAGCACACTGGTGGAAAACGGCTTGGTCAGGTAGTCGTCGGCGCCGCAGTCCAGGCCCTGCACCACGTCGCGTTCGTCGGAACGCGCGGTCAGCATCAGCAGCGGCAATTCACGCGTGCGCGGGTCACGGCGCCAGCGCTGCGCGAGCTGCACGCCCGATTCACCCGGCAGCATCCAGTCCAGCAGCACCAGGTCGGGCAGCGCGGCGCGGATGGCGTCCTCGGCCTCCTGTGCGCTGGCCGCCAGACGCACCTCGTGGCCGTCGTGGCGCAGGTTGAGCGTGATCAGCTCCGCGATCGCGGGTTCGTCCTCGACGACCAGGATTCTTGCCATGCTGCCTCCTCTTGGGCCTGTCTTGTCAGCGCACCGCCGACTCGATGTCGTCGGTGGGTGTGTGGCGCACGTCGGTGCCCTTGACGACGTAGATCACCTGCTCGGCCAGGTTCTTGGCGTGGTCGCCCACGCGCTCGATGGCCTTGGCGCAGAACACGAGGTCGATGCTGGCCGAGATGGTGCGCGGGTCTTCCATCATGTAGGTCACCAGCTTGCGCATCAGGCCGTCGAACTCGACGTCGATCTCGTTGTCCTGCTTGATGACCTGCAGCGCGGCATTGGCGTCCAGGCGCGCGAAGGCGTCGAGCGACTTGCGCAGCAGCTTGATCGCCAGCTCGGCCTCGAAGGCGATGTCGCCCACCGGCAGCCGCATCTTGCTCGACACGCCGGTGTTCATCAGCCGCTGCACGGTGCGCGCGATGCGCGCTGCCTCGTCGCCCACACGCTCCAGGTTGCCGATGGTCTTGCTGATGGCGATCAAGAGCCGCAGGTCACGCGCCGTGGGCTGGCGGCGGGCGATGATGGTCGAGAGGTCGCGGTCGATGCCGACTTCCATCGCGTTGACCTGCTCCTCGACCTTCAGCACCTGGCTGGCGGTCTCGCCGCTGAAGTGCGTGAGGGCATACACGGCCTGCACCACCTGCGACTCGACCATGCCGCCCATCTCCAGAACACGCGTGGAGATGCCCGTGAGCTCGGTGTCGAACTGGGTCGAGATGTGCTTGTCGTTCATGGTGACTCCCTGCGGTGGCGGCGGTTCAGCCGAAGCGCCCGGTGATGTAGTCCTCGGTGTCCTTCTTCTTCGGCTTCGTGAAGACGTTCGAGGTCTCCCCGAACTCGATCAGGTCACCCAGGTACATGTAGGCGGTGTAGTCGCTGCAGCGGGCCGCCTGCTGCATGTTGTGCGTGACGATCATCACGGTGTAGTCGACCTTCAGTTCGTGGATCAGTTCCTCGATCTTGCCGGTGGAGATGGGGTCGAGCGCAGAGCAGGGTTCGTCCAGCAGCAGCACCTCGGGCTTGATGGCGATGCCGCGCGCAATGCACAACCGCTGCTGCTGGCCGCCCGACAGGCTGGCCCCGTTCTGGTTGAGCTTGTCCTTCACCTCGCCCCAGAGTGCGGCCTTCTTCAGCGCCCACTCCACGCGTTCGTCCATCTCCCCGCGCGGCAGGCTCTCGAAAAGGCGGACGCCGAAGGCGATGTTGTCGTAGATCGACATCGGGAAGGGCGTGGGCTTCTGGAACACCATGCCGATCTTGGCGCGGATCAGCGTCACGTCGGTCTTCGACTTCAGGATGTTCTCGCCGTCGATGCTGATGTCGCCTTCGGCACGCTGATCGGGGTAGAGCTCGAACATGCGGTTGAAGGTGCGCAGCAGCGTGCTCTTGCCGCAGCCGGAAGGCCCGATGAAGGCCGTGACCTTGTTCTCGGGGATGTCGAGGTTGATGTGCTTCAGCGCCTGGAAGTTGCCGTAGTAAAAGTTGAGGTCGCGCACCGACAGCTTGACGCGTTCGTGGGCAGGCAGGTCGACTTTGGTGTCCATGGCGGGGCCCGGTTCAGTTCTTGTGGCGGAACAGCACCCGCGCCGTGATGTTCAGCGCCAGCACGCCCAGCGTGATGAGGAAGACACCCGTCCAGGCCAGCTTCTGCCAGTTCTCGTAAGGACTCATGGCGAACTTGAAGATGGTCACCGGCAGGCTGGCCATCGGCGAATCGAGCGACGTGGTGAAGAACTGGTTCGACAGCGCCGTGAAGAGCAGCGGCGCGGTTTCGCCGGCCACGCGCGCCAGCGCCAGCAGCACGCCGGTGACGACCCCCGCACGCGCGGCCTTCAAGGTCACCGAGGAGATCACCTTCCACTTCGGCGTGCCCAGGGCGTAGGCCGCCTCGCGCAAGGCGTTCGGGATCAGGCTGAGCATGTTCTCGGTGGTGCGCACGACCACCGGGATGACGATCAAGGCCAGTGCAAGCACACCGGCGTAGGCCGAGAAGGACTTGGTCGTGGCCACCACCGCGGCGTAGATGAACAGGCCGATGACGATGGACGGCGCCGACAGCAGGATGTCGTTGATGAAGCCGGTGAGATTGCCGAGCACCGTGCCCTTGCCGTACTCGGCCAGGAAGATGCCGGTCATGACGCCGATGGGCGTGCCCAGCGCCGTGGCCAGCGACACCATGATCAGCGAACCGACGATGGCGTTGGCCAGGCCGCCGATCTCGGCCTGTGGCGGCGGGGTCGACTCTGTGAAGACCGACAGCGCCAGGCCGCCGAAGCCCAGGCGCACGGTCTCGACGAGGATCCATGTCAGCCAGAAGAGGCCGAAGGCCATGGCCGACAGTGCCAGCGTCAGCGCCAGCACGTTGATGAACTTGCGGCGGCGGTGCAGGGCCATGCGGCGCGGGTCGCTGGATGCGCTCTTCATGTGCGGCTCCCTTCACCGCGCTTCAGGCGCATCAGCAATAGCTTCGACGAGGACAGCACGACGAAGGTGATGAAAAACAGCACCAGGCCCAGGTAGATCAGCGAGGCCTGGTGCAGGCCTTCGCCGGCCTCGGCAAATTCGTTCGCCAGGGCAGAGGTGATGCTGTTGGCGGCCTGGAACAGCGACAGGTTGTCGAGCTGGTTGAAGTTGCCGATGACGAAGGTCACCGCCATCGTTTCGCCCAAGGCGCGCCCCAGGCCCAGCATGATGGCGCCGACGACGCCCGTCTTGGTGTAGGGCAGCACGACCTTGTAGACGACTTCCCAGGTGGTGGAGCCCAGCCCGTAGGCCGATTCCTTCAGCAGCGCGGGCGTGGTCTCGAACACGTCGCGCATCACCGAGGCGATGAACGGGATGACCATGATCGCCAGGATGATGCCCGCCGAGAGGATGCCGATGCCCACCGGCGGCCCCGAGAACAGGGTGCCCAGGACGGGAACGTCGCCAAACGCGGCCTGCAGCGGCTGTTGCACGTAGGTGGCGAGGATCGGGCTGAAGACCAGCAGGCCCCACATGCCGTAGACGATGGACGGCACGGCCGCCAGCAGTTCGATGGCCACGCCCAGCGGCCGCCTCAGCCAGCGGGGCGAGAGCTCGGTCAGGAACATGGCGATGCCGAAGCTCACCGGCACGGCGATCAACAGCGCGACGATGGAAGTCATCACCGTGCCGTAGATCATCACCAGGCCGCCGAACTTCTCCTGCACCGGATCCCAGTCGGTCGAGACCAGGAAGCCCAGGCCGAAGTGCTTGATCGCCGGCCAGGCACCGACCACGAGCGAACCGATGATGGCCGCCAGCACGGCCAGGGTCAGCCAGGCGGCGGTGTGGGCCAGGAAGGAGAAGGCGGCGTCGGCCCAGGGCAGGGTGCGACGCCGACCTGGCGGATCGCCGCTCGGGGTGGCTCGCTCCATGTCGTTCTTGTGGTCAAAGGGGCTGGCGGGGAGTGTAGCGGCCATGGGGCAGTCTCGAGGTGGCGGCTTGAAGCGCAGGAAGCCCCCCGCACCCATTGGCGCCGGGGGGCCCGGGCAGCCCGATCTACTTGAATGCGATCGGTTTGCCGGCACCGTCCTTGATGTTGTCGGCCCACAGCTTGCGAACGAGGGCCTTCACCGAGTCCGGCAGCGGCACGTAGTCGAGGTCGTCCGCCGCCTTGTCGCCGTTGCTGAAGGTCCAGTCGAAGAACTTCAGTGCGTTGCTGGCGTTGACCGGCTTGTCCTGCACCTTGTACATGAGGATGTAGGTCGGGTTGGTCAGCGGCCAGGACGCCTTGCCGGGCTGTTCGGTGGTGATCTGGTAGAAGGTCTTGCTCCAGTCGGCACCGGCTGCAGCGGCCTTGAAGGCGTCGTCGCTTGGCGCCACGAATTGACCGTCGCGGTTCTTCATCAGCGTGAACGTCATCTTGTTCTGCTTGACGTAGGCGTACTCGACATAGCCGATGGAATTCGGCAGGCGCTGCACGAACGCCGCCACGCCTTCGTTGCCTTTGCCGCCCACGCCCACGGGCCAGTTCACGGCCGTGCCCTCACCGACCTGGGCCTTCCATTCGGCGTTCACCTTGGACAGGTAGTTGGTGAAGATGAAGGTCGTGCCCGAGCCGTCGGCGCGGCGCACCGGCGCGATGGCGGCGTCGGGCAGGGGCACACCGGGGTTGAGGGCGACGATGGCGGGGTCGGTCCAGCGCGTGATCTTGCCCAGGTAGATGTCGCCCAGCACCTGACCGGTCAACTTGATCTGGCCCGGCTGTATGCCCTTGATGTTCACCACCGGCACGACGCCGCCGACAACGGTGGGGAACTGGACCATGCCGTCCTTGGCCAGGTCCTCGTCCTTCAGCGGCATGTCGGTGGCGCCGAAGTCGACGGTCTTCGACTTGATCTGCTTGATGCCGGCGCCGGAGCCCACCGATTGGTAATTGATGCGCGCGCCGGTGGCCTTGTTGTAGGCATCTGCCCACTTGGCGTAGATGGGCGCAGGGAAGGTGGCGCCGGCGCCAGTGACATCCTGGGCCAGGGAAGCGCCGGCCATCAGGGCCAATGCGGACGCCAGAGTGGCGGTACGAAGCAGAGTCATGGCTACCTTTCGTGCGGTTGTTCGCAGTGAGACAACTCTAGGGGCGGCACATGACGGCCCTGTGACAGCAAACGGCCCGCGCGGGGGCGTTGTCACAAAGCGCCTGGAGGGCCCGGGCACAAACCGGCCGCCGCGGCCAGAATGGCCTGTCCGCCGCTTCCGCCGCTTCCGCTGCACCGCCTGGCCATGTCTTCTGCCCCTGCCCCTTCGCCCCCTGCACCCACCCCGCGCAGGCTCATCGTCGCCATCACCGGAGCCTCGGGCGTGATCTACGGCGTGCGCGCGCTGCAGTTGCTGCGTGCGATGGGTGGCATCGAGACCCACCTCATCCTCACCGCCTCGGGCGCCCGCACGCTGGCCGAGGAAACCGACTTCAGCGCCGCCGAGGTGCGCGCGCTGGCCGACCAGGTGCACAGCGCCCGCGACATCGGCGCCAGCATCTCCTCGGGCTCCTTCCGCACGCTGGGCATGCTGGTGGCGCCGTGCTCGATCAAGACGCTGAGCGGCATCGCCCACTGCTACAACGACGAGCTGGTGGTGCGCGCGGCCGACGTCTGCCTGAAGGAGCGCCGGCGCGTGGTGCTGCTGCTGCGCGAAACGCCGCTGCACGCCGGCCACATCGCGCTGATGGACCAGGCCACGCGCAACGGCGCCATCGTCATGCCGCCGGTGCCGGCCTTCTACACGCGGCCGGCGACGGTGATGGACATCGTCGACCAGACCGTGGGCCGTGCGCTCGACCTCTTCGAGCTCGAGCTGCCGGGAGTGCGGCGCTGGGCCGGCGGCGCTCGCGGCGCGGCCGGCGACGACGCGGCCTGAGCCGCGCCGGTTTCAGTTTCGACGGTCGGGCTCGCGGTCGCGGCCGCGTTCGGGTTTGCGGTCCGGGCCGCGGTCTTGCCCACGGTCTTGCCCACGGTCTGCGCCACGGTCGTCGTCGCGGTCGGCACCGCGTTGCGGCGGACCGCCGCGTTCGGGTTGGCGTTCACGTTCGGGCGGCTGGCTGCGTTCGGGCTGGCGTTCACGCTCGGGCGGGCGGCCGCGCGGCGGCTCGGCGCCAGGGCGTTCATAGGCCGGTGCGCGCGGCTGCGGGCTGCGCACGTCGCCCCGCTCACGCGGGTCGCGGCGCTGCCATTCCTGTTGCTGCTGCAGTGCCGGGTAGCGGTCGCCCCGGTATTCGCGCTGGTAGACCGGCAGCGGCGCCGGCGCCGGTGCGCGGCGGCGGTCCCACTGGTCCCAGCCCCGACGCTGGTTCTGCCAGGAGGGGCCCCAGTGTTCACCCCAGCGTGGTGCCGCGTCGCGCTGCCAGCCGCGGAAGTAGGTGGGCGGCTGGCGGTAGTAGCGCACCGGGATGCGCAGCACGAAGAGCGGCACCACCGCGGGCTGCACGTAGGCCCAGGGGCCGTTGTACCAGTCGCTGGCGTACCAGCGGTCGTCCTCGTAGACCCAGTAGCGGTCTTCGTAGAAGAAGTAGTTGGCCGACAGCTGCGGGGCGTAGTAGGCCGGGCTGTCGGGCACACGCACCAGATCGGGAAACAGCGGCACGTTGACGCCGATGCGCACGCCGGGGATGTCGACACCGATGCCGATGCCCACGCTGACCTGCGCCAGGGCCGGCGCCGCGGCGACGAAGCTCAGCGCGCCGACGGCCAGCGCCAGGGTCAGCGTGCGCAGGGGTGCGTGCAGGGATCTTTTCATGCGTGCCTTTCGTGGCGGGCGGTCGCCGAAGGGCGGCCAGAAGCTCACCATGCGCCGTGTGCCACGGGCAGTCGGTGTGCCACCGCACCGTGAGGTCGTCAGCCGATGAACGCGAAGCGGGGCTGCAACTGACCGTCGAAGTGCACGTGCTCGAAGAACATCGCATGCGGCCGCACCCACAGCCCCGAGCCGTCGTAGAGCGGCCGGTAGACGACCAGCGGCTCCAGCGTCTCGCTGTGGCGGGCGGCGCCCAGCACCTCGTATTCACCGCCCTTGTAGTGGCGGTAGCGGCCGGGCGGCGTGGCGGGCAGGGGGGCAAGGTCGGTCATGCAGGGGTGTCTTGCACAGTCGATTCGGGGGGGTACAAATCTGTCGAAGTTTCTTACAGTTCGCTACCCGACAGAGGGCCGTGCGCGGGCCTGGCGCGCGGATTGGGGCCCTTGCTGCCTCGCAACCCGTCAGTTTTCTCGGTAGCCCCGCCCTGCGCGGTGCACTTCTTGCATCTGGTATACCAGATGGAATTCTGGAGTACAAATTGACCTCTTCCCTTGCCAAGACCCTGAAGCTGGTGCTGTTGAGCAGCGTGGTGGCGCTGGGCGTCGCGCGCAACGCCGACGCGGCCTATGTCGTCATCAATGCCGACCCGGCGTATGGATCGCAATTCCCCGGCCTGTCCTGGCGTGCCGTGGGTGCCTTGTACATCCCGGACCTGTGCCTGGGCATCGTCACCGCGCTCAACACGCCGCCGGGCATCGCGATCAACCCCTTCACGGTCAATCTGGGCCAGGCGTGGCCGCTGTGTTCGCTGGCCCAGATCCAGGACGTCAAGCTGCAGTTCTACAACACGGCGTCCGGGGCGGTGGTCGACACGCTGAACATCGGCACCTACAAGGCCGACCTGCCGCCGGCGAACTTCAACCATGACCTGACGATCCAGGAACTGATCGGCTTCACCTTCAAGAACGGTGCGCTCGACGGCTTCAGCACCACGCTGTCGACGCCCATGCTGTCGGCCGCTGCGTCGGCTTACTCGGCGACGCCGGGCGCGGGTTCGCGATGTTTTGCCCTGGAACTGAGTTCGGCCACGGCGCGTGTCGAGTCGTTCAACACCACGGGCGCCGGAACCTGCGGCGCCATCGACCCGCGTCCGGCCGGCGAGCTTTCGGCGGGCTCGCCGTACCTGCCGAGCGTGACCTGGGGCCGGAGCGCCTTCATCGATGATCCCCTGTACAGGGCGCCAGGCTTCACGCCCCTGCAGGTGAATGGGGTGCCCGAGCCGACCAGTCTGGCCCTGGTGATGCTGGCGCTCGGCGCGGCCGTCGCCGGCCGTCGCGCCCGCCGCAAGTCGGCCTAAGCGGGGGCGGTCGCCGCCGCTGCCGCCCGCAGCGCCACGCCGACGACCTCGTCGACGGACCAGTGGTGCATCGGTGCCACCAACTCGGCTCGAAGCGTCAGCGCCGCCCGCTGCTTCGCCCAGCGCGCCTGCACAAGCGGCGCGCGCACCAACTGCCAGCGCTGGCGCATCTGCTCGACGGCCTCGGCCAGCGCCACGGCGCGCGCCAGCGCTGAGGCGTCGCCCGCGGCCTGTTCCTGCAACGACAGCTCGACCAGGCTCTCCAGGCAGCCGAGCATCTGGTCGCGCATCTCGAAATCACGGAATCCGCGCAAGGCCAGCGCCAGCTGCTGCTGCGCCAACACGGTGTCGCCCGCCAGCAGCGCGACGCGGCCCAGCCCCCACTGCGCGCAGGCCTCGCCGCGCTTGTTGCCCGATTCGTGGCTGACGCGCAGCGCATCGCCGAGCCAGCGCTGCGCCCGTTCGGCGTCGTCGGCGCCGCAGGCCAGCATGCCCAGCTCGAAGCAGCACTCGGCCTCCAGTTCCTGCTGGCCGATATCGCGGGCGATGGCCAGGCCGCGTTCCAGCCGCTCTGCGGCCTGGGCGTCGTCGCCCAGCCACGCAGCGCACTGCCCCAGGTGCAGGTGGCCGATGACTTCGCCCTGGCGGTGGCGGATCTGCTGGAACAGCTGCAGCGCCTCGGTCTCGCTGGCCATCGCAGCCGGCGCGTCGCCGCCCTGCAGCTGGGCCACCGCCAGCGTCGACAGCGTGGCCGCGATCTCCATCAGGTTGCCCAGGCGCCGCGCCAGCACGAGGCCGGTCTCCAGCATCTGGCGCGCCTCGGCGTGGTCGTTCTGCGCCGACGCCAGCACCGCGCCGACGTACAGGCCCCAGGCCTGTGAACGGTCCGAAGCCTGCACCGCGGGCAGCGCCAGCGCTGCGCGCAATGCGGCGCGGCCCTCGCTGACGTAACCGCGCAGCAGCCAGAAGCTCTGCACCGCCATCGCCAGCTTCACCGCGATGACGGCGTCGACACCGCCCGTCAGCGCCGTGGCCATGGCACCGCGCAGGTTGTCGATCTCGAGTTCGGCGCGCTCGATCCAGGCCGCGGGCTCCGGGCTCTGCATGCCGTCGCGCACCTGCTTGGCGACGACGAAGTAGTGCTGGGCGTGGCGCGCCGCGGTGTCGGGCGCCTCGCCGTCCTGCACCAGCTTCTCGTGCGCGTAGTCGCGCAGCGTCTCCAGCATGCGGTAGCGGGTGTCGCTGGTGTCGTCCGGGCGCTGTTCCATCATCACCAGCGACTTCTCGACCAGCGAGACCAGCCAGTCCATGACCTCGAAGTCTTCCAGCGGTTCGGCACCGCACACCACTTCGGCGGCCGCGAGGTCGAAGCCGCCCGCGAACACGGCCAGGCGCTTGAAGACCAGCTGCTCCTCGGGTTGCAGGATCTCGTACGACCAGTCGACCAGCGCACGCAGCGTCTGCTGGCGTTCCTGCAGCACGCGACTGCCGCCGGTGAGGATCTTGTAGCGGTCGGCCAGGCGCTTGTTGATGTCGGCCACGCTCAGCGAGCGCACCCGCGCCGCGGCCAGCTCCAGCGCCAGCGGAATCCCTTCCAGCCGCGCCACGAGCTCGGCCACGGCCGGCGCCTCGCGCGCGTTGAGCTCGAAGCTGGGTTTGTGCGTCTGCGCGCGTTCGACGAACAGGCGCACGGCGGTCGAACGTTGCAGCATTTCCAGGCTGTCGCCGCGCGCCGGCACCGGCAGTGGCAGGATGGGCACGGCCTGTTCACCGGGCACACGCAGCGCCTCGCGGCTGCTGGCCATCAGGCGCACGCCCGGCGCGGCGCGCAGCAGCGCGTGCGCCAGCTCGGCGGCGGGCTTGATGAGGTGTTCGCAGTTGTCGATGACCAGCAGCACCCGCTTGCCCGCGAGGTGGGCGCACAGGGTCTGCAGCAACGGCCGGCCCGGTTCTTCGCGCACCGCCAGCACCTGCGCGGCCTCGCCGACGACGAGCGCGGGGTCGCGGATCGGCGACAGATCGAGGAACCAGGCGCCGTCGGGGAACTCGGCCATCAGTTCGGCCGCCACCTGCAGCGACAGGCGCGTCTTGCCCAGCCCGCCCATGCCCAGCAGCGTGACCAGCCGCGACTGGCCCAGCGCCGCCTTCAGTTCGTCGAGTTCACGCTCGCGGCCGATGAAGGACGTGGCCTGCTGCGGCAGGTTGTTCGGGATCTCGCGCGCCGGCAGCCAGCGTTCGCCGACGCGCACCACGCGGTAGACCTTCTCGCTGTCGCGCGGCGCGGCGAAGGTGGCGGCGTCGGCACCGGCCTCGAAGAGCTCGACCGGCTCGGTGACGCCCTTCATCACCCAGTGGCCGTGCGACTGCATCGGCAGCGTGATGTCCCCCACGGCCTGCCGTGCCTCGGGCGTCAGCAGCGTCTGGCCGCCGCGGGCCAGCGACATCACGCGTGCCGCGGTGGGCTTGGCCAGGCCGTCCACCTCCAGCGGCTTGGCGCCGCGCGCCACGTCGTCGGCGCTGTTCTCGCGCAGGATCACGGGCCCCACGTGCAGCCCGGCGCGCGCCTGCAGCGGCACCGGCAGCGTGGCCAGCGCGCGGTGGTAGGCCAGCGCGTACATCACGGCGTCGGCGGCGGCCTCGAAGAGCAGCAGCATGCCGTCGGTCTTGTCGATCTCGCGGCCGCGCCAGGTGGGCAGCAGGTCGCGCGCGGCGCGGTCGTGGGCCGCCCACACCGCCGCCATGGCCGTGTCACCCAGCCTTTCGGACAGCTGGGTGCTGTCGACCACGTCGGTCAGCAGCAGGGCGCGGGACTCACTCATGGCTCAGGGCGGGGGACCAGGGAAAAGGCGCCGGAAAGCCCGGCCGGCGCCGATTGTGATGGCCACGCCGGCTGGCGCGGCTTGTCCCCGGTCATGCCGGTGCCGCTGCCGGTGCCACTGCCGGCGTGGTGGCCGGCAGCGGCGGCGGCTCAGGCGCGCTGGCCGGCCAGGGCCTCGCGCACCTTCTGCGGCAGGAAGGGCACGCTGCGCAGGCGCACGCCGATGGCGTCGTAGACGGCATTGCACACGGCGGCCGGCACGATGGCCGGCGCCATCTCGCCGGCGCCCCAGGGCGGCGACTCGGGGCGGTTGATGAGCTCGACGCTGACTTGCGGCACATCCGGGAACTTCAGGATCGGGTAGCTCTGCCAGTCGGTGCTGGTGACACGCGACGTGTTGAAGGCCACGTCCTCGATCAGCGTGCGGCTGATGGTCTGCACGATGCCACCCTCGATCTGGTTGATGGCGCCGTCGGGGTTGATGACCTGGCCGCAGTCGTGGGCGCAGAACACCTTCTCCACGCGCACCTTGCCGGTGGCGCGCTCGACCGCCACGTCGACGACCATGGCCACGTAGGTGTGCTCGTTCTGGTAGCGGATGTAGGCGAAGCCGCGGCCGCGTGCGACGGGCCCGGCCGTCGGTGCCGTATAGGCCGGGCGCGTCTGCCAGCCGGCCAGACGCGCCGCCGCCTGCACCACGGCACGGCTGCGCTCGTCGCTCAGGTATTGCAGGCGGAACTGCACCGGGTCCTGCCCGGCGGCGGCGGCCACCTCGTCGAGGAAACTCTCGTTGGCGTAGTTGTTCTGCATGCGCCCCGGCGTGCGCAGGTGCGAGGTGCGCAGGAAGGCGTTGCCGACACGGTCGACGCTGGTCAGCGTATTCGGGAAGCCGTACTCGACGTCGCTGTTGTGCGCGATGTTGCCGGTGTAGCTGCCCTTCTTGGCCACACCCGAATGCACCGCGGCGAGCAGCGGAAATTCATCGAGCGTGCCGTTCTGCATGCTGATGATGAACTTCGACTTCCAGGCCACCACCTTGCCCGCGGCGTCGATGCCGGCTTCGAGGTCGACCACCGTCGGCGGGCTCTTCGGGTCCCAGCCGTGTTCGTCCTCGCGGCTCCACTGCAGCCGCACCGCCGCCTTCACGCCGTCGGTGGCCAGCAACTGCGCGATGAGCGCCACGTCGGCGGTGCAGTCCTCGTGGCCGTTGCGGCCGTAGCAGCCGGAACCGTCGACGTAGTGCAGCCGCACGTTGTCCTTGGGCACCCCCAGCAGCAGGCCGACCTCGCTCTGCAGCGAGTGCGTGGCCTGCGACGGCGACCAGATCTCGAACCGCCCACCCTCGCTGCGTGCCACCGCGCAGGACGGGCCCAGCGAGGCGTGCGAATGGATCGGGAACTCGTAGCTCGCCTTCAGCGTCTTCGTCGCCTGCTGGAAGCCGGCCTCGACGTTGCCGCGGCTGGGCCGCGGCTCGGTCTTCACCACCGGCTGCGCGCGCCAGGTGCTGTACATCTGGTCGTGGTCGGGCAGGCCCTTCCAGTCGGTCCACTGCGCGGCCACCAGGCGCGCGGCCTGCACCGCTTCCCACTCGGTCTTGGCGACGACGGCGAGGAAGTCGCCCTTGCGCACGGTCTTCAGGTAACCGGGCAGCTTGCGCGCGCGGCTGTCGTCGACGGACACGAGCTTCGCGCCCACGCCGGCCGGCCGCAGCACACGCGCATGCACCATGCCGGGCAGCTTGAAGTCGTGGATGTAGGTGAACTCACCCGTCAGTTTGGCGGGTATGTCGACCCGCGGCACCGACTTGCCGACGTAGCGGTGCTCGGCCGGCTTCTTGAACGGTGCCTTCGGGTCGACGGTGAGGGTGGCCGTGCCGTCGGCCAGCAGCGTGGCGTAGGGGGCGCTGCGGCTGGCGTCGCCGCGCACCTGCACACGGCCGTCGCCGGTGTACTGGATGTCCTCGGGCAAGACGCCCCAGGTCGCCGCCGCCTTGGCGGTGATGGCGCCGCGTGCGGTGGCGCAGGCGCGGCGCAGTTGCTGGCCGCCGATGCTGATGCTCAAGCTGCCCGCGGTCTGGCCCTGGTCGACGGTGGTGGCGGTGTCGCCCATCACCATCTCGATGCGATCGAAGGGCAGCTCGAGTTCGTCGGCCATCATCTGCGTCAGCGCGGTCTTCACACCGGTGCCGAGATCGACCTTGCCGCTGTAGACGGTGACACGGCCGTCGGCGCCCAGCGCGAGCCAGGCGTCGAGCGCTTCCTTCTTCAGCGTCTTGGTGGCGCCGGCCTGGGCCAGCGCCGGCGCGCTGAAGCTGAAGCCCACGACGAGGGCCGAACCGGCGGCGCCGGCGGCCTGGAGGAGTTGTCTGCGTTGCATGTTCATGTGCTCCTCAAGCCATCTGCCTGGCGGCACGCTGCACCGCCTTGACGATGCGCGTGTGCGTGCCGCAGCGGCACAGGTTCTCGGCCAGCGCTTCGCGGATCTGCGCCTCGCTGGGGTTGCGGTTCTTCTGCAGCAGCGCGGTGGCGGTGATCACCATGCCGTTGATGCAGTAGCCGCATTGCGCGGCCTGCTCGTCGATGAAGGCCTGCTGCACGATGCCGGGCTTGGCGCTGCTGCCCAGCCCTTCCAGCGTGGTCACGCTCTTCTTGCCCACGCCGCCGGTGGGCGTGACGCAGGAACGCACCACCGCGCCGTCCACCAACACCGAGCAGGCGCCGCACTGCCCCTTGCCGCAGCCGAACTTCGGGCCGTGCAGCGCCAGGTCGTTGCGCAGCGCGTACAGCAGCGGCATCTGCGGGTCGGCTTCCAGGCGCTGGGCCTTGCCGTTGACCTTCATCGTGATCGTGTTCATCGTGTCTCCTTGCGTTGTCGTCGTTCGCGGCGGTGGCTGCGGCGTCAGTCGGTCTTCACGCCCGAGTCCTTGACGAGCCTGGCCCAGAAGCGGTTGTCCTCGACGAGGAAGGCCGCGAAGTCCTCGGGCGACTTCGACAGCGCCACTTCGGTGCCTTCGCGGGCCAGCGCGGCCTTCACGTCGGCGCGCTGCATGACCTCGCGCGTGGCCTCGAAGAGCTTCTTCACCGCTTCGGGCGGCGTGCCCGCGGGCGCGAAGAAGCCGTACCAGAAGGACATGCTGTAACCCGGCAGGCCGGCCTCGGCGGCGCCCGGTACGCTGGGCACCAGCGGCGTGGCGTTGACGCTGGTCACGGCCAGCGCCTTCAGCCGCCCGGCCGTCACCATCGGCAGCACCGAAGGCGGCGTGCCGAAGGTCAGCTGCGCGTCACCCGCGACGACGGCCTGGATGGCCGGCGCGCCGCCCTTGTAGGGGATGTGCACCATCTGCACCCCGGCCACGCTGCTGAAGTGCGCGGCACCCAGGTGCGGCGCCGAGCCGTTGCCCGAGCTGGTGTAGTTCAGCAGGCCCGGTGACTTCTTGGCCGTCGCGATCAGTTCCTGCAGCGTGTTGATGCCGGCCTTGGGGTTCACGGCCACCACCAGCGGCGAGGTCGTCACCAGCGTCACCGGGATCAGGTCCTTCATGTAGGTCAGCTTGGGGTTCAACGACGGGTTCACCGACACGCTGCTGGGGCTGGCGATGAGCAGCGTGTAGCCGTCGGCCGGCGCCTTCGACACGAAATCGGCGGCCAGGCTGCTGCCGGCGCCGGCGCGGTTCTCGACCACCACCGTTTGCCCCAGCACCTTGGCCAGCGGGTCGCTGATGGCGCGCGCCACGTAGTCGGCCGCGCCACCGGGCGCAAAGCCGACGACCACGCGCACCGGCTTGTTGGGCCAGGCCTGGGCCCAGGCGCTGCCGCTGATGGCCAGCAGGCCGAACAGGCCGGCCGCGGCGGCCAGGGCGGTGCGGCGTGCGGCCGCCTTCGGGGTCGTCTTGAAGCTCATCGGATGTCTCCTGTCGTCGGTCTGGAAAGGGGCCGGCGCGCTCTGCGGCGCACGCGGCGGGGGTGCGGGAAAAAGCAGGGAAATTCAGGCCACGATCTGCAGCACGATCTTGCCCAGATGGCGGTTGGCTTCCATGTAGGCCTGCGCCTCGGGCAGCGCGTCGAAGGCGAACACGCGGTCGACCAGCGGGCGCATGCGGCCGTCGGCGAAGGCCGGCAGCAGCTGTTCGACGAAGGCCGGCACGCCGGCGGCGCGTTGTTCGGCGTTGCGCTGCTTGTTCGAGACACCGAACAGCGTCAGCCGCTTGACGTGCAGGGCCTGCAGGTCGATCTCGGCGTTGAGTTGGCGGTCGACGTAGCCGACGATGGCCATGCGGCCTTCGAAGGCCATGCAGCGCACGCACTCGGCGAAGACCGAACCGCCGACGGTGTTGACCACGAGGTCGGCGCCGTGGCCGCCAGTGGCTTCCATCACCGCGGCAGCGAAGTCGGGCGCACGTGTGTTCAGCGCCACGTCCAGGCCCAGTGCTTTCAGCTTCTCGAGCTTCTCGGCCGAGCCCGAGCTGCCGATGACCTTGGCCCCCAGCGCCTTGGCAGCCAGCAGTGCGGCGACACCGGCGCCGGACGACACCCCCGTCACCAGCAGCCACTCACCCGCCTTCAGCCGGCCTTGCAGCACCAGCATGTCGTGCACGACCAGGAAGCTCAGCGGCACGGCGGCGGCCTCGGTCATCGTCAGGGCGGCCGGCACCGGCATCACCTCGCGCACGTCCATCACGGCGTATTCCGAGAACGCGCCGGGGCAGCGGCCCATCACGCGCTGGCCGATCTGCATGCCGGTGACGCCAGCGCCCAGCTTCACGATTTCGCCCGCGCCTTCGATGCCGGCGGGCTTCGACGCGTTGCCCTTGATCAGGCCGCCGGGAATGAATTCACCGCGGTTCAGGCCGGCGGCGTGCATCTTCAGCAGCACCTGGCCGGGGCCGGGCTCGGGCATGGCCGCATCGACGGCTTGCAGCACGGCTTGTGTGCCTTCTGCGCGCAGGGCGTAGGACTTCATCGGCGGGGGACTTTCGCTAGGAGGAGGATGCAGTCACGATCAAGCTTCCCGCCACGGAACCGGCTTTGCCGGGCCGTAGGCGGACGGCCCCCCTGGGGGGAAGCGAGCGCCAGCGAGCTTGGGGGCCCCATTTCAGCGACCGTTGAAGACGGGGCGGCGCTTTTCCATGAACGCGCGCCGGCCTTCGGCGTAGTCCTCGCTCTCGAAGCAGCCGAGGATGAGCTCGCGGCAGCGCTGCATGTCGAGTTCGGGGCTGGGCTTGAGGATCTCGTCCATGATGGCCTTGCCCGCCATCACCGTCAGCGGTGCGTTTTCGCCGATGCTGCCGGTGTATTCGGCCAGCAGCGCGGCCAGGTCTTCGACGGCGCAGGTGCGGGTGACGAGGCCGATGCGCTGCGCCTCGGCGGCGTCGATGCGGCGTGCGGTGAAAAAGAGGTCCTTCGCCGGCCCCACGCCGACGAGGTCGACCAGGTTCTTCAGCGCCGAGTAGCGGTAGCCCAGGCCCAGGCGCGCGGCCGGGATGCTGAACACCGCGTCACTCGCCGCGATGCGGAGGTCGCAGCTGATGGCCACGTTGACGCCGCCACCGATGCACCAGCCGCGAATGCAGGCCAGCGTGGGCTTGGAAAGGCGATAGATGCCCATCAACGCGTCTTCGGCCAGGCTCTCGTAGACCTTCACGGCCTCTTTCGCGGCGCGCTGGTCCTCGAACTGCGAGATGTCGGCGCCCGAGACGAAGGCCTTCTCGCCGGCGCCGCTGAACACCACGAGGCGCACCCGATCGTCGTGTTCGGCCTGCTTCAGGAGCGCGGGCACGGCGCCCCACATGTCGACGCTGAGTGCGTTGTGGCGCGCCGGGTTGTTGAAGACGATGTGCAGCGCGCTGCCTTCCAGGCGCACCTGCACACGTTCGGTGGGCGAAACGTACTCTCGCGTGGCCATCAGAAGACCCCCCTCGATTTCAACTCGGCGATGTCGCCGGCGGTCATGCCCAGCTCGCCCAGCACTTCCTCCGTGTGCTCGCCGCGCCGGGGCGCCGCGCGCACCAGCTTGCTGGGTGTGCGTTCCAGCGTCATCGGCTGGCCGATATGGCGTTGCGGGCCCAGGCGCTTCGACACCACGTCCTGCACCATGCCCAGGTGCTGCACCTGCGGCTCGGCGAAGACCTCGTCCATGCTGTTGATGTGGCCGCAGGCCACGCCGTCCTGGTTGAAGCGTTCGATCCAGTGGTCGCGGTCGTGGTGCGCCAGGTGTTCGTTGATGGCGGCGTTCAGCGCATCGCGGTTGACGCTGCGGCTGGGCTTGTCGGCAAAACGCGGGTCGGTGATCCACTCGGGCGCGCCCAGCGTGCGGCAGAAGCGTTCCCAGATCTTGCTGCCGAAGACGGCGATGTTCATGTAGCCGTCGCGCGCCTTGTAGACGCCGGTGGGGATGCTCGTGGGGTGGAAGTTGCCGGCCTGGCCCGCCACCTCGCCGTCGACCAGCCAGCGCGCGGTCTGGAAGTCCATCATGTAGACCATCGATTCGAGCAGCGAGCTCTGCACCCACTGGCCGCGTCCACTCACTTCGCGTTCCAGCAGCGCCACCAGCACACCCTGCGCGGCGAAGATGCCGGCGCACAGGTCGGCGATCGGGATGCCCACGCGCACGGGGCCCTGGCCGGCCAGGCCGGTGACGCTCATCAGCCCGCCCATGCCCTGGGCGATCTGGTCGAAGCCGGGGCGCTCGGCCAGCGGGCCGCTCTGGCCGAAACCCGAAATGCTGGCGTAGACGAGGCCGGGGTGGTCGGCGGCCAGGGTCTCGTAGTCGATGCCGAGGCGGAACTTCACGTCGGGGCGGAAGTTCTCGACCACCACGTCGGCGGTCTTGATCAGCTTCTTCAGCGCCGCGATGCCCTCGGGCTCCTTCAGGTTCAGCGTCACGCTGCGCTTGTTGCGGTGCGTGTACTGGTAGTCGCTGCCGTCCTGGCCGCCCAGCGTGTCGTCGCCGCGCATGTGTTCGGGCATCTGCACCTGGATGACGTCGGCGCCCCAGTCGGCCAGCTGGCGGCAGGCAGTGGGGCCGGCACGCACCTGGGTGAGGTCGATGACGCGAAAACGCGCCAGCGCGGGTGAGGCGGGCAGGTGGGGCATGGCGGCGGCCGGGCAGGGAATCGAGCGGGCAAGTGTCCGGGCGGGTTGGCCAAAGTGTCAACACTTCTAGATCTATCGCAAACACTTAGAACCGCTTCGACGCTGCGCCGCGGACTGCGCGCTAGCATCCGGCGGCCATGGCCACCCCCGCTCAAGCCCCCGCTGCGACCACCCCGCCTGCGCCGCCGGGCCTGGCCCGGACCATCGCCGACCAGTTGCAGGCGCTGATCCACAGCGGCGACATTGCGCCTGGTGAGCGTCTGAACGAGGCCGCCCTGGCGCTGCGCATGGGCACCAGCCGCGGGCCGATCCGCGAGGCCATCCGCATCCTCACCGGCAGCGGTCTGGTGACTGCGGTGCCCAACCGCGGGGTTTTCGTGCGCCAGATCTCGGTGCGCGAGATGCTGGAGATCTACGAACTGCGTGCGCTGCTGTTCGGCCATGCGGCCGAGCAGGCCGCCGAGCACCTGGCCCCGGCGCACCGCGCCGAGTTCGAAAGCTTGCTGGCGCAGATGGACGAGATGTGCAAGCGCGGCGACGGCACACGCTACTACGCCGTCAACCTGCGTTTCCACGCGCTGATCCTGGAACTGGGTGGCAACCGCCGCGCCCACCAGGCCTACGACGACTACGTCAAGGAATTGCACCTCTTTCGCCGCCGCTACTTCGACGCCGCGGGCAACATGCGGCGCTCGAATGCCGAGCACCGGCAGATCTTCGAGGCCATCGCCAGCGGCGCCGCCGCGCGGTCGCGCACGTTGGCGCAGAAACACGTGCTGGAAGGGCGGCAGCGGCTGCTGGCCACCATGGACACGGCGCCGGCGGTGGTGGGGCTTGCGCGCAAGCGATGAAATCGGTAGGCTGGTCAGCGTGACCAGAAATTACCCGCCTCCCGAAGCATCACCCGTGGCGCCTGCCGCGCAGGAGCCTGCCGGTCGCTGGCGCCTGCAAGACGCCAAGGCGCGCTTCAGCGAAGTGGTACGCCTGGCCCACAGCAGTGGGCCGCAGCACGTCACCCTGCACGGGCGTGACGCAGTGGTGGTGGTCGACGCGGCCGAGTTCCGGCGCCTGCGCGGCGCGCAAAGCGGGCAGCAATTGGTCGATGCGCTGGCGGCGTCGCCGCAGCTCGAAGTGAATCTCGAGCCCGCACGCACGCCCATGCCCGTGCGGGACGTCATGCTGTGATCGGCTGGCTGCTCGACACCAACGTCCTGTCCGAACTGCGCAAACCCCGGCCCGATGCGCGCGTGCGGGCCTTCGTTGCCGCGCAGCCGCTCGACACCTTGTTCATCAGCAGCGTCAGCCTGGCCGAAATCCGCTACGGCATCGAGCGCCTGGACGACGCGCTGCGCCGGGCCGAACTCACCGACTGGCTGCAATTGCGGCTGCGCCCGCTGTTTGCGCAACGCGTCCTCGAAGTGAGCGAAGACGTGATGTTCCGCTGGCGCCTGCTGGTGGAGGAAGGGCGCAAGACCGGTCACACCTTTTCACAGCCCGACCTCATCATTGCGGCCACCGCCTTTCAACATGGGCTGACCCTCGTGACACGCGATACCGCCGACTTCCGCCGTGCCCGCGTGCCGCTGCTCAATCCCTGGGTCGCGCCGGCGAGCGGACCGATCGGCTGACCGGCATGCTTGGCCCAGCTGCCCGATTCAGGGCGCCGGAGGCAGTGCCACCACCACGCGCCGCGGGTTCATGCCCAGGCGCGGAAAGTCCATCAGCGCGGCTTCGAACAGCGCGCCCAGCGTGGCGGTGTCGGCGCGCACGTTGCTTTCGGTGACGGCGCGGGTTTCGTACAGCGGCTTGCCGCTGGCGCGGTCGCGCAGCAGCATGCCGATCTGGGTCTGGTAGCGCGGGAAGTCGAACTGCATGCTCATGCCCCAGCGCGGCGAGCCCCAGGGGCCGTGGCGCCAGTAGCCGAAGCCGCCGCGCCACCACAGCGGGTCGTCCCAGGGCTGCACGACGTAGCGGCTGTCGCGCGCGCCCACCTGCACCAGCACCTCGGGTTCCTTGCCGGCGTCAACCGGCTTGAAACCCGCCTTGGCCAGCGCGCCGGCGGCGGCGGCTTCCAGGCGTTCGCTGTCCTCGGCCTGCGCCTGCTGCGAGGGCAGGCGTTCGAAGGCGTAGCTGCCGGGTACACGGCCGGCCGGCCACTCACCGTAGCTCGAGACATCGCTCGTCACGCTGCGCAGCGTGGCGCAGCCGGCCAGCACGGCAACGCCGGCCACCAGGCCCGCCAGCAGCGGCCGGCGGTGCATCCGTACGGGGTTCTGCATGAATCACTCCTCGGTTGCGCGGGGCGCGGCCGACTGCCAGCGCACGGGGCTCGCGGCGGCCGGTGGTGCACAGGGTTCTTCGTCGAAGGCAATGTCACCCGCGGCGTCGGCCACGCCCGTGGGTTGGATCGTCGTGAACGGAAAGAGTTTCCTGTCCATCAGGTGCGAAGGCACGACATGGCCCATCGCGCGCAGCATGTTGTCGCTGCGCCCGGGGTACTGGCGCTCCCATTCACGCAACATCTTCTTCACCTGCACACGCTGCAGGTTGTCCTGGCTGCCGCACAGCGTGCACGGGATGATCGGGAACTGGCGGTGGCGCGCCCACTTCTCGATCTCGGTCTCGGCCACGTAGGCCAGCGGGCGGATGACGACGTTCTTCCCGTCGTCGCTGACCAGCTTGGGCGGCATGCCCTTCAGCCGCCCGCCGAAGAACATGTTGATGAGCATCGTCACCACCATGTCGTCGCGGTGGTGGCCCAGGGCGATCTTGGTCGCGCCGAGTTCACCCGCCACGCGGTAGAGGATGCCGCGGCGCAGCCGGCTGCACAGGCTGCACATCGTCTGGCCCTCGGGCACCAGCTTCTTGACGATGCTGTAGGTGTCCTGGTTCTCGATGTGGAAGGGGATGTCCAGCTTCGCCAGGTACTCGGGCAGGATGTGCTCGGGGAAGCCGGGTTGCTTCTGGTCGAGGTTGACGGCGACGATGTCGAAGTCGATGGGTGCACGCCTGCGCAGCGACAGCAGGATGTCGAGCATCGTGTAGCTGTCCTTGCCGCCCGACAGGCAGACCATGACCTTGTCGCCGGCCTCGATCATGTTGAAGTCGGTGATGGCCAGGCCCACCTGGTGGTGCAGGCGCTTGCTGAGCTTGTTGGCCTCGAAGTCGGCCTTGCGCGTGTCCTTCAACGGCGCCGCGCTGGCCGCGGCCACGGCGGCCAGGTCGGTGAGGTCGTTCATGCGCCTTCCTTCAAGCCAAATACTTCGACGCCGACCGCATCGCAGTCCGGGTAGACGTCGGGCTTGGCCGTCGACACCATCGCCGCGCGCACCTGCGGGTGGGCCAGCATCAGCGCCAGCACGTCGTCGGCCAGCGTCTCCTGCAGGTGGATGTGGCCGTGGGCCACGCGGGCCATGATGGTGCGGCGTATGAAGTCGTAGTCCAGCACTTCGTCGAGCTTGTCGTCCTTGGGCGTCGACAGCGCCAGCGGCACGTAGAGGTCGACGTTGATCAGCACGCGCTGCTCGCCCTTCTTCTCGAAGTCGTGTACGCCGATGTTGATCCACACCGCGTAGTTGCGCAGGAAGAGGCGCCGGCAGTCCATCAGGCGGGGGTGGTTCAGCAGGCTTTGCATCAGGAGGCTTTCGGGGTTTCACGGGCCAGGAACATCACGTCCCGACCCTGGGCTTGCAGGTGCTGGCCACCATCGACCAGCAGCGTGGTGCCGGTGATGGCGGGGGATTCGAGCAGGAAGCGCACGGCGCGCGCCACATCGGCGGGCGTGGAACTGCGCTGCAGCGGCGTCATCGTGTGCGACGCGTCGAACTCGGCGCCCGACATCTCGCCCGACAGCAGCGTCACCCCCGGTGCCACGCCGCAGACACGCAGCCGCGGCGCCAGCGCCTGCGCCAGCAGGGTGTTGGCGGCTTCCAGCGCGGCCTTGCTGAGCGTGTAGCTCAGGTAGTCGGGGTTCGGGTTCCAGAGCTTCTGGTCGAGGATGTTGATCACGCAGCCGCGCTGCGCCGGGGCCAGCGCCGCGTGCAGCGCCCGCGCCAGCAGGATGGCCGGCATGGTGTTGGCACGCCAGTGCGCTTCCATGCGCGCTGCACTGAAGCTGGCGACGTCGTCGAATTCGAACAGCGACGCGTTGTTGACCACCGCGTCGACGCGGCCGAAGGCGGCCCGCACCGCGGGCACGAGCGCGTTGCACGCGGTCTCTTCTGCCAGGTCGGCGGCGAAGGCCTGCGCCGTGCCGCCGGCGGCCTGGATCGCGGCCACCGTCGCTTCGGCGTCGGCCGCCGAACTGCGGTAGTGCACGGCCACACGCCAGCCACTGGCGGCCAGGTGCAGGGCGATCTCGCGGCCGATGCGCTGGGCGGCGCCGGTGACGAGCACGACGGGAAGGGTGTGCATGGGCGCGGTGCGGGCCGGTGGCGCGCTGCGGCGGCCGGCTGAGGGGTTGGGCGGTTTCTACAATGCCGCGGATGCAAGCACCCGGGGAACGGAGTTTATCGGCGCGCCCTTCAGCCCGCCCGCACACGGCCATCGCGCAGCGCATCAACCATGCCATCGCCGAAGCGGGGGGCTGGCTGCCCTTCGACGCTTTCATGGCGCTGGCGCTCTACGACCCCGGTCTGGGTTATTACACCCGCGACAGCCGGCAGTTCGGCGCCATGCCGTCTTCAGGCAGCGACTTCATCACCGCGCCCGAGCTGAGCCCGCTGTTCGGCCGCACGCTGGCGCGCCAAGTGGCGCAGGCGCTGGACGCCGCGGCGGCCGACATGGTGTTCGAGTTCGGCGCCGGCTCGGGCGCGCTGGCCGAGCAGCTGCTGGGCGCGCTTGGCGACCGGGTGCGGCGCTACGCCATCGTCGACGTCTCGGGCGCGCTGCGGGCACGCCAGGCGGCGCGGCTGGCGCCTTTCGGCGACCGCGTGCAGTGGCTGGACGCCTGGCCCGACACGCTGCACGGCGTGGTGGTGGGCAACGAGGTGCTCGACGCGATGCCGGTTCAGCTGCTGCACTTCGACGGCGGCGCCTGGCAGGAGCGTGGTGTCGTCGAGAAGGACGGCGCCTTCGCCTGGGCCGACCGGCCGACCCCGCTGCGCCCGCCGGTCGACGGCCCCTTCGTGCCCGGCACCGTGACCGAGATCCACCCCCAGGCCGAAGCCTTCGTACGCAGCCTGGCCGAACGCCTGCAGCGCGGCGCGGCGTTTTTCATCGACTACGGTTTCCCCGAGGCCGAGTACTACCACCCGCAACGCACCGGTGGCACGCTGATGTGCCACCGCGCGCACCTGGCCGACACCGACCCGCTGGCCGACGTGGGCGACAAGGACATCACCGCGCACGTCAACTTCACCGGCATCGCGCTGGCCGCCCAGGATGCGGGCCTGGACGTGCTGGGCTACACCAGCCAGGCGCGCTTCCTGCTGAACTGCGGCCTCGTCGACCTGCTGCAGCAGGCTGACCTGCGTGAACGCGCCGCGGCGCAGAAGCTGATCAACGAACACGAGATGGGCGAGCTCTTCAAGGTGCTGGCGCTGGGCCGCGGCATCACGCTCGATGCGCTGGGCTTCACGGCGGGCGACCGCATGCACACACTTTGAACGTCAGCTGAACCGATGCGCTGGCTGCTCGTCTTCCTGCTCGCCTGCCTGGTCTTCAATGGCCTGCAGGGCTGGTTGCGCAGGATCGGGCTGGGCAAGCTGCCCGGCGACTTCAGCTTCCGCGTGCGCGGGCGCGACTGGTACCTGCCGTTCGCAAGCTCAGTGGTGCTGAGCGTGATCGCGATGCTCATCGGCATGATGTTCTGAGGGACAGGAGCGGTGCGGGCTCATGAGGATGCTCCGCAGCCGCCACGCGCTTCTCACGGGTTTACACGGTGACGAGAAACCTGACACGGCCACTGTGCGGGTCGGCCGGTGACGCCGGCGTGAATCGGTAAGCTCGCGGATTCACATAGGATTTCCCCAGTTTGACTTGCTGGGCATGACTTCTGCTTCTCTACCCTCCAGCCCGCACGCGGGCGAATCGAGCGGGTATCTCCGGTGGATGCTCGAATCAACCAAAACTGGGAATCCGATATGAAACATGTGACTCGTCTGCTGCGCTCGCTGGCGCTGGTGGCCTCCATAACAGCCGCCACTGTCCTGGCACCGGGGGCGGCGATGGCCAACCCTGTTGCCTTCACGGACTGGACGAGTTTCACGGCAGGCGCAGCCGGCACGGCGAGCGGCACGCTGACGCTGGGCTCATCGGTGGTGGGCGTCTCGTACAGTGGCAATGTCCGAAATGGCCCCGGCATGACAACGGTGGTCAACGGCAGCAGCACCGCGTTCAGCAATGCCAGTGTTTTCACGCCCGCACTTGCGTTCAGCGACCTCATCGCAAACGACAGTGGTGTCAATGCCACTCACACGGTCACTTTCAGCACTGCAGTGCTGAACCCGATCATGCATGTCGTCAGCCTGGGCAGAACGAACGTCTCGATCGACTGGGACTTCATCGACGCCTTCACCATCCTCAGCAGCAACGGTGCACTGACAACCCTGGCCGGCAACATCATCCGCGCCGGAGAAGGCAGCGGCACGCTGCAGTTCATGGGCTCGTTCACGCAGATCAGCTGGCGCTCGTCGGGCATTGAGGAGACGACGGGATTCCAGATCGGCGCCGCGGTTCCCGAGCCCGGCACGCTGGCGCTGGCCGGCCTGGCTCTTGCCGCGCTGGCTTTACGCCGCCGCGCGCAGGCCTGACTCTCCCCCGCGCAGGATCTCGGCCTGACGCGGCGCGCGTCAGGCTCGCCGGCGTCGCACTTCTTGCCTGCGGGGCCGCGCAGCGGGTCGCTGGAGTGACGTTCGTCCAAGCTGCGTGGTCGCTGGTGGGCGGTCCCCGCGGTCAGTTCTGTGGTGCTCAGCCTGCCGGCGACTCACGTGAAGCTGCTGGCCTGGACCGATGACCGCCCCCGTCCTGCTGGCCTTCGTGCTGGGCTACTTCGCGCTGCTGCTGGGCGTGGCCTGGTGGACATCGCGCCGCGCCGACAACGAGGCGTTTTTCATCGGCAGCCGCTCGAGCCCGTGGCTGCTGGTCGCCTTCGGCATGGTGGGCACGTCGCTCTCGGGCGTGACCTTCATCAGCGTGCCCGGCGCGGTGGGGCTGACGCAGTTCAGCTACCTGCAGATCGTGCTCGGCCACGTGCTCGGTTACCTGGTGGTGGCCTTCGTGCTGCTGCCGCTGTACTACCGCCACGGCCTGACCTCGATCTACGGTTACCTCGAGCACCGCTTCGGCCCGCGCAGCTACCGCACCGGCGCAGCCATCTTCGTCGTCTCGCGCACGCTGGGCGCCACGGCGCGGCTGTACCTGGTGGTGCGCGTGCTGCAGGACACCATCCTCGACGCCTTCGGCCTGCCGTTCTGGCTGACGGCCGCCGTCATCCTGCTGATGGTGCTGCTGTACACGGTGGAAGGCGGCGTGCGCACCATCGTCTTCACCGACACGCTGCAGACCGCCGGCATGCTGCTCGGCCTGGGGGTCTGCACGTGGTTCCTGCTCGACAAGCTCGACCTCACGCTGGCCGGCAGCCTGGCGCAGATGCAGGAGCGCGGCATCTCCACCGTCTTCGGCACCGACCCCTACGCCAAGACCTGGTGGCTGAAGCAGGTGGTGGCCGGCGCCTTCATCGCCATCGCGATGACGGGCCTGGACCAGGAGATGATGCAGAAGAACATCTCAGTGAAGCGGCTGCGCGATTCGCAGAAGAACGTCGTGCTGCTGTCGCTGGCGCTGCTGGCGGTGGTGTCGCTGTTCCTCGTTCTGGGCGGGCTGCTGGCGCTGTTTGCGCCCACGGTGGGGCTGCAGGTGGCGGGTGACCGCCTCTTCCCGGCCGTGGTGCTGGGTTACCTGCCGGTGGCCGTGCAGGTGCTCTTTGTCATCGCGCTGATCTCGGCCCTCTTTCCCAGCGCCGACGGTGCGCTCACCGCGCTCACCAGCAGCTTCTGCATCGACCTGCTGGGCCTGCACAAGCGCGCCGACTGGGACGAGGCGAAACGCACACGTGTGCGGCGCAGCGTGCACCTGGGCTTCGCGGCGCTGTTCATGGCGCTGGTGATGGGCTTCAAGGCGCTGGACGACCCGAGCATGATCGGCCTCATCCTAAAGATCGCGGCCTACACCTACGGCCCGCTGCTCGGCCTGTTCGCCTTCGGCGTGCTGACGCGGCGTGCCGTGAACGACCGCCGGGTGCCCGTGGTGGCGCTGGCCGCGCCGGCGCTGTGCTGGCTGATCGATGTCAATCAGCACACGCTTTTCGGCGCCTGGCAACTGGGGCTGGAACTGCTGGTGCTCAACGGCGGATTGACCTTCCTCGGGCTCTGGAGCCTGTCGCGCCCCCACGCCGTGCGGGCCTGAGGCGCTGGCTATCATGCGCCGCGCCCGATGAAGCCCGTCACCCCCGAATCCGTCCAGGCCCTGGCCGATCAAGGCGAGATCGAAGCCGCGCGCGCCGCGGCGCGTGAGGCCTTGCCGGCGCTGACGGGGATCGATCGTGGACGGATGCTGCTGGTGCTGTCGGCAGCCGGTGCGCTGGCCGGTGATGCGATGGACAGCCTGCGCACCGCCGCCGCGGCGCGCGAGTGTTTCCAGGCCGCGTCGCCGGCCGCGGGCGACGCCGCCGGCGACGCCGCAGACATCGCGCGCGCCGGCGAGTGCGACGCGCTGAACCG
>CAMTUD010000163.1:0-7288 GCA_947084805.1 uncultured beta proteobacterium | reverse complement strand
TCCTGGGCCTGCAGTGCCTCTGCCGACTGGCCGGCCGTGTCGAGCTCGGCCTGCCGTTCGGTCGCGAGCTGGGCACGTCGTGCCTCGATCGCGCGGGACTGTTCACGCTCGGCCGTCAAGCGGGCGTGCCGCTCGAGCGCCTCGTCCAGCCTGGTCTGGACCGCCCGCTTGGCGCCTTCGGCACCGGCCACGCTCGAGTCCGCGCCATCGAGCCTTTGTCTGGCGGTCTCGACCGCCGCGATCTCGTCGACCAGACCGGCCTGCTCCTGCCGGATCGCGACCAGCCCCGCCTTCAGCAGGCGTGCGACTTCGGCGGCCTTCTGGCCGATGGCGCGAATCTCTTCCTGGCCCAGCAGATCGGCCAGCAGCGTCTTGATCTCGCCATTGCGGTAGGTGTTGAGCTGGCGCTTTCCCTGGGAGGCGAACACCGACGTGAAGAAGGTCTCCGGGCTGCCGCAGATGCACTCGACGCAGCGGGTGTACGACTCGACACGTCCGTCGGATGCCGTGCCGTCGTCGACACGAACGGGCCGCCATTGCTCATCGTCGTCCAGTCCGAGCAGGAATGCCTCGGTCTTGCGGCGGCCACTCATCCGAATGACGATTTGGGATCGGTAGCAGCGGCCTTCGTGCGCCCAGGTCAGGTCCTTGATGCTCTCGGGAAGGTAGACGTGTTCGTAGAACGTGAAGCCGCCAGGCCCTGCCGTCGCCGCCCGGCTGGGAAGCAGGTTGTAGGGCGTGAGGTTGTCCATGATCGTCGTCTTGCCGCTGCCGTTGGCACCAGCGATGGCTATCAACTCGGCACCGTCTGCGAGCCGTTCGAGATCCAGCGTGATCTCTTCCAGGCCCAGACCATCGCGGATGCCGCGGAAGCCCTTGAGCGTCAGCTTGAGAGGTTGCATGAGATGTTCCGATGGAGAAGACCAGACCAGTCTCCCGCGCGACCGTGAGGTGTCAACCCACGGGGCTCGGCACTCGGCACGCCACTACAAGCGGCCTGTGCGGCCGGCATCGGCGCACAGGATTGAGAACTGGCTTGCTCGGTCGTAGAATACAGAAATCTGTATCAACTACACGCTCCAGGAACGCCATGAAGACCACGCTCGACCTGAACGACGCGTTGCTGACCAAGGCCAAGTCGCTCGCCGCGCAGCAGCGCACGAGCCTGACCCGCCTGATCGAAGAAGGACTGCAACTGCGCCTGCGCGCGCAGCAAGTGCGCGCGAAGCCCGTGCGCCTGCCCGTCTACCGCGGCAAGGGCGGACTGGCTCCAGGACTCAGCGGACTGAGCAACAAGGCCATGCTGGACGCTGCTGATCAGGACGCGTGAACCATGACGCCCGATGTCAACGTCCTGGTCGCTGCGTCCCGTAGCGACCATCCGCACCACGCCGCCGCTCGTGCCTGGCTGGAGCAAGCGCTCGTCGACGCGAACCAGGGGGCCGCGCTCAAGCTGCAACCCATGGTGATCGCGAGCTTCCTGCGGCTGGTGACGCACCCGAAGATCTTCGTTCACCCGACGCCCGTGTCCGAGGCCTTTCGCTTCGTCGACGCGCTGCTGTCCTCACCGAGCGTGGAGCGCCCCGAACTGGGCGCCGAGTGGCCCGTGCTGCGCAAGCTGTGCATCGACCAATCGCTCGCCGCCAATGACATCCCCGACGCATGGCTCGCGGCTGCGGCCATTCACCAGGGTGAACACGTGGCAAGTTTCGACAGCGACTTCAAGCGCCTGCTTCCGAGAGCCCAGTTCACCTTGTTGTCACGGAACTGAACTGCTCCGAACCTGCCGTGCACCAGTACCGGCAGTCGGCCATCATTTCGTTCACGTCAGTCCGCCATCTGCGCTGCCAACGGGGCATCGTGATCATGACGCCCTTGGACTCATGCCATCGAATTGGGCTGCCACTCCGCTTCAATGCCGAGTTTGGGTATGCAGCGTAGACTACTCGGAGACTTGGATGGAGCAGTGGGTCAAGGACTGCTGCAACGACCCGTCGCTGCGGCAGTAATTCCTCTGCACTCGCAAGATGTCTAACGAACCACGACACCCGACGAAGGAACTTGTACTGCCCGGGACCGGCAAGGTCGTGCACATCGACGAAAAGCTGCTTTCGGGAATTCAGCGCCTTAACCTGTTGGGATTCGCGACACAGTTCTGCTGCCAAGGGGGCGGTCCTGGCTACAACATTGCCTACGTCGTCCTCGAGGCGGACAAGAACTTCCCGCCAGAGCTACTGCAAGCTTGGCAAGGCGCAGGCTTCGATGCCAACCCGTCACGGGTCTACGCCGAGCCCCTGGTCGCACCGATGCCAACGTTGGCCGATGATTTCTGCCCGACATCCGACGGTTCGCGACGGAAACGCTCGGGCACTCGGTTCCCACCCGAGTTGCTGAATGCGTGGCACTGTGCAGGGTACAAGGCGCCCGCGTCCGAAGTCTGCGCATGGCTACAGCACGGCCGGGAGCAAGAACTGGCCAACAAATTCTGCCGCAGCCTGGACGACTGGGCGCAAGGCAAGCTGGACTTGTCTGGAGCGAGCTATCGCGTGGTGAGTGCTCTGCGCACCAATTTGCCTCCCGGCAGACCCGGCAAGTCAGGCAAACCGAAGATGGGGCAGGATTCGCGTCATCGCTGAGAAAGCAGCGAGCGCCACGCCGATCGCCGCCAAGGTGATCGCCGAGATGAAGCGCCACTCTCGCGGCGAGATGTCCGGCTTGCGGGTCGGACTGGCGGACCTCGAAGCCGTCATCTAGTGCGCCTCAGTGATTCGGGCCTTGCGGACCATTTCCATCTGAAGATGACAGCACAACCGATCACAGACGCCCTACGTTGACACGTCGAAGTCAACATAACGGGTGCATGTTGTCCATCACGGTGGTTTTGCCGCGACCGTTGGCTCCGGCGATGGCGACCAGCTCGGCACCGTCGGCCAGCCGTTCCAGGTCCAGGGTCAACGCATCGCGCCCGAGGCCGTCGCGGATGCCCCGGAAGCCTTTCAGCGTCAATGAGAGTGGTTGCATCCTTCTGCTCCAACGGAATGAACGACCAGTCTGTCCTCGCTTCGTTCGTCGTCAAGGTCCGACTCCGCCGACGCCTCGTCGAACCGGAGCGCCTGTTCAACGATGTCTTGCGGAGCAGCGTCGATCGACTTCGCCAGGCACGCCAGCAAGGGCGTCGGGTTCACGCCGGTCGCCGCCGCCCAGGCCCGCACCTTGTCGTCCAGGCTCGCCATGCTCGAGATGCCCTGCGCCCGGCTGCGCGCTACAGGCACGATCCTGCCCTCCAGCTTCGCCTCTGCCGCACCCGCCAGCAGGCGGAGGATCGCCGCCCGATCGACCTCGTGCCGGTCTTCCTCCGCGATCACCCAGCGCACCCGGACGAACGCGCCGCCGACCTGCTGCTGCTCGACCACCGATCGCAGCACGTCGAGGTCGGGCTTGCCCTCGAACACGACGTCCAGCGTGCGCCGTGCCGGCGTCGGCTCCAGCGCGCAGCGCGCCCCGTCCGGTCCGACCTCCCACACCAGGAAGCCCTTGTCCCCTTCCTCGCCGTAGTGAAAGCGGCCAATGGAACCCGGGTAGGAGATGCACTGCTGCCCCGCCGCGCCGTCGGCCACCCACGACTGATGCCGGTGGATGTGCCCGAGCATGAAAGCCTGGGCCTCGGCACTGAGCAGCGCACCCGTGGTGAACTCGTGGTCGAAGCCCGCCATCGGCACACCGTGCTCGCTGATGCAGCCGAACACCGTACCGTGGGAAACGCCGATGGCGGGCAAGCCCAGCGCACGGGCGGCGCGATGAATCGGCGCGTAGCCGCGCAGCAGGTCCGCCAGGTGCTCTCCCACCGCCTGCGCGGCCTCCGCCGCACCAACCACCGCAGCCACCGCCGCCTTGTTGACCGTCGGCACGCAGCTGAACAGCGCTCGAACATCCGGCGGCAATGCATCTAGCCGCCAGCCCTTCGACTCGATCCACTTCCCACGCTCCGTCAGCGCCACCTGAGCGATGCGGTCGGCGACGTGCACCGGATGATGTCCACCCAGCAGGCGGAACACGGCCAGCGTGCCCGGCGGTTCGTGCGAGTACGTGCCCTGCAGCATCAGCACCGGACAGTGATCGGCCAGCCGCCGAACCTGGGCGATCAACCGCGCCGCCGCCGGCGCGTGCAGGTCCAAGGGATGGTCGGTGGCGTCGCCGGCGATGACGGCGACATCCACCCTCAGCGCGATCGCCCGGTCGATCGCGGCGCCGAAGCAGCGATCGGCTTCGACCAGCGTGCGGGTGCCGTAGTGCAGGTCGGAGTAGTGCGCAACGCGGATCATGTCGGCCCCCTCACGACGCTGCCTGCAGTTCGCTCTCGATCTTGTCGAGATAGCCCTGCGGGTCGTTGCGGTAGCGATCGAGCTCGTTCCAGGCGCGGGCACGTCCATGGGGATTGACCTTCCAGCCCGCGCCCCACCGGCGATCGGCATAGGTCTGGTACAGGTCCGGGGCGATCCCGCCGGCCTGCACGCGGGCCATCAGTTGCTCGAGGGTCGGGTGTCCCCCACGCAGTGGCGCCTCGACGGACGGTGGCAACACCACGGCCGGGCTCGACGCTTCGAGCGCGACAACCGTCACCGATTCAGCGGGCGACGCCCTTCGATCGTGCTCGAGGATCCGGCTCGCCTGGTTCGCCTGCACCAGCGTGGCTTCGATGTCCTCGTTCTCGCGTAGCAAGGTGGTCACGTCCACCGGCGCCTCCAGGTCGATGATCCATTGCGGGACGCGCACCGCGCGCCCCTGCTCGTCGATGTGCGCCACCTCCATCAGCGTCTTGCTCAGGTAGAACGGCGTGCGCTGCCGGTCCAGGAAACCCGAGATGCGACCACCGCGCAGGAAGCCCACGGTCTCGAACTTCCGGATCGCCGCGTTCATCGCGTAGAAGCTGTTGGTGTGAAGCTCGAACGCGCTGATCGAGCGGATGCCGGGGATGAAGAACAGGAAGCGGCCGCTCAGGTTGCACTGGCGCTGCTGGTACTCGGGGCAGGACTCCGGCTCGCAGACGCCACCGTTGGCATCGCGAACAGCGGCCTTGCGCCCGCCGAAGAGGCGGATGGTGCGCCGGCCGGTGTCGTCGACGGGCACTGGCGCATGGGTCATGCAGTGGCGGACCCGACCGTCGGCCGAGTACTGCGACCAGAAGTGCTTCTCGTGCGCCCCCCACGCGGCGAGTTCATGGGGCATGACCGTCTGCCAGTGGTCCGTCGGAAACACCACCGGGAAGCGGTAGAGGCGACGGCCCTCGCCGCGGTCCTCGCCATGGGCTTGGAGAATCTGCTCGGCAATCTCCGGATTCGGGAAGTCCTGCGCCCGCACCGTGAACCACTGGACGTTGCGCGGCACCAGCGGCGTCTTCAGATCGGGTAAGGCCTCGGCGATCGCGCGCTCGATCTGCTCGAAGGATTGGCCCGTGGCCACCCCCTGGTCGTAGATCGCCTGCGCCTTGGGCTGCTCGGCCGCCTTGCGCGTGAGCACCTTGATGCCGGCGCGGATCCTGCCGCCGGTGGGGATGCGGACGGGGCCTTGCCCCAGGAGGGTCGGCGCGGCGATCGAGCCGCCTTGCTCGACGAGAACGCGTTGTGCGTTGGGAGGGGCCATGACAGCGCTCCTTCATGGGCGTCGGGACATTCCGACGATTCATGCTCTCGCGACAATCCGGCTCATCAACCCCTGCGCTGGCGCCGGACCGCTCCATCTGCCCGCGGACATGCGCAAGGTCGCTCGCATCGACGGCGCTCGACCGCGCGGGCCCGCGAGTTGGTGCCGCGCGTCCGTCAACCCCCTACGATGGGCGCAGCATGAGCAACACCGAACCGCCCACCCCACATCACGAAACCCCGGCCTTGATCGCGGCTTTGAGCGACAGCGCACTGCGTCGCGCCAGCAGTGCAGCCATCTTCCAGCGCGGCAAGACCTACGCCTCCTCCGGCGCCGTGCAGGTGCTGTCCGAGGAGCCCAGCGATACCCCGGCCATCTACGCCCAGGTCACCGGCAGCGACACCTATGAAACCGAAGTGTGGATCCACGAAGGCGAGGTGGAAGGCGCCTGCGACTGTGTGAACGCCCAGGACGGCTGGTTCTGCAAGCACCAGGTGGCCCTGGCGCTGGTCTGGCGCGACAGGCTGAGCGGCAAGGCGCCGGCGGTCGACGACGAGGCGCGCATGACCGTGCAGGCCGGCGTCAAGCGGGCGAGGACGGTTCAGGACCGCCGCCAGGCACTGCAGGACTTCCTGCAAGCCCAGGACGCCTCGGTGCTGGCCAGCCGGCTGCTCGACCTGGCCGATCGCGATCAAGAGATCGCGCGCGAGTTGCAGCAGTGGCGCAAGCTCAGCGAGACCCGCCATGGAGCGGCCGACCCGAAGGCGCTGAAAGCACTGGTCACCGAGATCCTTTCGCCTGGCCAGGGCTTCGTCTCCTGGCGCGAAAGCCACGCCTACGTGCACCGCGCCGAAGCGGTGCTGCCCTTGCTGGCCCAGGCCCGCGCGCAGGACCCGGCCGGTGCCGTGGCGCTGTGCCTGCACGCCATGCGCCGCGGCTGGGCCGTGCTGATGCAGGCCGACGACTCCGACGGCAACATCGGCGGCCTGATCCAGGCGATCGGCGCCGAGTGGGTGGCCGCCCTCGAGCGCGCCGGTCCCCAGCCGGCCGCGTTCGGCGAAGCCTACCTGCAACTGCTGCTCGACGATCCTTTCGGGTGCTTCGACACCGCAGCGGCGGAGGCCGCGATGGGCGAGCCTGCCCTCACCCGCTACCGCAAGGCACTGGCCGAACGCTGGCGCCATGCCAAGGACGCCACGGTCGCCGCCAGGGCCGACTACGACGCTCGGGTCGCCCAGACCGGGACCCGCCGACAGCGACCGCCACCGATCGAGCGCGACACCGAACGCGACGTGCGGCTGTGGACTCTCGAACGCATGCACCTGGCGCAGCTGGACGCCATGGGCGACGTCGACGGCGCGCTGGCGGTGATGCGTGAGGACCTGCACGAGGCGGCGGGCTATCACCAGGTGACCGAATACCTCGAACGGCACGGTCGGCTGCGCGAAGCGTTCGCCAATGCGGAACTGGGGTGCAGGACCTTCCCCGAGGACTCGCGGCTGCAGGAGGACCTGCTGCGGTGTTACGAGCGGGACGGCTGGGTCGAGGAGGCGCTGGCGCTGCGCAGGCGCCGCTTCGACGACAGCCCGAGTGTCGAGAGTTACCACCAGGCGCTTCGGGCCGGCGCGGCGGCCGAGATCGGAAGAGC
>CAMTUD010000162.1:0-11283 GCA_947084805.1 uncultured beta proteobacterium | reverse complement strand
CTGGGGCTGGACGAAGAGACCTGCCACCAGCTGGGCATACGCCTGCACAAGGTCAATGTGGTGTGGCCGCTGGAGGCCACCATCACGCGCGACTTTGCCGAGGGCCTGCAGGAGATTCTGGTGGTGGAGGAAAAACGCCAGGTCATCGAATACCAGATCAAGGAAGAGCTCTACAACTGGCGCGCCGACGTGCGGCCCAATGTGCTGGGCAAGTTCGAGGAACCGAACGAAGGCGACGAGCATCAGGAAGGGCCCTTTTGGGGCCGGGGCGGCGAGTGGAGCATGCCCAACCCGAGCGACAACTGGCTGCTGCGCGCCAAGGCCGACCTGACGCCGGCCATCATCGCCAAGGCCATCGCCAAGCGGCTGAAGAAGCTGGGTGTGGACCGCGACATCGCCGCGCGCATGGACGAACGCCTGGCCGTCCTCTTCGCGCGTGAACAGCAGCTGGCCGCGATGAAAACCGACACCGGCGACCGCGCCCCGTGGTTCTGCAGCGGCTGCCCGCACAACACCAGCACGCGTGTGCCCGAAGGTTCACGCGCGCTGGCCGGCATCGGCTGCCACTACATGGCGACCTGGATGGACCGCAGCACCAGCACCTTCAGCCAGATGGGCGGCGAAGGCGTGGCCTGGGTCGGCCAGTCGCCCTTCACCAAGGACGCGCATGTCTTCGCCAACCTGGGCGACGGCACCTACTTCCACAGCGGCAGCCTGGCCATCCGCCAGAGCATCGCCGCGGGCGTGAACATCACCTACAAGCTGCTCTACAACGACGCCGTGGCGATGACCGGCGGCCAGCAGGTGGGTGAGCGCCCCGAGGGCCATTCGGTGCTGCAGATCATGCAGAGCCTGCTCGCCGAAGGTGTGGTCAAGCTCGTGATCGTCACCGACGAACCGCTGAAGTACGCCGGCGTGGGCCTGGCGCCGGGCGTCACCGTGCACCACCGCGACGAGCTCGACCGCATCCAGCGTGAGTTCCGCGAGATCAGGGGTGTCTCGGCCATCATCTACGACCAGACCTGCGCCACCGAGAAGCGCCGCCGCCGCAAGCGCGGCAAGCTGGCCGACCCCGAAAAGCGCGTGATCATCAACGAGCTGGTGTGCGAAGGCTGCGGAGATTGTTCCGTGCAGAGCAACTGCCTCAGCGTCGAGCCGGTCGAGACCGAGTTCGGCCGCAAGCGCCGCATCAACCAGAACAGCTGCAACAAGGACTATTCCTGCGTGAAAGGCTTCTGCCCGAGCTTCGTCACCGTCGAAGGCGGGCAGCTGAAGAAACCCAAGAAGGAACAGAAGGGCAGCCTCGCCGGTCTGCCACCGCTGCCCGAGCCGACGCTGCCACTGGCCGAACGCGCCTGGGGCATCGTCGTCGGCGGTGTCGGCGGGACCGGCGTCATCACCATCGGCAGCCTGCTGGGCATGGCCGCGCACCTGGAAGGCAAGGGCGTGGTGACGCAGGACGCCGGCGGCCTGGCGCAGAAGGGCGGCGCCACCTGGAGCCACATCCAGATCGCCAACCGCCCCGAGGCCATCTTCACGACCAAGGTCGACACCGCGCAGGCCGACCTCGTCATCGCCTGCGACAGCATCGTCGGCGCGTCGAAGTACACGCTGGCGGTGATGCAGCAGGGCCGCACCTTCGTGGCGCTGAACACGCACGGCACACCCACCGCGGGCTTCGTGAAGAACCCCGACTGGAAGTTTCCGGGTGGCAACTGCGAAGCGGCGGTGCGCGCCAGCGTCGGCGAAGCGCTGGTCGGCGCCTTCGACGCCGAGGCGGTGGCGAGCCAGTTGCTGGGCGACAGCATCTACACCAACCCGCTGATGCTGGGCTACGCCTGGCAGCAGGGCCGTGTGCCGTTGGGTTACGCCGCGCTGATGCGCGCCATCGAGCTCAACGGTGTGCAGATCGACAACAACAAGGCGGCCTTCGAGTGGGGCCGGCGCTGCGCCCACGACCTGGCCGCGGTGCAGGCGCTGTTCAAGGCGCAGGCGGTGATCCAGTTCGTGAAGAAGCCTGCGCTCGACGAGATGGTGGCCACACGCGTGGACTTCCTCACCGGCTACCAGGACGCCGCCTACGCTGCGCAGTACCGCGCCTTCGTTGACAAGGTGCGCGCGGCCGAAACACCGCTGGGTGGCGGCACGGCGCTGACCGAAGCGGTGGCGCGTTACCTCTTCAAGCTGATGGCCATCAAGGACGAGTACGAGGTGGCGCGCCTGCACACCGACGCCGCCTTCACCGCCAAGATCGCCGGCATGTTCGAGGGCGACTACAAGCTGGTGCACCACCTCGCGCCGCCGGGTCTGTCGAAGAAGGACGACAAGGGCGTGGCGCTGAAGTCGCCGTTCGGGCCCTGGGTGCGGACCGCCTTCGGCTGGCTCGCGAAGCTGAAGGGCCTGCGCGGTGGTGCGCTCGACATCTTCGGCCGCAGCGCCGAGCGGCAGATGGAGCGTGCGCTGATCGCCGAGTACCGCGCCTGCATCGAAGAACTGCTGAAGACGCTGAACGCCGGCAACCGCGCGCTGGCGGTGGAGATTGCGCGCATTCCGGAAGAGATCCGCGGTTATGGCCACGTCAAGGAGCGATACCTGGCGACGGCGCGGCCGAAGTGGGCTGCGCTGATGGCGCGCTGGCGTGGCGGCGAACTGAAGCAGGCGGCGTGAACATGGCCGCGCTCGCCAAACACCACCAGATCCACGGCCTGCAACCGGTGCTGCCGGTGCCCGACGTGGCCGCCGCGGCCGACTGGTTCGTGCGTGTGCTCGGCTTCGAGATCGACTTCGTTTTTGGCGAGCCAGTGGCCCGGCATGGCCGCGTGAAGGCCGGCGATGGCAGCTGGGGTGCGCCGGTCTACATCCACCTGTCGCGCGACGAGGCACCCATCACGCCCTGCGGTGACACGCGGCTGCACGTCGGCCACGACATCGACGCGCTGCACGCCCACGCCCTGGCCCAAGGCGCCACCGTGCTGCAGGCGCCCATCGACCAGCCCTGGGGCCTGCGCGAAATCGTGTTGCAGGCCCCCGGCGGCCACCGCCTGGTGCTGGGCGCCGAAGCCGGCCACGTCCACGCCGATGCACCGCCCCGCGCGGTGATCGCCTGCTACCGCCCGCGGCCGGGCATGGCCGCCGCGCTGCTCGACACCGTGCGCCGGCACGTGCCGACGCTGCAGCGCCTGGGCCTGGCCAGCGATCGCACGCCGACCACGCTGCAGGCCGCCGACGGCACGCTGCTCGAAGTCTTCGAATGGGCCTCGGCCGCCGCCATCGCGGCCGCACACAGCCACCCCGAGGTGCAGGCGATGTGGGCGGAGTTCGACGTCGCCTGCGAACACGTGCCGCTGTCGAAACTGCCCGAAGCACAGCGGTTGTTCGCCGAATTCACGCCACTCGACCGGTGAACTGGCCGGCCGTGGTCGCAGCGCAGGCGGCCGACGCGGCGGCGCGGGTGCCGTTCTGCGTCGCGGGCAGGCAGGTGGGGTCGGTGGCGCGCGCCCACCTCGGCGCGCTGCACGCCTGGCCCGCGCAGCTGCTCATCGACGACGCCGGCGTCGCGCTCGTCGCCCCAGACCGCGACGCCGCACTGGCCGAGATGCATGCCGCCTTGCGCGCGCAGGGCCTGATCACCGCCTGGCGCGACGAGACCTTTCCGCTGCTCGACCCCGACACACGTGAACCGCTGGCGTTGATGGAGCGCGCCGCGGCGCGCTTCTGGGGCACGCTGACACTGGGCGCCCACCTCAACGGCTACATCGCGGGGGTCGACGGCCGGCCGGAGCGGCTGTGGATCGCGCAGCGCTCGTTCAGCAAGCCCACCGACCCCGGCCGCTTCGACAACCTCGTCGGCGGCGGCGTGCCTGCCGGCCAGTCGCCTTTCGACGCCCTGGTGCGCGAAGCGATGGAAGAAGCCGGCCTGGCCCCCGCTGCGCTGCAAACCGCGCAGCCCGCCCGCGTGCTGCGCCTGCACCGCGACCTTGCCGAAGGCCGGCAGCTCGAAGACCTGCACAGCTGGGATCTGGCACTGCCGCCCGACTGGGCGCCACACAACCACGACGGCGAAGTCGCCGGTTTCCGCTTGCTGCCGGTGGCCGACGCGCTGGCGCTGGCCGCGGGCGAGACGATGACCGTCGATGCCGCGCTGGTGACGCTCGACTTCGGCCTGCGCCACGGCCTGCTGGGGCCCGCCGAGGCCGCGCAGCTGGGTGCGGCGCTGTTCACGTGCGCAGTCCGAGGCCATCAAACGGCTTGAACGGCGGGCCTGTTGCAGGGCTGGATACTGCACTGCAACATGATGACCACGGCAACCCCCACGCGATACACCGGCACCGCCATCGCTTTGCACTGGCTGCTGGCGCTGATGATCGTCGGCAGCTTCGCCGTCGGCACCATCATGGTCGACCTGCCCTTCTCGGTGACGCGGCTCAAGCTCTACAACTGGCACAAGTGGGCGGGTGTGCTGATCCTGACCTTGTCGGCGCTGCGCCTGCTGTGGCGACTGACACACCAACCGCCCGCTGACCTGCCGATGCCCACCTGGCAGCGCCGCGCCGCACACGGTGCACACCTGGCGCTGTACGCGCTGTTCTTTGCCGTGCCGCTGATGGGCTGGGCCTACAGCTCGGCGGCGGGTTTCCCCATCGTGCTCTTCGGCGTGCTGCCGCTGCCCGACTTCGTGGCCCCTGACCGCGCCCTGGCGGAACTGCTGAAGCCCTGGCACGGCGGCCTGGCCCAGGCCCTGGCCGTCGTCGTGCTGCTGCACGTGGCCGGCGCGCTGAAGCACCACTTCATCGACCGTGACGGCCTGCTGCGCCGCATGTGGCCGGGCCGCGGCTGAAGCGCCCGGCCCGAACACGCCCCAACGACTCCAAGGATGTCTGCCATGTCTTCCCGCCTCCTGATGACCCTGACCCTGGCCGCCGCGCTGCTTGGCGCGGTGGTCCAGCACGCCATCGCACAGCCCCGGCCCGCCGTGCTGCAGCTCGCCGGCAGCGAGATCGCCTTCACCACACGCCAGATGGGCGTGCCGGTGGAAGGCAAGTTCGGCACGTTCAGCGCCCAGATCACGCTCGACCCGAAGAAGCCCGAGACCGGCAGCGTCGCGTTCGGCATCGACACCGGCAGCGCACGTTTCGGCAGCGCCGAGCTCGACGCCGAGGTACCCAAGCCCGTCTGGCTGGGCGTGGCGAAGTTCCCGCAGGCCAGCTTCCAGAGCACCACCATCAAGGCCGCCGGGCCGGGCCGTTTCGACGTCGCCGGCAAGCTGACCATCAAGGGCGTCGTGCGCGACGTGCGTGTACCGGTGCAGGTCACGCAAACCGGCACCGGCGCGGCCCTCGTCAGCACCGCCAGCGGCAGCTTCGCCATCCAGCGCCTGGCCTTCAAGGTCGGCGAAGGCGAATGGACCGACACCTCGCTGCTGGCCGACGAGGTGCAGATCCGCTTCAAGCTCGTGCTCGGTGGCCTGGCGCCGCTGTGAACGGCCGCCGGCACACCGCACCCACCGCGTTCCCTCCTCCTCTACAACGACCTGAACCCATGACCAAGACCCTGATCACCGCCGCCCTGCTTGCCGCCAGCTTGGGCGCCGCCCATGCGCAGAGCGCCACCTACGCCATCGACCCCACGCACACCTTCGCGTCCTTCGAGATCGTGCACTTCGGCACCTCCACCATTCGCGGCCGCTTCGACAAGAAGGAAGGCAGCGTGACGCTCGACCGCGCCGCGAAGACGGGCAAGGCCGAGATCACCATCGACATGGCCTCCATCAACACCGGCGTGGCGCCCTTCGACGGCCACCTGAAGAGCGCCGACCTGTTCGACGTCGCCAAGTTCCCGACCGCGAAGTTCGTCGGCGACAAGTTCGGCTTCGCCGGCGACAAGGTCACCGAAGTGGCGGGCACGCTCACGCTGATGGGCAAGACCCAGCCGGTGACGCTGAAGGCCACCAACTTCAGCTGCTACCTGAACCCGATGCTCAAGCGAGAAGTCTGCGGCGGTGACTTCGAGACGGTCATCCAGCGCAGCGCCTTCGGCATCACCTACGCGCTGCCGATGGCCGCGCCCGACAGCGTGCGCCTGTTGGTCCAGGTCGAGGCCGTCAAGCAGTAAGGTCGGCGCGGCGCGGCGCAGCAGGACGCAGCGGGCTGCGGCAAGATCGGTGCATGAAGTCGATCGCAGCCCGACTGGCCGCCCGGGCACCCGGCGCCGCGGTTGCGCTGGGCTTGCTGACGATGGCCTCGCCCGGTGCCGCGCAGCCCGTCAGCTACCGGCTCGACCCTGCCCACAGCTGGGTGCAGTTCGAAGTGCTGCACTTCGGCACGTCCACGATCCGCGGTCGCATCGGGCCCGTCAACGGCAGCGTCACGCTCGACCCGGGCGCCGGCCGCGGCGAAGTGAGCCTGGCCGTGCCGACCGCCAGCGTCAGCACCGGCATCGGCTTTTTCGACGCGCGGCTGCGCGAGGACGATCTGCTGGCCAGCACGGCCCACCCCAACGCCTACTTCGTCGCCACCCGTTTCCAGTTCGACGGCCCGCGTGTGGCCTCGCTGCGCGGCGAATTCACCTGGCGCGGCGTGAGCCAGCCGCTGACGCTGACGGCGCTGCGTTACGCCTGCCGCAGCGACACCACCGGTGCTTCGCCGGTGGAGGTCTGCGGCGGCGACTTCGAGGGCGAGCTGCTGCGCAGCGACTTCGGCGCCACCTTCGGCCTGCCCTTCGTCGCCAACCGCGTGCGGCTGGTGGTGCAGGTGGAAGGGCGGCGGCCGTGAAAGGCAGGGCGCCGGCCGTCGGCCGGCGGGCCTTCAGGCGCGGCGGCGTGCGGCAAATTCCCGCACCAGCCAGCGTGCCGAGCGCAGCAGGCGCGCGTCGTCGTGGCGGCCGGCCACGGCCTGCACGCCCAGCGGCATGGCGCCGGAAAGCGTCAGCAGCGGCAGCGACACGGCAGGCAGGCCGCTGAAGCTCCACACCGTCTGCATGATCGGGTTGCCGGTGCTGCCCAGCCCCTGGGGCGCCGCACCCAGCGCGGCCGGGCAGAGGATGGCATCGAAGTCCGCGAAGTGGCCGTCGAAGGCGCGCGCCACTTCGGGCCGACGGCGCTGCGCGACCAGGTAGTCCAGCACCGGGATGGCCCTGCCGCGCTCGACGCGCTCGCGCAGGCCGGGGCTCAGCGCCTGGGCGTGGTGGGCGTATTCACGTTGCAGCGCAAACGCGAGTTCGGCCTCGTTGACGGTGGCGATCCACTGCACCGTGTGCTGGGCGATGGCCGGCATCTCGACCACCGTCACCACACCCTGCATGACGTCGATGAAGGCTTCGTAGGCCGCGCGCGCTTCCTCGTCGACCTGCTGCCACCACGGTGTCTTGACGAAGCACAGGCGCGGCGCCACGGGCGGCTCGGTGCGACACACCGACAGCAGCGGCTTCGGCGCCACACCCTGGCTGGCGCTGTCGTGCCCGTCGTCGCCCGCCATCTGTTCGGCCACCCAGGCCAGGTCTTCGATGCAGCGTGCGAAGACGCCGATCTGGTCCAGCGAAGGCGACTGGTCGAACACGCCGGTGCGCGGCAGCAGGCCCAGCGACGGCTTGTAGCCATAGACGCCGCAGAACGACGCCGGCCGCAACATCGAGCCGTTGGTCTGCGTGCCCACCGCCGCCGGCACCACGCCGGCCGCCACCGCGGCGGCCGAACCGCTGGACGAACCGCCCGGCGTGTGCGCCAGGTTGTGCGGGTTGCGCGTGGGCCCGGGGTGCAGCGTGGCGAACTCGGTGGTCACGGTCTTGCCGAAGATCACCGCACCCGCGTCGCGCAGCCGGCGCACCACGGTGGCGTCGGCCGCGGCGTAACGGCCTTCGTGAATCGGGCTGCCGCAGGCCGTGGGGAAGTCGGTGGTGTCGATGATGTCCTTGATGGCCACCGCCACGCCGAACAGCGGCCCCGCCGGCTCGCCGCGCACACGCGCCGCGCGCAGGCGTTCGGCCTGCAGCCGGATCACACGCTCGTCGAGACTGGCGAAGGCGTGAACCGAGGCCTCGACCGTCCTGGCGTGGCGCAGTTGCCGCTCGATGTGGTCGACGACGTCGGTGCGGCCGGCGGCAAGTTCGTCACGCAGGTCCTGGGCGGTCGGGGGCTGATCGGTGTTGTCGGTCGTCATGGCTCTGGGGATGTGGAAGTCGTCGCGCCGCACGCGCTGGCGCCGGGGGCTGTCAGGCGTCGGCAGCTTAAGGGAAGGTGTTCGCCGCGGCAGCCCGGCGCGGGCCCATTGCCCTCACGCCGGTCAAGACTGCTTGAACCTGCGGCGACGCCGGCTCGGGTTACACCGACTTGTCAAGTCCCGGTTGTCCGAAACATAGTCGATGGCCCGGCGTGGTGAAAGACAGCGCCACGCCCTCTGAGCATCACATCAACGGAGAGACATCCTCATGACCGAAGCCCTGAAGCCGGCACCGCGCCGCCGTTTCCTGAAGTCCGCCACTGCCGGCGCCGTGGGCGCCGGTGCGCTGGCCACCCCGATGGTGTCGTCGGCGCAGACGGTGGCGCTGCGCTTCCAGAGCACCTGGCCCTCGAAGGACATCTTCCACGAGTACGCCAGCGACTTCGCCAAGAAGGTCAACGACATGGCGGGCAACCGCCTGAAGATCGAAGTGCTGCCCTCGGGCGCCGTGGTGCCGGCCTTCCAGCTGCTCGATGCGGTGAACAAGGGCACGCTCGACGGCGGCCACGGTGTGGTGGCCTACCACTACGGCAAGAGCAACGCGCTGGCGCTGTGGGGTTCCGGCCCGGCCTTCGGCATGGACCCGAACATGGTGCTGTCCTGGCACTACTACGGCGGCGGGAAGGAGATGCTGGCCGAGATCTACAAGAGCCTGAACATCGACGTCGTGTCCTTCCTCTACGGCCCGATGCCCACGCAGCCGCTGGGCTGGTTCAAGAAGCCGATCTCCAAGCCGGACGACCTCAAGGGCCTGAAGTACCGCACCGTGGGCCTGGCCGTCGACGTGTTCAAGGAACTCGGCGCCGCCGTCAACCCGCTGCCCGGCGGCGAGATCGTGCCCGCACTCGACCGCGGCCTCATCGACGCAGCCGAGTTCAACAACGCCAGCTCCGACCGGCTGCTGGGCTTCCCCGACGTGGTGAAGAACTGCATGCTGCAGAGCTTCCACCAGAGCGGCGAGCAGTTCGAGATCCTCTTCAACAAGGGCAAGTACGACGCCCTGCCCGCCGAGCTGAAGTCGATCATCGACTACGCCGTGCAGGCCGCCAGCGCCGACATGTCGTGGAAGGCGATCCAGCGCAACAGCCAGGACTACATCGAGCTGAAGACCAAGGACAAGGTCAACTTCTACAAGACGCCCGACAGCATCCTGCGCGCGCAGCTCGCGGCCTGGGACAAGGTCACCAACGCCAAGTCGGCCGAGAGCCCCATCTTCAAGAGGGTGATGGAAAGCCAGAAGGTCTTCGCGCAGCGCGCCGGCCAGTGGCAGAACGACTACATGGTCGACTTCAAGATGGCCTGGAACCACTACTTCCGCGCCGCCCCCGCCAAGAAGGCCTGACCCCAGGCCGCCTTGGCCCAGGGCCACCGCTGCCGCAAGGCCGGTGGCCCTTGTTCTTGCTTGATAACCCGACTCGAATTCCGGAGATTGCGGCGATGCAAAGTCTGATGTTGCGGGTGGACCGCCTATCCACCTGGCTGGGCCAGTTGTTTGCCTGGCTGATCGTGGGGCTGACGCTCATGATCACCTGGGAAGTGTTCTCGCGCTACGCGCTGAACAACCCGCACGACTGGGCGCTGGACGCCCAGATCATGATGTACGGCACCCTGTTCATGATGGCCGGCGCGTACACGCTGGCCAAGAACGGCCATGTCCGCGGCGACGTGCTCTACGGCTTCTTCATGCCACGCACGCAGGCCACGCTGGACCTCATCCTGTACTTCCTGTTCTTCCTGCCGGGCGTGGTGGCCATGACCTGGGCGGGCTGGGTTTTCGCCAACGAGGCGCTGGCCATCCGCGAGAGCACCTTCAGTGCCACGCCGCTGCCGATCTACCCCTTCAAGTTCATGATTCCCTTCGCCGGCGGCATGCTCTTGCTGCAGGGCATCGTCGAGATCGTGCGCTGCGTGCAGTGCATACAGCACGGCTTCTGGCCGTCGCGCGAGCAGGACGTGGAAGAGGTCGACGTCGACAAGCTCAAGGCCATGGTTCACGTGAAGGACGAGGACATCGCCAGCCTGGACAAGTACGTGGTGGCCCAGGGAGAGCACAAGTGAAGATCCGCAAGGAACTCTGGTTCGGCTTCATCCTGATGGCACTCATCATCGCCGGCACGCTGGTGATGCTGATCGCGGCCCCGAAGATCACCAACGGCCACTACGGCCTGATGATGCTGGCACTGGTGGTGGTGGCCATCATGCTGGGCTTCCCGACGGCGTTCACGCTGATGGGCATGGGCATGATCTTCACCTGGATCGCCTACGAGGAGAACACCACCAAGACGCTGACGCTGATGGTGCAGGCGGCCTTCAAGGTGATGGGCAACGACGTGCTCATCTCGATCCCGCTGTTCGTGTTCATGGGCTACCTGGTCGAACGCGCCAACCTGATCGAGAAGCTCTTCAAGAGCCTGCACCTGGCGATGGCGCGTGTGCCGGGCTCGCTGGCCGTGGCCACGCTCTTCACCTGCGCGGTGTTCGCCACCGCCACCGGCATCGTCGGCGCGGTGGTCACCCTGATGGGCCTGCTGGCGCTGCCGCAGATGCTGCGCGGCGGCTACGACGTGCGGGTGTCGGCCGGCGTCATCACCGCCGGTGGCTGCCTGGGCATCCTGATCCCGCCCAGCGTGATGCTCATCGTCTACGGCGCCACCGCCGGGGTCTCGGTGGTGCAGCTCTACGCCGGCGCCTTTTTCCCCGGCCTGATGCTGGCGGGCCTGTACGTCGTCTACGTGATCGTGCTGGCCAAGGTCAAGCCGCACCTGATGCCGCCGCTGTCGGCGGCCGACCGCTTCGTGCCGCTGCCGCCGCTGACCGAGCCGATGTCGAAGCAGATTTCGAACACCGCCCTGCCGGCACTGCTGCGCGCCTTGAAGGGTGGGCGCAACCTGAACGTGCCCACCGCCTACATCCTCAAGCAGCTGGGCGTGGTGCTCATTCCGGCGCTGATCTTCGCGCTGGCCGCGGGCCTGAGCTGGATGTCCAACACCGCACCGCCCGATGCCGAGGCCCGTGCGGCCACCGCGCGCACGGCAGCCAGCGCGCTGTCCGACGCCGAGGGCGGCGGTCT
>CAMTUD010000161.1:0-14768 GCA_947084805.1 uncultured beta proteobacterium | reverse complement strand
GTCTATGCCGCGGTCGAGCACCCGAAGGGCGAGTTCGGCATCTACCTCATCAGCGATGGCGCCAACAAGCCTTACCGCTTGAAGATCCGCCCGCCTGGCTTCCCGCATCTGGCGGCACTCGACGAAATGGCGCGCGGCCACATGATTGCCGACGCCGTCGCCGTGATCGGCACGATGGACATTGTGTTTGGAGAGATTGACCGGTGAACAAGCCCGCGATGATTTCCGACGCCACCCGCAAGCGCTTCGACAAAGAAGTCGCCAAGTACCCCGCCGACCAGAAGCAGTCGGCCGTGATGGCCTGCCTGGCCATCGTGCAGCAAGAGCAGGGCTTCGTCTCGGCTGACAGCGAGCGCCTGGTGGCCGACTACCTCGGCATGCCACCGATCGCGGTGCACGAGGTCACGACCTTCTACAACATGTACAACCAGCAGCCGCTGGGCACCTTCAAGCTCAACGTCTGCACCAACCTGCCGTGCCAGCTGCGCAACGGCCAGTCGGCACTCAACTACCTGTGCAACAAGCTCGGGGTGGAAGAGGGCGGCACGACGGCCGACGGTGCACTGACCATCCAGAAAAGCGAGTGCCTGGGCGCTTGCGCCGACGCGCCGGTGCTGCTGGTCAATGACCGCCAGATGTGCAGCTTCATGGACGAGCCGCGGCTTGACGAGTTGGTCGGCACGCTGCGCGCAGCGGCCGCTGCAAAGTGAACGAGGCATCTTCCATGTCGCAACCGATCGTTGACCTCTCCAGGTTCCAGGCCACCGGCACCGAGACCTGCTTTCACGGCCGCCACATCGGCGCGCAGATCTATGACGGCCTCGATGGCAAGAACTGGTCGCTGAAAGACTACGAAGCACGCGGCGGCTACCAAGCGCTGCGCAAAATCCTCACGGGCAACGGTGGTGAGCCGATGACGCCTGAGCAGGTGATCGCCGAAGTCAAGACCTCGGGCCTGCGTGGCCGCGGCGGCGCGGGCTTCCCGACCGGCCTGAAGTGGAGCTTCATGCCCCGCATGTACCCCGGCGCGAAGTACCTGGTCTGCAACTCCGACGAAGGCGAGCCCGGCACCTGCAAAGACCGCGACATCCTGATGTTCAACCCGCACATCGTGATCGAGGGCATGGCCATCGCCGCCTTCGCGATGGGCATTGCGGTGGGCTACAACTACATCCACGGCGAGATCTTCGAGGTGTACGAGCGCTTCGAAGCCGCGCTCGAAGAAGCCCGTGCCGCCGGCTATCTGGGCGGCAAGATCCTCGGCTCGGCCTTCAGCTTCCAGCTGCACGCGGCTCACGGCTTTGGTGCCTACATCTGCGGCGAAGAAACGGCCTTGCTCGAATCGCTCGAAGGCAAGAAAGGCCAGCCGCGCTTCAAGCCGCCGTTCCCGGCCAGCTACGGCCTGTACGGCAAACCGACCACGATCAACAACACTGAAACCTTCGCTGCGGTGCCCTGGATCATCCGCAACGGTGGCCAGCCGTACCTGGAGATCGGCAAGCCCAACAACGGAGGCACCAAGATCTTTTCGGTGGTCGGTGATGTCAACCAACCCGGCAATTTCGAGGTTCCGCTCGGTACACCGTTCAGCAAACTGCTCGAGTTGGCTGGCGGTGTGCGCAGCGGCCGCAAGCTCAAGGCCGTGATCCCTGGCGGGTCGTCGTCGCCGGTGTTGCCCGCCGCGATCATGAACGAGCTGACGATGGACTACGACAGCATCGCCAAGGCCGGCTCCATGTTGGGCTCGGGCGCGGTGATCGTGATGGACGACTCGCGCTGCATGGTCAAGAGCCTGCTTCGCCTCTCATACTTCTACATGCACGAAAGCTGCGGCCAGTGCACGCCCTGCCGCGAAGGCACGGGCTGGTTGTGGCGTGTCATCCACCGCATCGAACACGGCCAGGGCCTTGCCGACGACCTGGCGCTGCTGGACTCGGTGGCCCACAACATCAAGGGCCGCACCATCTGCGCCCTGGGTGACGCGGCCGCGATGCCGGTCGAGGGCATGCTCAAGCACTTCCGCGACGAGTTCGTGCACCACATCGAACACAAGACCTGCATGGTCGCGCAAACCGTCTGACACCATGGCCGAACTGAACATCGACGGCAAGACAGTCACCGTGCCCGACGGCAGCATGGTCATGCACGCGGCCGATGCGGCGGCCACCTACATCCCGCACTTCTGCTACCACAAGAAGCTCAGCATCGCGGCCAACTGCCGCATGTGCCTGGTCGACATCGAGAAGATGCCCAAGCCCATGCCCGCCTGCGCCACGCCGGTGACCAACGGCATGATCGTGCGCACCAAGAGCGACAAGGCCGTGAAGGCGCAGCAGTCGGTGATGGAGTTCCTGCTCATCAACCACCCGCTGGACTGCCCCATCTGCGACCAGGGCGGTGAATGCCAGCTGCAGGACCTGGCCGTAGGCTACGGCGCCAGCGCCAGCCGCTATGCCGAAGAGAAGCGCGTCGTCTTCCACAAGGACGTCGGCCCGCTCGTCAGCATGGAAGAGATGAGCCGCTGCATCCATTGCACGCGCTGCGTGCGCTTCGGCCAGGAAGTGGCCGGCGTGATGGAACTCGGCATGATCCACCGCGGCGAGCACAGCGAGATCACCACCGTCGCCGGCGGCACGATCGACAGCGAACTGTCGGGCAACATGATCGACATCTGCCCGGTGGGCGCGCTCACCAGCAAGCCCTTCCGCTACAGCGCGCGCACCTGGGAGCTCAGCCGCCGCAAGTCCGTCTCGCCGCACGACAGCACCGGCGCCAATCTCATCGTGCAGGTCAAGGCGAACAAGGTGATGCGCGTCGTGCCGCTGGAAAACGAAGCCGTCAACGAATGCTGGATCGCCGACCGCGACCGCTTCAGCTACGAGGCGCTGAACGGCGGTTCCCGGCTGACGCAGCCGATGATCAAGCAGGGTGGCGCCTGGCAGGCCGTCGACTGGAACACCGCCCTGGGCTACGTCGCCGACGGCCTGAAGCGCGTGAAGGCCGAGTTCGGCGCTGAACCGGGTGCGGGCATCGGCGCGCTGGGCCACGTGTCGTCGACCACCGAGGAACTGCACCTGCTGGCCAAGCTGGTGCGCGGCCTGGGCAGCGAGAACATCGACCACCGCCTGCGCCACGCTGACTTCACGGCCGCGCCCGCGGGCCACGCTCGCTGGCTGGGCTTGCCCGTCGCCGCGCTGGCGACGCTGGACCGCGCCTTCGTCATCGGCAGCTTCCTGCGCAAGGACCACCCGCTGTTTGCGCAGCGCCTGCGCCAGGCGGCACGCCGCGGTGCGCAGATCAGCAGCCTGCACGCCGTGCACGACGACTGGGCGCTGCCGGTGGCGCACACGCTCACCGCCGCGCCGTCGGCATGGCTGCAGCAGCTGGCCGACGTGGCGGCCGCGGTGGCCAAGGCGCAGGGTGTGCCCGCACCGCTGCCCGCCGACCCGGGGTCCCATGCGCAGGCCGTCGCGGCTTCGCTGCTGTCGGGCGAACACAAGGCCGTGCTGCTGGGTAACGCTGCCGCGCAGCACCCGCAGGCATCGGCGCTGCTGGCGGTGGCGGGCTGGATCGCCGCACAGGTGGGCGCCCGTGTCGGCCTGCTCACCGAAGGCGCCAACGCCGTCGGCGCACAACTCGTCGGCGCGCAGCCCGGCCCTGGCGGCCTGAACGCCGGCCAGATGCTGAGCCAGCCGATGAAGGCGCTGCTGCTGCTGAACACCGAGCCGGTGCTCGATGCGGCCGACGCCGCTGCGGCACGCAAGGCGCTCGGCGCCTCGGGCCTGGTCGTCGGCCTCACCGCCTTCAAGGACACGATGGCCGACGTGGCCGACGTGCTGCTGCCCATCGCGCCCTTCACCGAAACCGCCGGCAGCTTCGTCAACGCCGAAGGCCGCTCGCAGAACTTTCACGGTGTCGTCAAGCCCGCGGGCGACGCCCGCCCGGGCTGGAAGGTGCTGCGTGTGCTGGGCAACCTGCTGGGCCTGCCCGGCTTCGAATTCGAGACCGCCGAGGACGTGCGCGCCGAGGCGCTGGGCGACCCGGCGACGATCGTGCAGCGGCTGGACAACGGCGCGACGATGCCTGAGCTGTCGTCGCTGGCCGTGCCGTCCGTCGGCCTGCAACGCGTGGCCGACGTACCCATCTACTGCACCGACGCCACCGTGCGCCGCGCCGTCTCGCTGCAGCTCAGTGCCGACGCGAAGGCGCCGGTCGCCGGGCTGCCGACGGCGCTGTGGCAGCAACTGGGCCTGCAGCCCGGTGGCCGCGTGCGAGTGACGCAGGACGAGGGCAGCGCGACGCTGACCGCGCGTGAAGACGCCAGCCTGGCTGCCGGCTGCGTGCGCATCGCCGCCGGCCACCAGAGCACCGGCACGCTGGGCGCGATGTTCGGCACCGTGACCGTGGAAAGGGTCTGACGAAATGAGACCCCAAGCTCACTGCGTTCGCTGCCCCCAAGGGACGCGTCAGCTCCCTCGGGCGGCCGGGCGGTACTGACATGTTCGACACCCTGCACCAATTCGGCAATGCCACCCTGGGCACCGGCGCCTGGCTCGTGGTCTGGACGCTGATCAAGATCGTCGCCGTCGTCCTGCCGCTGCTGGGCTGCGTGGCCTACCTCACGCTGTGGGAACGCAAGGCCATCGGCTGGAGCCAGATCCGCCCCGGTCCCAACCGTGTCGGCCCCTACGGCCTGCTGACGCCCATCGCCGACGCGGTGAAGCTGATCTTCAAGGAGATCATCCGCCCCACCGCCGCCAACAAGGGCCTGTTCTTCCTCGGCCCGGTGCTGACCATCATGCCGGCGCTGGCCGCCTGGGCCGTGATCCCCTTCGGCCCCGACGTGGCGCTGGCCAACATCAACGCCGGCCTGCTGTTCCTGATGGCCATTACCTCGATGGAGGTCTACGGCGTGATCATCGCCGGCTGGGCCAGCAACTCGAAGTACGCTTTCCTCGGCGCACTGCGCGCCAGCGCGCAGATGGTCAGCTACGAGATCGCGATGGGCTTCTGCCTCGTCGTCGTGCTGATGACCTCGGCCAGCATGAACCTGAGCGAGATCGTCGCCGTGCAGGGCCGCGGCACCTTCGCCACGCTGGGGCTGGGTTTCCTGTCCTGGAACTGGCTGCCGCTGCTGCCCATCTTCGTCGTCTTCTTCATCTCGGGACTGGCCGAAACCAACCGCCACCCCTTCGACGTGGTGGAAGGTGAAAGCGAGATTGTCGCCGGCCACATGATCGAGTACTCGGGCATGTCGTTCGCGATGTTCTTCCTGGCCGAGTACGCGAACATGATCCTGGTGAGCATGCTCACCACGCTGCTGTTCCTGGGCGGCTGGCTGTCGCCCGTGGGCTTCCTGCCCGACGGCTGGTTCTGGCTCGCCGCCAAGGTCTTTGTCGTCGCGACGATGTTCCTCTGGGTGCGCGCCACCTTCCCGCGCTTCCGGTACGACCAGATCATGCGTCTGGGCTGGAAGATCTTCATTCCCATCACGCTGATCTGGCTGGTCGTTGTCGGCCTGTGGATCCAGTCGCCCTTCAACATCTGGAACTGACGGTATGTCTTCGCTTGCCGCCATCAAGGACGTCGTCTCCAGCCTGTTCCTGACCGAGTTGTTCAAGGGCATGGCGCTCACCGGGCGCCACTTCCTGTCGAAGAACATCACGGTGCAGTTTCCGGAAGAGAAGACGCCGCTGAGCCCGCGCTTCCGCGGCCTGCATGCGCTGCGCCGTTACGACAACGGCGAAGAGCGTTGCATCGCCTGCAAGCTGTGCGAGGCCGTGTGCCCGGCGATGGCCATCACGATCGAGAGCGACGTGCGCGCCGACGGCAGCCGCCGCACCACGCGCTACGACATCGACCTCACCAAGTGCATCTTCTGCGGCTTCTGCGAGGAAAGCTGTCCGGTCGACAGCATCGTCGAGACCCACCACTTCGAATACCACGGCGAAAAACGCGGCGACCTGTACTTCACCAAGGACATGCTGCTGGCCGTGGGTGACCGCTACGAAAAAGAGATCGCCGCCAACCGCGCGGCCGACGCGCCCTACCGATGAGGCCCCCTTGCTCGCTCGCGCTCGCTACCCCCAGGGCCCTGTCGAGGGCCCCTTCGTGGCCCTGGGGCCGTCCGCCAATGGCCAGGCAGAGCCGGTTCCATGGCGGGAAGCTTGGTCCATGCGCTTCTTTGCGCACCTGACATGAACACGATCACCGGCCTCTTCTACGTCTTCTCGGCAGTGCTGCTGCTGGCAGCGCTGCGCGTCATCACGGCGCGCAGCACCGTGCACGCGGCGCTGTTCCTGGTGCTGGCCTTCTTCAGCGCCAGCTGCATCTGGATGCTGCTGCGCGCCGAGTTTCTGGCCATCGCGCTGGTGCTGGTCTATGTCGGCGCGGTGATGGTGCTGTTCCTCTTCGTCGTGATGATGCTGGACATCAACAGCGACCAGTTCCGCCAGGGTTTCTGGAGCCACTTCCCGGTGGCGGGGCTGGTGGGCGCGGTGATCGCGCTGGAGATGGCGCTGGTGCTGATGCGGGGCTTCCAGCTGCAGGCGCCTGCAGCCAGCGCGCGCGACCTGGAGCTGGGCAACACCAAGCTGCTGGGCATCGAGATCTACACCCACTACCTCTACCCGCTGCAGCTGGCGGCGGTGCTGCTGCTGGTGGCCATCATCGCGGCCATCGCGCTGACGCTGCGTGAGCGCAAGGACAGCCGCCACATGAACCCGTCGCAACAGGTGCGCGTGAAGAAGGCCGACCGCGTGCGGCTGGTGAAGATGGATCCCACCGTCGAAGCACCCTCCGCGCCGAAGCAGGATGGAGGCGCCGCATGAACATGGGCACCATCACGCTCGGCCACTACCTCAGCCTGGGCGGCATCCTCTTTGCGCTGTCGGTCATCGGCATCTTCCTGAACCGGCGCAACCTCATCGTGCTGCTGATGGCCATCGAGCTGATGCTGCTGGCCGTCAACCTGAACTTCATCGCCTTCTCGCACTACCTGCCGCTCGAGGCCGACCGCATGGCGGGCCAGGTCTTCGTCTTTTTCATCCTCACCGTGGCGGCGGCCGAGTCGGCCATCGGCCTGGCGATCCTGGTGGTGCTGTTCCGCAACCGGGCGTCGATCAACGTCGAAGAGCTCGACGAGCTGAAAGGATGAAGCCCCCACGCTCACTTCGTTCGCTACCCCCCGAGGGGGCTCTTGCAGCGGCCCGGCAAAGCCGGTTCCGCGCAAGGCCTTGGTCGGACCAGGTTTGGCGGGGCCACTGATATGTCCATTTCTCAGAATCTGCTGCTCACCATCGCGCTGGCGCCGCTGGCCGGCGCCCTCGTCGCCGGCCTCGCCGGCAAGCAGGTCGGCACACGCGGCGCACACAGCCTGACCATCCTGGGCGTGCTCATCGCCTTCATCGGCTCGTCGGTGGTGCTCTACCAGGTGGCCGGCGGCGCGCGCTTCAACGAGACGATCTACCAGTGGGCCGTGGTCGGCAAGCTGGTGATGGAAGTCGGCTTCATGGTCGACGGCCTGACCGCCATGATGATGGTGGTGGTGACCTTCGTCTCGCTGATGGTGCACATCTACACCATCGGCTACATGGAAGGCGACCCCGGCTACCAGCGCTTCTTCAGCTACATCAGCCTGTTCACCTTCAGCATGCTGATGCTGGTGATGAGCAACAACTTCCTGCAGCTCTTCTTCGGCTGGGAAGCGGTGGGCCTGGTGAGCTACCTGCTCATCGGCTTCTGGTTCAAGAAGCCCACGGCGGTGTTCGCCAACATGAAGGCCTTCCTGGTCAACCGCGTCGGCGACTTCGGCTTCATCCTCGGCATCGGCCTGGTGATGGCCTATGCCGGCTCGCTGAACTACACCGAGGTCTTCGCCAAGGCGCCCGAGCTCGCGCGCATCACCTTCCCCTACCCGACCTGGGGCGGCGACTGGATGCTGATCACCGTCATCTGCATCTGCCTGTTCATCGGCGCCATGGGCAAGAGCGCCCAGTTCCCGCTGCACGTCTGGCTGCCCGACTCGATGGAAGGCCCGACGCCGATCAGCGCGCTGATCCACGCCGCCACCATGGTCACGGCCGGTATCTTCATGGTCGCGCGCATGTCGCCGCTGTTCGAACTGAGCGACACGGCGCTGAACTTCGTGCTCGTCATCGGTTCGATCACGGCGCTGTTCATGGGCTTCCTGGGCATCATCCAGAACGACATCAAGCGCGTGGTGGCCTACTCCACGCTGAGCCAGCTCGGCTACATGACGGTGGCGCTGGGCGCCTCGGCCTACAGCGTGGCGGTGTTCCACCTGATGACGCACGCCTTCTTCAAGGCGCTGCTCTTCCTGGCCGCCGGCAGCGTGATCATCGGCATGCACCACGACCAGGACATCCGCAACATGGGCGGCCTGCGCAAGCACATGCCCATCACCTGGATCACCGCGCTGCTGGGTTCCCTTGCGCTCATCGGCACGCCGCTGTTCGCGGGCTTCTACAGCAAGGACAGCATCATCCTGGCCGTCGAGGCGAGCAATCTGCCGGGCACCCCCTTTGCCATCTTCGCGGTGGTGGCCGGTGTTTTTGTCACCGCGTTCTATTCCTTCCGCATGTACTTCCTGGTCTTCCACGGCAAGGAACGTTTCCACCACAAGCCCTTCCCGCCGGAAGATGACCACGCGCACGGGCATGACGACCACCACCACGACGCCACGCCGCACGAGTCTCCGTGGGTGGTGACGGCGCCGCTGGTGCTGCTGGCCATTCCGTCGGTGGTCATCGGCTTCCTCGCCATCCAGCCCATGCTCTACGGCGACCTGCTCAAGGACGCCATCTTCGTCGACAGCGCCCGCCACCCGGCGATGGCGGCGCTGAGCGAGGAATTCCACGGCGCCGCCGCGATGGCGCTGCACGGCCTGCAGACGCCGCCCTTCTGGCTGGCGCTGGCCGGCGTCTTCACGGCCTGGCTGTTCTACCTGAAGGTGCCGGCGCTGCCGGCGGCCTTCGACCGGGCGCTCAAGCCCCTGCGCACCGTGCTCGAGAACAAGTACTACATGGACTGGTTCAATGAAAAGGTGCTGGCCGCTGGCGCGCGCCTGATCGGCACCGGGCTGTGGAAGGGCGGCGACCAGATGCTGATCGACGGCGCCATCGTCAACGGTTCGGCGGGCCTCGTCGGCCGCCTGGCCGGTGCCGTGCGGCAGTTGCAGACCGGCCACCTCTACCAGTACGCGCTGGTGATGCTGCTGGGCATCTTCGGCCTGCTCACCTGGCAGCTGTGGCCCTATTTCAGCAGCCTCATGCGTTGAACGCCGCGGCCCCCCACACAAGATCGAACGAAGAGAACAAGAGATGGGTCTGCTGAGCCTTGCTATCTGGTTGCCGGTGGTCTTCGGCGTGCTGTTGCTCGCCGTCGGTCGCGACCAGAACGCCGGCGTCGTGCGCGCCGTCGCGCTGGTGGGCGCGGTGGCGTCCTTCCTCGTCACCCTGCCCTTGATCACGCGCTTCGACACCAGCACCGCGGCGCTGCAGTACGTCGAGATGCTGCCCTGGATCGAGCGCTTCAACGTCAACTACCACCTCGGCGTCGACGGCCTGTCGCTGTGGTTCGTGCCGCTGACGGCCTTCGTCACGGTCATCGTCGTCATCTCGGCCTGGCAGGTGATCGAGGAGCGCGTGGCCCAGTACATGGGCGCCTTCCTCATCCTCTCGGGGCTGATGGTGGGCGTGTTCTGCGCCATGGACGGGCTGCTGTTCTACGTCTTCTTCGAGGCCACCCTGATCCCGATGTACATCATCATCGGCGTCTGGGGCGGCCCCAATCGGGTCTACGCGGCCTTCAAGTTTTTCCTCTACACGCTGGCGGGCAGCCTGCTGATGCTGGTGGCGCTGGTCTACCTGTACTACAAGAGCGGCGGCAGCTTCGACATCCAGGCCTGGCACCGGCTGCCGCTGTCACTTCCCGCGCAGACGCTGCTGTTCTTCGCCTTCTTCGCCGCCTTCTCGGTCAAGGTGCCGATGTGGCCGGTGCACACGTGGTTGCCCGACGCCCACGTCGAGGCGCCCACTGGCGGCTCGGTGGTGCTGGCGGCCATCATGCTGAAGCTGGGCGCCTACGGCTTCCTGCGCTTTTCCATGCCCATCGCGCCCGACGCCGCGCGTGAATATGCGTGGTTCATCATCGCGCTGAGCCTCGTCGCCGTGCTCTACGTCGGCCTCGTGGCGCTGGTGCAGAAGGACATGAAGAAGCTGGTCGCCTACAGCTCGATCGCGCACATGGGGTTCGTCACCCTGGGCTTCTTCATCTTCAATGAACTCGGCGTGGCCGGTGCCATAGTGCAGATGATCAGCCACGGCTTCGTCTCGGCGGCCATGTTCCTGTGCATCGGCGTGCTCTACGACCGTGTGCACAGCCGCGAGATCGCGGCCTACGGCGGCGTCGCCAACACGATGCCGAAGTTCGCGGCCTTCGCGGTGCTGTTCGCGATGGCCAACTGCGGCTTGCCGGGAACGGCGGGTTTTGTCGGCGAGTGGATGGTCATCCTGGGCGCGGTGCAGTTCAACTTCTGGATCGCGCTGGCCGCCGCCACGACGCTGATCTTCGGCGCCGCCTACACGCTGTGGATGGTCAAGCGTGTCTACTTCGGTGACGTCGCCAACGCCCAGGTGAAGGCGCTGCAGGACATCAACGGCCGCGAATTCCTCATGCTGGCCCTGCTGGCCGCCGCCGTGCTGTGGATGGGCCTCTATCCCAAGCCTTTCACCGACGTGATGAACGTGTCGGTGGCCGAACTGCTGCAGCACGTGGCGCGGGCCAAGCTGAACTGACGGCCAAGAGAACAAGACCATGACTTCCATGAACTGGCCCGTCGTCTACCCCGAAATCTGGCTGCTGGTGGCCGCCTGCGGCGTGCTGCTGGCCGACCTCTTCACCACCGACGCCGAACGCCGCCCCACCTTCTGGCTCACGCAGGCCAGCGTCGCCGTGTTCGCCTGGCTGCACCTGTCGATGTACAGCGAAGGCCTCACCGGCTACGGCATGAACCGCATGGTGGTGGTCGACCCGATGGGCCACCTGCTGGCCTTCTTCGCGGCGCTCAGCGTGATGGTCACGCTGGCCTATGCGCGGCCCACGCTGGCCGCGCGCGACATGCTCAAGGGCGAGTTCTTCACGCTCACGCTCTTCATGCTGCTGGGCATCAGCGTGATGTGCTCGGCCAACAACTTCCTCGTTGTCTACCTCGGCCTCGAGATGATGAGCCTGAGCCTGTACGCGCTGGCCGCGCTGCGCCGCGACCACGCCATCAGCACCGAGGCGGCGATGAAGTACTTCGTGCTCGGCGCGCTGGCCAGCGGTTTCCTGCTCTACGGCATGAGCATGATGTATGGCGCCACCGGCACGCTGGACATCCCGCGCCTGTTCGACCGCATCGCCACCGGCAGCATCAACCGCGAGGTGCTGGTCTTCGGCGTCGTCTTCATCGTCGCCGGGCTGGCCTTCAAGCTCGGCGCCGCACCCTTCCACATGTGGGTGCCCGACGTCTACCAGGGCGCGCCCACGCCGGTGACGCTGCTCATCGGCGGCGCGCCGAAGTTCGCCGCCTTCGCCATCACCATCCGCCTGCTGGTGGAAGGCATGCTGGGCCTGGCGGTCGACTGGCAGCAGATGTTCATCGTGCTGGCCGTGGCCTCGCTGGCCATCGGCAACCTGGCGGCCATCGCGCAGAGCAACTTGAAGCGCATGCTGGCCTACAGCACGATCGCCCAGATGGGTTTCATCGTGCTCGGTCTGTCGGCAGGCGTCGTCAGCGGCAACACGCTGAGTGCCGCCAACGCCTACAGCTCGGCCATGTTCTACCTCGTGGCCTACGTGCTGACGACGCTGGGCACCTTCGGACTCATCATGTTCCTCAGCCGCCAGGGCTTCGAGAGCGAGCAGATCGACGACCTCGCCGGCCTGTCGCAACGCAGCCCCTGGGTGGCGGGCGTGATGACGGTGTTCATGTTCTCGCTGGCCGGCGTGCCGCCGATGGTGGGCTTCTTCGCCAAGCTGGCGGTGATCCAGGCGCTGGTCACGACCAACGTGCCCTTCTACATCGCGATGGCCGTGGTGGCGGTGGTGTTCTCGCTGGTGGGTGCCTTCTACTACCTGCGTGTCGTCAAGGTGATGTGGTTCGACGCGCCGACACGCGGCGAGCCCACCTCGCGCACCCAGGGCGTGACGCTGCTGCTGGTCGCCAACGGCGCCGCGGTTTTTCTGTTCGGCCCCTTCTCGGGCGGGCTGATGGCGATGTGCCGCGACGCCATCGTCAAGGCGCTGGCCAGCTGACATCGCCGCGACGCCCGTGGCCGACGACGAACACCTGCTCGAACGCGCCACCGGCGACAGCAGGCTGTTGCACCGCGGTTTCCTCGAACTGCACATCGACACGGTGCAACTGCCCGACGGCAGCACCGCCACCCGCGAGTACCTGCGCCACGACGGCGCCGTGGCCGTGGTGCCGCTGCTCGACGACGGGCCTGATCTGCGCCTGGTGCTGGTGCGGCAGTACCGCTACCCGCTGGCGCGTGTGCTGCTGGAATTCCCGGCCGGCAAGCTCGAAGCGGGCGAGGCGCAACTGGCCTGCGCCGTGCGTGAACTGCGCGAAGAGACCGGCTACCTTGCGCGCGAGTGGGCCTTCGGCGGCGAGATCCACAACGCCGCGGCTTATTCCAGCGAGAGCATCTGGATCTGGTTTGCACGCGGCCTGGTGCCGGGTGCGGCGCAGCTCGACGCCGGTGAATTTGTCGAGACCGTGACGCTGCCGCTGGCCGAACTCGAGGCCCTGGCCGACCGGGGTGAAGTCACCGACGTGAAAACGCAGATCGGTCTGGCTTGGCTGCAGCGCTGGCATTCCGGTCACCGCGCGTTGCATTGGCACGCCGCGGGCGACGCGGCTGCGCCTATCATGTCTGCACGATGAAAGTGCTCAACCTGCGTTGCGCCAATGGCCACGGTTTCGAGGGCTGGTTCGGTTCGGAAGACGATTTCCTCGACCAGAACGGCCGCGCGCTGATCGAGTGCCCGCTGTGCGCCGACCGCGTCGTCAGTCGCCTGCCGTCGGCGCCGCGCCTGAACCTGTCGGGCGCGCGTGAACCCAGCGCCGCGCCGGCACCGCAGGCCGCCGCGCCGGCGCCCGCGGTGGTCGAGGTCACGGCATCCATCAACGGCATGCAGCCCACCGACCTGCAGGCGGCCTGGCTGAGCGGCGTGCGCCAGCTGCTGGCCCGCACCGAGGACGTCGGCACCCGCTTCGCCGAAGAGGCACGGCGCATCCACTACGGTGAGTCGCCGAACCGCGGCATCCGCGGCCACGCCAGCCCCGAAGAGCGCGAAGAGCTGCTCGAAGAGGGCATCGAGACCGTGGCCATCCCGGTGCCACGCGCGCTCGACGGCCCGGTGCAGTAGCGGCCACGGCGCGGCAAGCCCGCCGCGATCGCACAGCTACAGCACGCGGCCCGGGTTCATCAGGCCCTGCGGGTCGAGCGCGGCCTTGATGGCCCGCATCATCTGCAGCGCCACCGGCGACTTGCGCGCCGCGAGCTCGTCGCGCTTGAGCGCGCCGATGCCGTGTTCGGCCGAGAACGAGCCGCCGCAGCGCGCCACCTCGTCGAAGACCAGCGCATTCACGGCATGCTCTTCGTCGGCCAGGAAACGCGCGCCGTCGCCGCCGGGCGGTGCCTGCACGTTGTAGTGCAGGTTGCCATCACCCAGGTGGCCGAAGTTGACCAGCCGCACACCGGGCCAGCGCGCCTGCAGCGCCGCGTCGGTGCGGGCCACGAAGGCCGGGATGGCCGACACCGGCACCGCGATGTCGTGCTTGATGTTCAGGCCTTCCTCGGCCTGTGCCAGCGGGATGCTCTCGCGCAGCTGCCACAGCGCCTGGCTCTGCGCCAGGCTCTCGGCGACCACTGCGTCCTCGACCGTGCCCGCTTCGAGTGCGGCGCCCAGCAGGGCCTCGAAGCGGGCCCGTGCCGGCGCCTCGCCTTCGGTGTCGCTCTGCTCTAGCAGCACCGTCCACGGGGCTTCGGGCAAGGGCCGGGGCAGGGTGGGGAAGTGGCGGGCGACGAGGTCGAGCGCAAAACGGCCCATGACCTCGAAGCCGGTCAGCCCGGCGCCCAGGCGCTGGCGCGCCAGCGTCAGCAGCGCCACGCAGTCGTCGAGCGTGCGGCAGGCGGCCAGCGCGGTGGTCGTGGCCGCGGGCAGCGGCGCCAGCTTCAGCGTCGCGGCGGTGATGAGGCCCAGCGTGCCTTCGCTGCCGATGAAGAGGTCGCGCAGGTCGTAGCCGGTGTTGTCCTTGCGCAGGCCGCTCAGGCCGTCCCAGACATCGCCCTGCGCGGTGACGACTTCCAGCCCCAGGCACAGGTCCCGTGCATTGCCCCAGCGCAGCACCTGCGTGCCGCCGGCGTTGGTCGCCAGGTTGCCGCCGATGGTGCAGCTGCCCTCGGCAGCCAGGCTCAGCGGCAGCAGCAGGCCGCGTGCGGCGGCCGCTTCCTGCACCATCTGCAGCACGCAGCCGGCTTCGGCCGTGAGCGTGAGGTTGGCCTCGTCGATGGCGCGGATGCGGTTCAGCCGCTGCAGACTCAGCAGCAGCTGCGTGCCGCTGTCGTCGGGCACGCCGCCGCCGACCAGGCCCGTGTTGCCGCCCTGCGGCACGATGGCCACACCCGCCGCGGCGCAGGCGCGCACCACCGCGGCCACCTCGGCCGTGCTGCCCGGGCGCACCACGGCCAGCGATC
>CAMTUD010000160.1:0-9571 GCA_947084805.1 uncultured beta proteobacterium | reverse complement strand
CTCGCGGCGCGTCTGCCAGCCGTGCGGGCCTGCCACCTCGGCCTCGCAGCCCGCCGCACCGGCCAGGCGGCGGCGCGGCGCGCTCGTGTCCTTGTCGATCAGGCACCAGCGCAGGTAGGGCTGCGGGTCGGCCAGGCCGGCCAGTGCGCGCTCGGTGGGCACGGTGACGAAGACGACCCCCTGGAAACGCGCTGCGCGCGCCGTGGCGTCCTCGCCCGGGGCGGCCTCGCCGCGGTAGATCGCCTGGTAGATGACGACGCCGGTCTCGTCGCCGCGGGCCTGCGTGAGCCGGAAACCCGCTGTCACCACCGGCTCGGCGCTGGCCCGCGCGGCCAGCACGGCGGCGCGCGCAGCCGGAATCGACAGTGTGTTGACGCCCAGCGCGGCGCGGTTGCCTTCGATGGGCTCGATGACACGCAGCGCGAGCACCTCGCCGTCGGTGGCACGGGCGGCGCCGGCGTCGCGGTCGAAAACACGGAATTCGGGCAGACCCTGGGCGCGGACCGCGGCCTCGAAGGCGGGCAGCGCGGCCAGCGGCACACGCTCGCTGTAGCCCATGGCCAGCAGCTGCGACGACTTCTGCGCCAGCCACCAGCGCGACGCGTCGTGCAGCGCGCTGGCGTCCGGCGTGCGCAGGCGCAAGGCCGCGTGCAGGGCCTGCAGCGCGTACAGCGGCACGGCCAGCCGCGTCTCGGCGGCGCTGGCCAGGCGGTCGGCATCGCGTTCGAAGGCGGCCTGCATGCGCTGCTGGTCCAGCCGTGTCAGCTCCAGCGCGCCGGCCACCATCAGCGACAGTGCCAGCAGCATTGGAATGCCCAGCGTGCGCCGCCGGGCCTGCCAGTCGGCACGGGGGCGGCCGATGAGCGTCAGCACCAGCGGCGCGGCGATCAGCACGCCCAGCGTGTCGCCCACCCACCAGGTGAGCCAGTTCGACAGCAGCAGGTCGTGCGTCAGCACACCGCTGGCCCACAGCGACGCCACGCCGACGCTGGCGCTCACGGTGCAGGCCAGCAGCGCACCCAGCAGGGCAAAGCGCAGGATGTCGCGCGGGGCGTTCAGCACCAGCGGCTGGGCGACGAAGCGCCGCACCAGCGCCGCGCCGAGCGCCGCCTGCAGCATGGCGCCGACGCCGATCGTCAGTGGCAGCGCCAGTTCGGCAAGCCCGCTGGTGCCGCGCAGCAAGCCCAGCCCGGCGTTGACGGCGAAGGCGCCGAGCAGCACGCCGGGCAGCGCCGCGCGGCCATAGACCAGCACGGCGGCCAGCGCGATGCCGGCCGAGGGGTACAGCGGCGATGCATACCCCGGCGGCCCGGCCAGCAACAGCGCCGCCGCACCCACCAGCGTGTAGGCCAGCGCCGTGACCACGGCCACGACCAGCGGCGCGGCGCGGCGCAGGGGCGCGTGGGCGGGCGGGGCAGCGGTGGCGGTCATCGTGGCACTCCAGGCCCGCGAAGCGGCACGGTGGTGGGCGGGCAGGCCAGCCGGCCCACGCTCAGACGTTGAACAGGAAGTTCAGCACGTCGCCGTCCTTGACGACGTATTCCTTGCCTTCGGCGCGCATCTTGCCGTGGTCCTTGGCACCCTGCTCGCCCTTGAAGGCGACGAAGTCGTCGTAGGCGATGGTCTGGGCGCGGATGAAGCCGCGCTCGAAGTCGGTGTGGATCACGCCAGCCGCCTGCGGTGCAGTGTCCCCGATGTGGATCGTCCAGGCGCGAACTTCCTTCACGCCGGCGGTGAAGTAGGTCTGCAGGCCCAGCAGCGTGAAGGCAGCGCGGATGAGCCGGTTCAGGCCCGGCTCGTCCTGCCCCATCTCGTGCAGGAACAGCGCCTTGTCTTCGTCGCCCATGTCGGCGAGCTCGGCCTCGGTCTTGGCGCAGATCGCCACCACCGGCGCGTTCTGCTTGGCCGCGTATTCGCGCAGGCGGTCGAGGTAGGGGTTGTTCTCGAAGCCGGTCTCGCTGACGTTGCCGACGAACATCGCCGGCTTGGCGGTGATCAGGCACAGCGGCTTCAGGATGACCTGTTCTTCCTTGCTGAAGCTGATGCCGCGCACCGGCTGCGCCTGGTCGAGCGCGGCCTGGCACTTCTCGAGCACCTTCACCAGCGCCGCGGCTTCCTTGTCGTTGCCCGAGCGTGCCGCCTTCACGTAGCGGTGCAGGCTCTTTTCAACCGTGGCCAGGTCGGCCAGGCAGAGTTCGGTCTGGATGACCTCGATGTCGGAAAGGGGGTCGACCTTGCCGGCGACGTGGATGACGTTTTCGTCCTCGAAGCAGCGCACGACGTTGACGATGGCGTCGGTTTCGCGGATGTGGCTCAGGAACTGGTTGCCCAGGCCCTCGCCCTTGCTGGCGCCGGCCACCAGGCCGGCGATGTCGACGAACTCGACCACCGCCGGCAGCACCCGCTCGGGCTTGACGATGGCGGCCAGCGCGGCCAGCCGCGGGTCGGGCAGTTCGACGACGCCGACGTTGGGCTCGATGGTGCAGAAGGGGTAGTTCTCGGCCGCGATGCCGGCCTTGGTCAGGGCATTGAAGAGCGTGGACTTGCCGACGTTCGGCAGGCCGACGATGCCGCATTGGAGACTCATGGAATTGCACTTTCGCGGAGCGCGCGTCGGCGACGCGCCAGAGCCGAAGTTTACGGTCTGACCCCGCCGCGGGCCGGCGCGCGCCGGCCGCGTTCAGCGGCGGCGCCTGCGCAGGGTGCCCAGGGCCAGCAGCCCGGCCAGCAGCAACACCGCCGAGGCCGGCTCCGGCACTGCCACCGCGTAGCTGACGCCAGCCGACGCACGCGTGAAGTCCTCGCCGTTGAACAGCGTGGGCTGCTGCGCGAAGCTGCCCTGCCCGATGGTGGCCAGCGTGCCGTCGACCAGCGTGTACGACGGCCGCAGGAAGGGCAGGGCACCGACGGCGGTGTCGTAGTGCAGGACCAGCTCGATATAGGTGACGTCGGCCAGGGTGTGGCCCGGCAACAGCGCCAGCGCGACGTTCTGGCTGATCGTCTCGGCGGCGGAGAGCGTCGCGCCGTCATAGCTCAGGCGCCGCAGGTTCACCACCGGCTGGCCCGCGCCGCCGCGCACCACGCGCAGGTCGATCAGGTCATTGAAGGGCGTGCCGGGGGTGATGGTGAGCGCGGTGTTGTCGTTCAGCCGCAGGCCGTAGGAGGAGCCGGCGTCGGGCGTGGTGAAGTTCCAGGTCAGCGCGACCTCGAAGCTCTGGCCGCGGTGAAGCAGCGAGCCCGGGCCCGGGTTGTCCAGGGCCAGGCGGTTGCTCATGCTTACGGTGCCCGGCGCGTCGAGGGTGCTGGGCGAGGGCGTCGCGTCGGCGAGCGAAAGGCGCAGGCGGCCGGCGCCGTAGACCACGCCCGCCGGGTCGGGCGCCGGGCCGCTCAGTTCGGCGCCGGGCGAAAAGCCGTTGTTCACCGCGCTGTAGCTGCCGCTGCCGGCCAGGTTGCCGCCGTAGAGGCCGCCCTGCAGGGGGTTGCCGTTGTTGAACAGGTCCTCGAAGGTGCCGGCCGCAGCCTGGGCGCTGCAGCAGGGGAAGTCGACGGCCACGTTGAACAGGCGCAGGTCGTACGCCTGCTGCGCGTGGGCGGTGAACAGCGCCAGGCTGGCCGCTGCGCCGGCCAGGCTGCGCATCAGGGGCAGGCGTGACAATCGAATCTCCTTGCGAGTCAGGACGCCTGCATTCTTGGCGGCCCCCGCGGCCGCTGCCAGCCCCGGCCACGGCAGCCATTGCGCTCGCTCAACCGTCGGAGCCCTCACCCCATGCTGACCCTGCAAGCGCACACCAAGGACCTGGGCGGCGGCTTCACGGTGCGCCGGCTGCTGCCCGCTGCCGCGCGCCAGGCGGTGGGGCCCTTCCTGTTCTTCGACCACTTCGGCCCGGTCGACGCCGGCCCCGAAGACCAGCACGACGTGCGGCCGCACCCGCACATCGGCCTGGCCACCGTGACCTACCTCTTCGAAGGGGCGATGCAGCACCGCGACTCGCTGGGCGTGGTGCAGCGCATCGAGCCCGGCGCCGTCAACTGGATGAGCGCCGGCCGCGGCATCGTGCACAGCGAGCGCACCCCCGACGACCTGCGCCAGCGAAGGCGTCGCAGCCATGGCCTGCAGCTGTGGGTGGCGCTGCCGGCGGCCGACGAGGAGATGGCGCCGGCCTTCGTGCACACGCCGGCGGCGGCGCTGCCCGAACTGGAGGTCGGCGGCGCGCGGCTGCGGGTGCTGGTGGGCACGGCCTTCGGCGCGCGTTCGCCGGTGCTCGTGCGCTCGCCGATGCTCTACCTCGACATCAGGCTGTCCGCCGGCGACGCCTTCCCGCTGCCGCCGGCCGAAGAGCGTGCCGTCTACGTCGTCGAGGGCGCCGCGCAACTGGACGGTGCAGACCTGCCGCCCGGCCAGATGGTGGTGCTGGACGCCGACAGCGAACCCATGCTCTCGGCCGACGCCGAGGCACGTGTGGTGCTGATCGGTGGCGCGCCGCTGGGGCATCGCCACATCTGGTGGAACTTCGTCTCGTCGCGCAAGGACCGCATCGTGCAGGCCGCCGACGACTGGGCGGCGGGCCGCTTTCCGGCCGTGCCAGGCGAGACGGAGTTCATCCCGCTGCCCGAGCGTCGCCCGGCCTGAAGACGCAGACTCAGCGTGCGGCGCGGCGCCGCGTGAGGGCCAGCGCGCCCAGGGCGCCCAGCATCAGCGCCAGCGAACCGGGTTCCGGCACCGTGCCGCCGTTCACGCTCGCGAGGCCGTCGACGGCGTAGCTGCGCAGGCTGCTGCCGCTGCCCGTCTTCCAGTCCCAGTAGTACAGCGTGTTGTTGGCGTAGGTCATGCCCGCGTCGAGGCCGTCGAGGCCGAGCGCGTAGGTTTCCTGCAGCGCGCCGGTGGTCAGGTCGTAGCGGCGGATCGACGCGCTGGCCACGTAGTCCAGTACCCAGATCATGCCGTGGTCGGTGTCGACGGCGAAGTCGGCGATGCCCAGGCCGCCGGTCAGCGTCAGCGTGCCCGTGATGCTGTCGGGCGTGGCGATCGACGAGACGCGGATCTGGTTCAGGTTGCTGTTGTTGTAGTTGGTGGTGACGTTCGTCCGGTAGAGCAGGCCGTTGCGCACGTCGATCGGGTAGCCGCCGTAGGCGGCGACCTCGTTCGACAGCGCCACGGCGGCGCCGTTGGTCTTGCCGATGCTGTACAGGTCGCGGCCGCTCGTGTTGCGGGTGTAGTCGCTGAAGTAGTAATTGCCGGCGTCCGCCGCCACGGAAACGGTGTAGCTGGCCGCCGGGTCGCTGCTGTTGGCCAGGGTCGGCAGGGTGCCGATGGTGCGTGTGCCCAGCACCTGGCCGGTGAGGTCTGTGCGCACGATGGCGTTGCTCGACTGCTGGATGAACAGCAGTTCATTGGCGCTGCTGTCGTAGCCCATGCCCTGCGGATGGAAGTTGAAGCTGCTGGCCGACAACGCGCCGCCCAGGGCGTAGGTGTTGGTGAGCGTGACGGTGGCAGACCAGGCTGGTGCGCCATGAAGGCCCAACAGTGCAAGGGCGCCGGCGGTCAGGAGATGCTTGGACAAGAGAGGTCTCGTTTCTGTTCGAATGCAAAGGGAGCGGTGCCGCTCCTCGGCCGTGAAGCTTGTCACGGCGGATCGAGCGGCCCCAACGACCGGCTTTCCGTATGCAGGAAACGGGCCGCCGAAACAAATTGTTACGACGCCGCCTTGTGCATCAAGACCCTCGGCGGATCCGCCGGAATTCGTTCACGGCGGCCTCGGGGCGGCCTTGGCGGCCGGTGTAAGGCGCGTCGACAGGCCCGCGGGTCTGTGCCGGATCTGTTCACACGCTCTCAGTCGAAGGCGTAGCGCAGGTCCACCGCCTGGCCGCTGCGCAGCGTGTGCCCGAAGCCCTGCACGACCACCGCGTTCATGCCGAAGGTGATGCCGCCGTCCATGCGTGCGTCGGCGCGGTAGCCGGCCAGGGTGGTACCGGGCTCGGCGCCGAGCTCGGCGCTGGCCGGGTCGACGTTGGGGATGCTGCAGCGTGTGCAGGGTTTCACCAGGCGCAGCGTGACCACGCCTTCGCTGGTGGTGATGTCGATCTCGTGCAGGTGGTCCTCGTCGAAGGGCTGCAGGCCGTCCAGCACCAGGTTCGGCCGGAAGCGCTGCATCGTCACTGGCGCCTGGCCCTGGACGGCCAGGCGGCTGTTCAGGTCGGCCAGCGAGGCGCTGTTGGCCACCAGCAGCGGGTAACCGTCGGCAAAGGCGTTTTCGGCCTCGATCTCGCCCGCCCACGCCGGGTCGGACAGGCGGGTCTCTTCGGGGTCGAAGCGCACCAGGCGCAGCGTCGTGCCGAGGAAGTCGCTGCACCACTGCGCCGCCAGGTCGCCCATGTCGTAGGCCTTCACCACGTCGTCCCAGACACGCACGCGGGTCGGCGCCTCGACCGTGTCGAGCAGCAGGTGCAGGGCCAGCATGCCGGGCGCACGCAGCACGACGTCGCTGTGGCGCAGCGTGGGCTGGATGAGCGCCATGCGCGGCAGGTCTCGCTGCGTGCGCATCTCGCCATGCGCGTCGACCAGCATCCAGGCGCGGTCGAGGTCGATGCCGGTCTCGACCAGCAGGGCGCTCGGCACGGCCACACCGGCGCACGACTTCACCGGGTGCACGAAGAGCGCGCTGATGTGGCAGGGCGGGGTCGAGGGGGTGTCGCTCACGGGGGCTTCCTGTCCGGTTCGGGGTCTTGTGTGCGCCGGCATTGTGCGGCCGGGGCGCTCCCTACAATCGACGCATGAAGCCCCATGACATCCTGGTGCGTGGCGCCGGGGCCGTTGGCCTGTGCACGGCGCTGGCCTTGTCGCGCCAGGGCCTGGCCGTGGTCCTGCTCGGCAGCCTGGCCGAACCCGAACACCCCGACGTGCGTGCCTACGCGCTGAACGCGGGCGCGGTGGCGCTGCTGCGCACGCTGAAGGTGTGGGACGCCTTGCCCGCCGACGCGCGCACGCCGGTGCACGAGATGCACGTCGAAGGCGACGTGCCGGGGGCGGCCATCGACTTCTCGGCCTGGCAACAGTCGCTGTCCGAACTGGCCTGGATCGTCGACGCCGCCGAACTCGAACGTGCGCTGCGCGCGGCGGTGAAGTTTGCGCCCCACGTCACCGCGGTGGCCGGCGAGGTGCCGGCGGCGCTGCAGGTGCTGGCCGAAGGCAAGGCCTCGGCCACCCGCGCGGCGCTGGGGGTGCACATGGAACGCCACGGCTACGGCCAGACCGCGGTGGCGGCCCGCCTGCTCAGCGACCGCGCACACGGCGGGCTGGCGCGGCAGTGGTTCCGCAGCCCCGACGTGCTGGCACTGCTGCCGCTGGACCGCCCGACACCGGGCCACGGCCTGGCGCTGGTGTGGTCGCTGCCGGACGAAGCGGCGCAGACCCGCATGGCGCTGAACGACACCGACTTCACGTTGCTGCTGAACGAGGTGACCGGCGGCGCGGCCGGGCAGCTGACGCTGGCCAGCCCGCGTGCGCAGTGGCCGCTGTCGCTGGCCCAGGCCGACCGCCTGTGCGGCCCCGGCTGGGTGCTGGTGGGCGACGCCGCGCACGTGGTGCACCCGCTCGCCGGCCAGGGCCTGAACCTGGGCCTCGCCGACGTCGCCGTGCTGGCCGAGGTGCTGGCGGCGCGCGAGAGCTGGCGGCCCCTGGGCGACGAGAAGCTGCTGTCGCGCTACGCACGCCGGCGCCTGGGCCCGGTGCAGGCGATGGCGCGTGTCACCGACGGCCTGCTGCACCTCTTTGCCAGCGAACAGCCGCTGCTGAAGGAACTTCGCAACCGCGGCCTGAGTCTGGCCAACCGGCTGCCGCCGCTGAAGCGCCTGCTCACCGGGCGTGCGCTCGGCGGCTGAACCCGCATCCACAGGACAAACATCCCCATGAGCTTTCGCACCACCCGCCTGCAGCTTGCTGCCGTGTTGACCCTGGCCGCCTTGCTGCCTGCCGCTGCGCTGGCCCAAGAAGCCGCCATCCGCAAGGCGTTGGCCGAGCGCCTGCCCAACCTGCCGAAGATCGACGAGGTCACACGTTCCCCGGTGCCCGGCCTGTGGGAAGTGCGCTACGGCGGCAGCGAGATCATCTACAGCGACGACAAGGGCGACCACATCTTCGCCAACGGCTCGCTGATCGAAACCAAGACGCGCTCCGACCTGACCCAGGCGCGCATCGAGAAGCTGCTGGCCATCGACTTCGACAAGCTGCCGCTGAAGGACGCGCTGCTCATCAAGCAGGGCAGCGGTGCGCGCAGGATGGCGGTGTTCGTCGACCCGAACTGCGGCTACTGCAAGCGCTTCGAGCGCGACCTGCTGGCCATCAAGGACGTCACGATCTACACCTTCCTGATGCCCATCCTGGGCGCTGACTCGACCGCCAAGTCGCGCGACATCGTGTGTGCCACCGACCCCGGGAAGGCCTGGCGCGCCTGGATGATCGACGGCGTCGTGCCGCCCAAGGCCGCTGCCGGCGGCAAGTGCGACGCCACAGCCATCGAGCGCAACGTGGCCTTCGGCCAGGCGCAGCGCATCAACGGCACGCCGGCGGTGTTTTTCGCCGACGGCACGCGCCGGCCGGGCGCGATTTCGGGCGAAACCGTCGAGCGCCTGCTCACCGCAGCCGCCGCCGCGAAGAAGTAGGCTCCCGCGCACGGCACGTGCCCGGCAGAAGGGCCCACCGCGGCGGGCCGCCGGCGCGCGGCCCGACAATCGCAGCATGACTGCCGCCGCCTCCTCCCCCACGCCCTCGCCCCGGCCCGGCCCCACGGCCGAACTGCCCTTGTCGGCCCGCCGCCTGGGCCATGCCGGGCTGCTGCCCTTCCTCGTCGGCGCCGCGCTCGTCTGGCTGGTGCGCGAAGACGCCCACCCCTACGCCACGCTGGCGATGTCGGCCTACGCCGCGGTGATCATCAGTTTCCTCGGCGGCATCCACTGGGGCCTGGCCTTCCGCCATGCCGAGCCGCCGCTGGCGTTGCTGGTCTGGGGCGTCGTGCCCTCGCTGGTGGCCTGGGTGGCGGTGATGATGCCGCCCAGCGCCGGGCTGGTGGTGCACGGCGCCATGCTGGTGGCCTGCTACGCGGTCGACCGCCGGATCTACGCCGCCGAGGGCGTGGCGCGCTGGCTGACGCTGCGCTTCCGCCTCAGCGCGGTGGCGGCGCTGAGCTGCTTCGTCGCCGCCGCGGGAACGTGAATGAGGCCCCCAAGCTCGCTTGCGCTCGCGACCCCCCAGGGGGGCCGTCCGCCAACGGCCCGGTGGAGCCGGTTCCGTGGCGGGAAGCTTGATGTCGAGCCCTTGCTTCACCCGCGCGGCTTCTCGCATTGCGGGTGCGGCTGAGCGTGTGAGCGGCCTCGCGTGAACGCCAGGCGCGTTCACCCGCTGCTGGCGCTGGCTGTCGGCGTGCTGGCCGCGCACCTGTGGCTGGCCAACGGCGTGTTGCCGCCGCCGCTGGGGGGCGACGCAGAAGACCACCCGCCGGCCCGCTTCGAGGTCGCCTTCGTGCATGAACTGGCGCCGGCGGCCGTGCTGCCGGCCGCACCGGCCGCGCGCCCGCCG
>CAMTUD010000159.1:0-4473 GCA_947084805.1 uncultured beta proteobacterium | reverse complement strand
GCCGCGCCATCGCGCACGCCCCGGGCCACCGCGACAGCACCGCCACGGGTGGCGCGTGTGGCCGCAGCACCCGCCGACCAGACCGAGGCCGCTGCCGCCGCCACACCGCAGCTCAGTGCCGAGCACCAGGCGCGCCTGGGCCACGGTGAACCGCTGCCACCCGACGTGCGCGCGCTCTTCGAACCCCGCTTCGGTGAGAACCTCGACCGCGTGCGGGTGCTCAGCGACGGCGCCGCGGCCAACGCCGCGTCATCGATCCAGGCGCGCGCCTTCACCCTGGGCGACCGCATCGCCTTCGCAGCCGGCGAATACCAGCCTTCGACACCCGCCGGGCAATGGCTGCTGGCGCACGAAATCGCCCATGTGCTGCAGCAGCAGGAAGGCAGCGTGCCGCGGGTGGTGATGCGCTCTTTCGTGGACGGTGGTACGGCGCCATCGTTTGCCGCGGGTGGCGGCAGCGCGCGGCTGTACCGCGTCACGGCACCCTTGCCGCTGCCGCCGATCAAGGCGCGCCACCTCAGCCCCTACCGCGCGCGCGCCGCGCAGCACCTGCTGGTACGGCCGGCCGGCTACGACCGCGAAGAAGCCAGCACGCGCCAGGCCTCGCTGTGGGCCGGCCTGCCACTGAACATGGCCGCTCTGGGCACACGCCAGCCCAGCTACGGCCCCACCGCGACGCTGCCGCTGCTGGTGGCCAACAAGACGGTGCCCATTCCGGCGCGGTCGGCGCCCGAATTCCAGGAACAGCTGCGGCGCCCGCGCTGGAACAGCCTGGGCGAATTCGACTTCAGCGGCGAACCCAAGTACGACATCGACCACATGGTCGAGTACCAGATCGGTGGCGTCGACGAGCTGCAGAACCTCGAGCTGCTCGACTCCGCGCACAACCGCAGCGTCGGTGGCCAGTTCCGCGGCGCGATCGAAAGCGCGATCCGCGCCGACCTCGAGGCCGACGCACGCGCGGCGCACCCCGACCCCGCGCTGGCGCCCTACCGCACCGGCACGCGCGTCAGCGCCGATCAGCTGGCCGCGTTCAAACGCGACGTCACCGTCGAGTTCACGCGCGCCGAGGGTCGCGGCGAGCGCACGGGCCGCCCCGCGGCGCGCCGCGAGGCCAGCTCCACCTTCCTGTCGGCCGAAGAGGTGAGGCAGCTCGCGCACGTCACCACGCAGCTGCCGCCTTCGCCCCCGGGCGCCGGCACGGCCACCGAGTTCTCGCTGCTGGCCCCCGGCGGCAACCTGCAGCTCGGGCGCATCCGCCACGACAACGGCGCGGTGACGCCGGAGAACCTGCGCCTGGGTCTGCGCGGTGGCATGGCCGGGTTCACGCCCACCGCGATGACGCTGGAACCACGCCCGGGCCTGAACGACCCGACGCCGCTGCGCGAGAGCATCGGCACGCTGAGCGGCACGCTCGACCTGGGCCCGAAGGTGGTGATCGGCGGCACCGCCGGCAGCGCGCGGCGCGCCGACCCGGCCGCGGGAGGCGAGCGCGCCACACAGACGCTGAGCATGCCGATCGTTCGCACCGGCGAATGGCAGGGCCGCCTGCGCGACCCCGAGGTGGCCGACTGGCCGGCCGAGTTCACGCCCTGCAGCCCGCTGGACATCACCGGCGTCAGCGTGGGCCAGGGGGTGTACGCGCGTGCCGTGCTGCACCCCAGCCACCCGGCGCTGGCCGGGCTGAACATCCCGGCGCAAGTGGTCAACGGCCGCCTGCTGCTGGCCTACACGCTGGACGCGACGGCCCTGGCGCAGCGCCTGCACGTGCCCGGGCTGAACGTCACCGCCTCGTCGGTGATGCTGGGCTACGACGGCGAGGACTTCATCGTCGGCGGTGACGCGCAGTTCGAGATCCGCAACTTCGGCATGGGCACCCTGCGCGCCGAGGTCGACAGCGCGGGCCGCTTCCAGCTCGAAGGCAGCCTCAGCGCCGACACGCGGCTCTTCGACACCGCGGAGATGCGCCTGTGGTACCGCAGCGAAGGCGGTTTCGGCGGCGAGGGCACGCTGGCCATCACCAACCCGGACAAGATCCGTGGCATCCGCGCCGCGCGCGTGCAGGCGCGCTACGAGGCCGGCGCCTTTTCGGCTGCGGGCAGTGTCGAGCCCAACGTCCCCGGCCTGCAATCGGCCGGTCTGGCGGTGCGCTACGGGCCCGACGCAGCCGGCGCGCAGTCGCTGCTGATCGCCGGCGACCTGCAGCTGGCCGCCGGCGTGCCGGGGCTGCGCGGCGGCACCGTGCACGTGGAAGTGCAGCAACGCGACGAGGCCTGGAGCGTCAGCGCCAACGGCGAGCTGCAGCCGGCGATTCCGGGCATCAACGCCACGCTGCGTGCGCGTTATGCCGAAGGTGCGTTCACGGCCTCGGTCGACACACCCTTCCGCATCGGCGAACGCATCAGCGGCACGCTGCTGGTGGGCGTGAGCAACGTGCCCAGCGACAGCCAGGGCCGGCCGCAGGAAGGTGCCACGCCCGGCGACACGCTGCTGGCCTTCGGCCAGGGCACGGCGACGCTGCGGTTGAGCGACAGCTTCCAGGGTGACTTCGGCATCCGCGTCAACAGCGACGCCGGCGTGCGCATCGGCGGCTCGGTAGCCATCGCGCGGCCGATCACGCTGTTCGACGCACGCACCTGGAGCCGCGAACTGGTGCGTTTTCCCACCGTGTCGATACCGATCTTCGGCTTTGCGGTGGGCGGCAACGTGGTCGGCATCGCGGCCACCATCGGCGGTGGCGTCAACGCCGAGGCCAGCGTCGGCCCGGGGCAGATCGACCAGGGCAGCATCGGCATCACCGACTTCGACCCCGCGCTGCCCGAGACGCTGCACGTCACCGGCCGTGTGCGCTTCGTGGTGCCGGCGCAGGCCGGCATCAACGGCCACCTGGACGCCGGCATCTCGGCCGGGTTGGCCGTCATCCGCGTCACCGGCGGGTTGAGCATCAACCTGGGCCTGGGCGTGAGCGCCGGCGTGCAGACGCAGTTCGACCTGGACTGGACCAACGCGCAGGGCCTGGTGCTGGGCGCCACGCTCAGCGCCAGCGCCACGCCGCGGCTGCGCGCCAGCGTGCGCGGCTTCGCGGAAGTGGTGGCCGACGCCTTCGTCACCAGCTTCACGCTGTGGCGCAAGGAGTACACGCTCGTTGAGCGCGAGTTGGGCAGCGGGCTGACCGTGGGTGTCAGCGTGCCGGTGACCTGGCGCGAACGCGGTGGCCTGGACTTCGACTTCAACCGCGTGCAGTTCCAGGTGCCCGAGATCACCCCCGAAGGCGCGCTGGCGGGCTTGCTGCGTGTTGAGGGCAACGAACGTGAGCGCAACGACGCGCCGGCGCGCTGAACGCGCCACCGCAGGCCCGGTCTCGGCCCCGACGCGGGCTTGCCCTGGCTCAGTGCTGCAGGATCTTCGACAGGAAATCCTGCGCCCGCGGTGAACGCTCCGAGGTGTTGCCGAAGAAGTCTTCCTTCTTGCAGTCCTCGACGATCTTGCCGGCGTCCATGAAGATGACGCGGTGGCTGACCTTGCGCGCGAAGCCCATCTCGTGCGTGACGACCATCATCGTCATGCCTTCCTTGGCCAGCAGCACCATCACGTCGAGCACCTCGCCCACCATCTCGGGGTCGAGCGCCGAGGTGGGCTCGTCGAAGAGCATCACGATCGGGTCCATGCTCAGCGCGCGGGCGATGGCCACACGCTGCTGTTGACCGCCCGAGAGCTGGCCCGGGTACTTGTCCTTGTGCGCCATCAGGCCCACGCGGTCGAGCATCTTCAGCCCCCGCGCCATGGCCTCGTCGGGGCTGCGGTTCAACACCTTGATCTGGGCCAGCGTCAGGTTCTCGGTGACGCTGAGGTGCGGGAAGAGTTCGAAGTGCTGGAACACCATGCCGACGTGGCTGCGCAGCTTGGGCAGGTCGGTCTTGGGGTCGCTGATGCTGACGCCGTCGACCGTGATGTCGCCCTTCTGGAAGGGCTCGAGCGCGTTGACGGTCTTGATCAGAGTGCTCTTGCCCGAACCCGAAGGGCCGCACACCACCACCACCTCGCCCTTGTTGACGACGGTGCTGCAGTCGGTCAGCACCTGGAAGCTGCCATACCACTTGCTGACGTTTTTTATCTGGATCATGACGGCCCGGCCTTCTAGCGAATGATGGCGATCTTCTGCTGCAGGCGGCGCACGAGCATGCTGAGCGAGAAGCAGATGATGAAGTAGACGACGGCGGCCACGAGGTAGGTTTCCACCGGCCGGTTGAAGTTCTTGCTGGCGATCTCGAAGCCCTTCAGCAGGTCGTAGGCGCCGATGGCGTAGACCAGCGAGGTGTCCTGGAACAGGATGATGGTCTGCGTCATCAGCACCGGCAGCATGTTGCGGAAGGCCTGCGGCAGCACGACCAGCTGCATGCTCTGGGAATAGGTCATGCCCACCGCATAGCCGGCCGACACCTGGCCGCTCGGCACGCTCTGGATGCCGGCACG
>CAMTUD010000158.1:0-3859 GCA_947084805.1 uncultured beta proteobacterium | reverse complement strand
GATGTAGCCATCAGTGACTGGAGTTCAGACGTGTGCTCTTCCGATCTCGCCGCGATGCCAGCGCCGCCGCGCTGGCGCTGGGGGCCGTGGCCGTGGCCGCCGCCCTGCTGCTGGTGCGGTGGCACCAGCCCACGTCCTGGGCTGCGCCACTGGCCACTGCGGTTGCCGGCCTGGCGCTGGCGCTGCTGCTGCAGCAGCGCCGCCAGGCCGAGGCCCAACGCCAGCTGGCGATGGAACTGGCCATCGCCGCCGAGACGGCGCGCGCCAAGGGCGAGTTCCTGGCCAACGTCAGCCACGAGATCCGCACACCGCTGAACGCCCTGCTCGGTGTGGCCGACCTGCTGGCCGCCAGCGCGCTGGATGCCACACAGCAGCGCCAGGTGCGCTTGTTCCAGGAAGCCGGGCGCACGCTGCACGAACTGATCAACGACCTGCTCGACCTGTCGAAGATCGAGGCCGGCCGGCTCGAGCTGGAGCACCGGCCCTTTTCACTGCACACGCTGCTGCAACGTGTGGTCGACCTGATGCGGCCACGCGCCGAGGGCAAGGGGCTGCAATTGCACCTGGACATTCAGCCCGACCTGCCCGACGGCGTGGCCGGCGACGGCCTGCGCCTGGAGCAGGCGCTGAACAACCTGGTCAGCAACGCCATCAAGTTCACCGCGCACGGCGAAGTGCGGCTGCGCGCCGCACCGGATGCCGCGCGCCCGGGCGTCGTCTGCCTCGACGTCGTCGACAGCGGCATCGGCATCGCGCCGAGCAAACACGACACGATCTTCGAGCCCTTCCGCCAGGCCGACGGCGGCGTGACGCGCATGTACGGCGGCACCGGCCTGGGCCTGGCCATCACGCGCCGCGTGGCCCTGATGATGGGCGGCACGGTGTCGCTGTCGAGCACCCCCGGCCTGGGCAGCGTGTTCAGCCTGTGCGTGCCGCTGGCGGCGGCGCCGCTGGCGACCCAGCCGGCGCGGGCGCAGCCGGCGCAGCGCCCGGGCATGCAAGCGCACACCGTGCTGCTGGCCGAGGACAACGAGGTCAACGTCTACCTCTTCCGCGCCATGCTCGAAGGCCAGCCGGTGACGGTAGACGTCGCGCCCAACGGCCTGATGGCGCTGGAGTTGCTGCGCCAGCAGGCCTACGACCTGGCCTTCGTCGACGTGCAGATGCCCGGCATGGACGGCTTGAGCGTGACCCGCGCGCTGCGTGCGCTGGAAGCCGAGGGCGACCGCCCGCGCACGCCCGTGGTGGCGCTGACGGCCAACGCCTTCGACAGCGACGTGCAGGCCAGCCTGGCCGCCGGCTGCGACCGCCACCTGGCCAAGCCCTACACCCAGCATCAGCTGCTCGGGGCGCTGGCCGAACTGGCGACCGACACCTGCGCCGACAACGCCAACGCACAAGCCGGCGCAGCGGCGTCGGCCGCCCCCTTCGACGCCACCGCCGCAGTGCGCCGCCTGGGCGGCGACGCGGCCCTGTTCCAGCGTGTCGTCGACCATGCCGCCGTGTTCATGACGGGCTGGCTGCAGGCCTGGGAGCGGGCCCTTGCCGAGGACGACACCGCCCAAGCGCTGCGCCTGGCGCAGGACCTGAAGGCCGTGGCCGCCACGCTGGGCGCCAACACGCTGACCGAGCAGGCCTCCGAGCTCGTGGGCCTGCTGCGCAACGGTGGCGCCGTGGAGCCCGCGATGAGCGGCCTGCGCGCCGCGCTGGCGCCGGTCATCGTGGCCTTGTCGCGCAGCCGCAGCCCGGCTTGAGCCGGTGCGCCGCCCTTGCCCCGGGCGGGCAAGGTATGTATGATCCATGCATACTTACTTTGTCTGAACCCACCATGGAAGCCACCGTTGCCGAGCGCGGACAGATCACGCTGCCCAAGGCCGTGCGCGACGCGCTGGGCCTGACCAAGGGCACGCAGCTGAAGGTGGAACTCGACGGCAGCCGCATCATCCTGCGCAAGAACGTCGACGACGCCATCTCGCGCCTGCGCGGGCGCTTCAAGCTCGACGGCTTCGCGTCCACCGACGAAGCCATGCGCGCCATCCGCGGCCGCGCCCCGGGCGACCCCTACCTGCCGCCCGAGGACGACGAGGCTTGATCGCCGTCGATTCTTCGGCCCTCATCGAACTGCTGGGCAACGGGCCGCGCACGGCAGCTTCGGCCGATGCGCTGCGCGACGCGCTGCACGCCGGCCCGGTGGTGCTGTGCGACGTGGTGCTGGCCGAAGTCTGCACGGCGCTGAAGCAGGGCAGCGACGTGCTGCAGTTCCTGGAAGACGCCGGCCTCGTCTACCTGCCCATCGAGGGCAAGGCCGCGCTGCGTGCCGGCGAGATGCAAAGACGCTACCGCCAGCGGGGCGGCCGGCGTGGGCGCACCATTCCCGACTTCCTCGTCGGCGCCCACGCGCTGTTGCAGTGCGACGGCCTCATCACCTTCGACGCGGACTTCTTCCGCGACTATTTCAAGGGCCTGAAAGTCATCGTGCCGCAAGGCTGACGGCCCATCCTTCGCTGTTCACACCCGGAGCCACCCCCATGCTGCAAGCCTACCGCCAACATGCCGCCGAACGCGCCGCGCTCGGCATCCCGCCGCTGCCGCTCGACGCCAAGCAGGTCGCCGCACTGATCGAACTCATCAAGAGCCCCGGCGCCGAAGACAGCGCCTTCCTGATGGACCTGCTGACGCACCGCGTGCCCCCGGGCGTGGACGATGCGGCCAAGGTCAAGGCCAGCTTCCTGGCCGCCGTGGCGCACGGTGAAGTCAAGGTGGCGTTGATCAGCAAGGCCAAGGCCACCGAGCTGCTGGGCACCATGGTGGGCGGCTACAACGTGCACCCGCTGATCGAGCTGCTCGACGACGCCGACGTGGCGGGCGTGGCCGCCGACGCGCTGAAGAAGACGCTCCTGATGTTCGACTTCTTCAACGACGTGGCCGAGAAGGCGCGCGCCGGCAATGCCAAGGCGAACGAGGTGATGAAGAGCTGGGCCGAGGCCGAGTGGTTCACCACGCGGCCGGAAGTGCCCAAGACCATCACCGTCACCGTCTTCAAGGTGCCCGGCGAAACCAACACCGACGACCTGAGCCCCGCGCCCGACGCCTGGAGCCGCGCCGACATCCCGCTGCACTACCTGGCGATGCTGAAGAACACACGCGCCGGCGCGGCCTTCAAGCCCGAGGAAGACGGCAAGCGCGGCCCGATGCAGTTCATCGAGGACCTGAAGAAGAAGGGCCATCTCGTGGCCTACGTGGGCGACGTGGTCGGCACCGGCTCTTCGCGCAAGAGCGCCACCAACAGCGCCGTCTGGGCCACCGGCCAGGACATCCCCTTCGTGCCGAACAAACGTTTCGGCGGCGTCACGCTGGGCGGCAAGATCGCGCCGATCTACTTCAACACCCAGGAAGATGCGGGCTCGCTGCCGATCGAGGTCGACGTGACGAAGCTGGAGATGGGCGACGTCATCGACATCCTGCCCTACGAGGGCAAGATCCTGCGCGGCGGCGAGCTCGTCACGAACTTCGAGATGCGCAACCAGGTCATCTTCGACGAGGTGCGCGCCGGCGGCCGCATCAACCTGATCATCGGCCGCAGCCTGACGGCGCGCGCGCGTGAGTTCCTGGGCCTGCCGGCGAGCACCGTGTTCCGCCTGCCGCAGATTCCCGCGGGCACCAAGGCCGGCTTCACGCTGGCGCAGAAGATGGTCGGCCGCGCCTGTGGCCTGCCAGAGGGCACGGGCGTGCGCCCCGGCACCTACTGCGAGCCGAAGATGACCAGCATCGGCAGCCAGGACACCACCGGCACGATGACACGCGACGAGCTGAAGGACCTGGCCTGCCTGGGCTTCAGCGCCGACCTGGTGATGCAGAG
>CAMTUD010000157.1:0-19776 GCA_947084805.1 uncultured beta proteobacterium | reverse complement strand
GCCGCAGCGGCGGCTGTCGATCAAGACCTTCGTGCGCAACGAGAGCCAGGGCACGATCCGCGAAGCGGTGCTGCGCGAGTTGAAGCGCGGCGGTCAGGTGTATTTCCTGCACAACGAGGTCGAGACCATCGGCCACCGACGCGACAAGCTGGCCGAGTTGCTGCCCGAGGCGCGCATCGCCATTGCTCACGGTCAGATGCCCGAGCGCGAACTCGAGCGGGTGATGCGCGACTTCGTGGCCCAGCGCCACAACGTGCTGCTGTGCTCGACGATCATCGAGACCGGCATCGACGTGGCCACCGCCAACACCATCGTCATCAGCCGCGCCGACAAGTTCGGCCTGGCCCAACTGCACCAGTTGCGTGGCCGCGTGGGCCGCAGCCACCACCAGGCCTACGCCTACCTGCTGGTGCCCGACGTCGAGGGCCTGAGCAAGCAGGCGGCGCTGCGCCTGCAGGCCATCCAGGACATGGAAGAGCTGGGCAGCGGCTTCTACCTCGCGATGCACGACCTGGAGATCCGCGGCGCCGGCGAGGTGCTGGGCGAAAACCAGAGCGGCAACATGATGGAGGTCGGTTTCCAGCTCTACAACGACATGCTCAGCGAAGCCGTGCGCAGCCTGAAGGCCGGGCGCGAACCCGACCTGCTGAACCCGATGGCGGCCACCACCGAGATCAACCTGCACGCCCCTGCGCTGCTGCCCGACGCCTACTGCGGCGACGTGCACACGCGGCTGAACCTCTACAAGCGCCTGGCCTCGGCCGAGAAGCCCGAGGCCATCGACAGCCTGCTCGAAGAGATCACCGACCGCTTCGGCAAGCTGCCCACGCAGGGCCAGACGCTGTTCGACACCCACCGCCTGCGTGTGCTGGCCAAACCCTATGGCGTGGCCAAGATCGACGCCGGACCCAAGCTGATGAGCATCACCTTCCGCCCCAAGGCGCCGATCGATCCGCAGCGCATCATCGAACTGGTGCAGAAGAACCGCGTCATCAAGCTCGCCGGCAACGACAAGCTGCGCATCGAGCGCGAGATCAGCGCCCCGGCCGACCGCGCGCACTACTTGCGCGACCTGCTCAAGCACCTGGGCCAGCCGCTGCAGGTGGGCGCGTGATGGCCACCGAGATCGAACCCGGCCTCTTCGTGCGCGGCCGGATTGCCGAACAGCCGCCGCTGCGGCTGGGCGACTACAAGCTCGTCGCCTTCGACATGGACTCGACGCTGATCAACATCGAGTGCATCGACGAGATCGCCGAAGTGGCCGGCCGCAAGGCCGAGGTGGCGGCGATCACCGAAGCCGCGATGCGCGGCGAAATCGCCGACTACGCCGACAGCCTGCGCCGTCGCCTGGCGCTGCTGCGCGGCGTGCCGGTGTCGGCGCTGGAAGCCGTCTACACCCGCCACCTGCAGCTCAACCCGGGTGTCGAGAGCTTCGTGCGCGCCTGCCAGGCCGCGGGGCTGAAGACGCTGCTGGTCAGCGGCGGCTTCACCTACTTCAGCGAACGCATCCGCGCCCGGCTCGGACTGGACTTCGCACGCGCCAACATGCTGGAGGTCGTCGACGGCTGCCTCACCGGCGCGCTGGTGCCGCGGCCGTGGGGCGAGGTCGTCGACGGCGCCGAGAAACGGCGTGTGCTGCTGGAAGTGGCCGAGCTGATGGGCATCGAGCCCGCCCGGACCATCGCCGTGGGCGACGGCGCCAACGACCTGCCGATGATGGCCGCCGCCGGCCTGTCCATCGCCTACCACCCCAAGCCCGCCGTGCGCGAGCAGGCCATGGTGGCCATCGTCGAAGGTGGCATGGACCGCGCGCTGAGCGTGCTGTGTCCCTGAGCCAGCGCCGGGCCGCGCGCCCGGGCGCCGCGGCCCTCAGTTCGGCGCGCTGAAGACCAGCCGCACGCGGTGCGTGCGCGCCGCGCCCAGGGGTTCGAAGCGCCACTGTTCGAGCGCCGCCGTGATGTAGCGCTGCCACGCGCGTGGCACCGGCGGCAGCAGGGTGACCCCGGCCACGCTGCCGTCGGCGCGCAGCATGAGCTCGGCCTCGACCTCGGCCACGCGCGGGCCCTGTTCCATGACACGCGGCGGGATGTTGGGCTCGACCATGCTGAGCACCTTGGGCTGCATCGGCAGCGTGTCCAGCAGCGGCTGCGAAACGGCCATCGTCGGCATCGTGGGGGTGGCCACCGCGGCCGCCGGCGCCTCGATGGCGGCCACCGCGGCCACGGTCGGCATGCGGGCCTCGGCCTCCAGCACGCGTGCGACCGCGGGCGCTTCGGCGCGCTCCACGGCACGTTCGGGTGGCGGTGCCGGTGCCGGTGCAGGGACAGGGGCAGCAGCCGCAGGCACCGACGCCGACGCACCCGACACCGCCAGCACGGTGCTGGGGGCCGACGTCGAGGCTGTCGTCGAGGTCGGCGTTGCGGCTGGCGCGGCCGCCGCTGGCGCCACGGCTTCCCCTTCGCCAGGGCGGCGGCGGATCTTCGACGCCTGCTGGATGGCCCTCAACGGCCCGGCTGCGGCGCGCTTGGCACGCTCCATCGCGGCGTCGGCATCGGCGGCAGCGGAGGCGGCGCCTTCGGCCCGTACCGCCTGGGCCCACGCGGCCGGGGCCAGCGTCAGCATGACAGCAAAGGCAATTGCACGGCTCTGCACGGGAAACCTCCAGGACGCTGGGCGGCGGGTGGCCGCGCTCCGATGCCAGGGGGCCAGGGTGGCGGCCCGCGGACGGCGGTGACCCCGCATTCTAGGGAGGCCGCGCGCGTCAAACGCGGCTGCACCCTAGCGAAGATGTTGCGCCAGGAAACGTTCGAGCCGCTGCGCGAAGTCGGTGCGGTGGTCGGCACGCTGCCAGCTGTGGCCTTCACCCGGGTAGACGACGTAGATCGGCTCGCTGCCGGCCGCCTGCAGCGCGGCGCGCAGGCGGCTGCCGTGCAGCAGCGGCACGCGGCGGTCGAGTTCGCTATAGGCCAGCAACAGCGGCAACTTCAGGCGCGCGGCCTGCGCCACCGGCGACACCGCGCGCAAGGCGTCGGCGTCGGCCACCGGGTCGCCCAGCAGCACCGGCAGCGTGTGCAGGCGCGCTTCTTCGCTCATGTCGCTTTCCCAGGCCGACTCGAACAGCAATGCCGTGTCGCTGACCGCGACCCAGGCGGCGCCGCAGCGGTAGACCTCGGGGTGCCGGACCAGCCCCATCAGGGTGGCGTAGCCGCCGTAGCTGGCGCCGGCAATGCACACCCGCTTCGGGTCGACGAGTTGCTTGGCCGCAGCCCAGGCCACGGCGTCGGCCAGATCGTCCTGCATCGCGCGGCCCCACTGCTTCCAGCCGGCGCGGAAGTGGGCGGCGCCGTAGCCCGTGCTGCCGCGGAACTCGGGCTCGATCACGACATAGCCGCGTGAGGCCAGGAACTGCGCCATCGGCGCCCAGCCCCAGCGGCCGCCGCGCACCCAGGGGCCACCGTGCACCAGCAGCACCGCAGGCCGCGGGGCGGCGGCCGGGCCGGCGGGTGTGGTCAGCCAGACCGGGATCTCGCGGCCGTCGCGCGCCGCATAACGCTGCAGGTCCAGTGTCGCCATCTGACGCGGTTCGACACCCTTGCGGCGCAGGCCCACCAGCCGCCACAGCGTCGGCGCTTCGGCCTCGCCACGCCAGAGCCAGAACTGGCCGGGGTCGCGGTCGGACCACGACTGCACGAGCACCGTGCGTTCCGGCCCGCCGCAGCGGCGGCAGCTGAGGCGGTTGACACGGCCGGGCAGGCGCTGGTCGACGGCCGCCTGCAGCGCCTTCATGCGCGGCTCGAACCACACCGTGGACTCGGCGTCGGTGTCGACACGCACACCGACAAAGGCGCCGGCCTCGGCGTCGACGATGACGCTGCCGGCGAAGTCGAAACCCGGCGTGCTGACCAGCGCCTGCGCTTCGGGGCGGCCGGTGGCGAAGTCGAAACGCTTGAGCACCTGCTCGCCGCGTTCGCCCTCGGGCACCGTGACGTAGAGGCGGCCGAGCGAGTCGACCTGCTGCGCCCGCCAGGGCGGCCGCAGCGCATCGAAGTTGCCGATCTGCTGCCAGGAGGCCGGCCCGTCGGCGTCGGCCTTCGCGTCGGCGTCGGCTTCGGCCGTGGCCCGCCAGTGCACCTGCAGCCGGCCGTTGCGCAGCACCGTGGCCACACGCGGCTGGCCACGGCTGTCGAAGATCCAGCCGGTGGCGCCTGCCGGCATGCCCTGGGCGATCGAACGCACACGGCCGTTGACGACGTTCAGCAGCTTGGGGATCAGCGCCTGGGGCTCGCGCCAGCGGCTGAAAACCCACTCACCCACCACCACCTCGTCACCGCTGCCGCCCTGGGGCACCTGCAGCAGCACGTGGTTGGGGCTGAGGCGGCGCTCACCGGGCCGCTGCGGGCCGCTCACGCCCTGGCGGTGCATGTGAACCAGCTGGCGCAGCTCGCTGCCATCGCGCATGACGCTGAACAGCCCCGGCGCGTAGCGCGGGTCGCCACTGCCGCGTTCGAGGTCGACCACGTCGTAGACCAGGCGCTCGTCGTTGACCCACTCGTAGCGGCCGATGTCGCTGTCGCTGAAGTAGGCCACCACGGCCGGCGGCCTGGCACCGTCGATGTCGAGCACCGCCAGCCCGAAGCGGCCGTTGGCCAGACCGACTCGCACGGCCAGCCAGCGGCCACTGGGCGACAGCCGTGCCGAGTCGAAGTCGGGCTGGCGGAAGAAGAGTTCGGCCGGCGGCAGCGCCGCCGCCGCTGTCGAGGCGGCTGCCGGCGCCGCCGCTGTCGATGCCGGCGGCTCCTGCGCCGAAGCCGGCGCGACGGCGGCGCAACACCACACCACCATCGCCAGCCCGGCACACCGGAAGTCGGCCCACGTCATACCCCGCCCTCCCCGCCCCACGGGCCGGGGCTGTGGCGGCATTCTGCCGTGACCTACTTGAAGCCGACGCGGTCGAGCATCTGCTGCACCTGCGCGGTGTTCGCGCCGACCTGCGCGATGGGCACCGTCTCGGCCTTGAAGCGGCCCAGCGAGGCCAGCACCTCGTTCATCGGCACCGAGGGCACGATGGGGTACTCGTTGTTGCCGTCGGCGAAGTAGCGCTGCGCGCTGTCGCCGGCCAGGTACTCGAGGAAGGCGACGGCCGCGTCGCGGTTCTTCGCGTTGCGCGCCACCGCGCCGCCGGCGATGTTCACGTGGGTGCCCCAGCTCGACTGGTTGGGGAAGACGACCCCCACCCGTTCGGCGACGGCGCGCTCCTCGGGCTTGGCCGAGCGCAGCATGCGGGCGTAGTAGTAGCTGTTGGTCAGCGCCACGCCGCACTCGCCGCTGGCCACGCCCTTGATCTGGTCGGTGTCGCCACCCTTGGGCGGGCGCGCCATGTTGGCCACCAGGCCCTTGAGCCAGGTCTCGGTGGCGGCCGGGCCCAGGTGTTCGACCATGCTGCCGAACAGGCTCAGGTTGTAGGGGTGCGAGCCGCTGCGCACGCAGAACTGGCCCTTCAGCGCGGGCGCGGCCAGCTTCTCGTAGCTGTCGACATCGGCCGCCTTCAGGCGGCTCTTGTCGTAGACCACGAGCCGCGCGCGCGTCGACAGCCCGAACCACTGCGCACCCTGTGCCGAGACGCCGCCGCGGAACTGCGGTGGCACACGCGCTTCGAGCACGGCCGACTTCACGGGCTGGAACAGGCCTTCCTGTTCACCGCGCCACAGGCGGGCGGCGTCGACGAGCAGGATGACGTCGGCCGGGCTGGCCGAGCCCTCGGCCTTCAGGCGCGCCAGGATGCCGGCGTCGTCGGCCTCGACCCGGTTGATGCGGATGCCGGTGGCCTTGGTGAAGTTCTCGTACAGCGCCTCGTCGGTCTGGTAGTGGCGCGCCGAGTACAGGTTCAGCACCTTGTCCTGCGCCAGCGTGGCGCCGCAGGCGAGCAGGGCTGCCGCGGCCGCCGCGGTCGACGTGAGCAGGCGCAGCGTCTTGCGGGCGGCGGGGCGGTGCGGGCGGTCGGTCGAGGAAAAGAGGCGCTTCACGTTGGGCTCGGGTGGAAGTGACGGATGGCCGCAGTATATCCGTATTGAGAATCAATGTCATTCGCATATGCGATGAACTGATTCAGCTTCCCGCCGCGGAACGGGCTCTGCCGGGCGATGGCGGACGGCCCCCCCCTGGGAGTAGCGAGCGCGAGCGCGCTTGGGGGCTCCACTTCAGGACTCGATTTGCGACCAGGCCTTGTCCAGCCGCTTCGTGCTGACGGGCTGCGGCGTGCGCAGTTCCTGGGCAAACAGGCTCACGCGCAGCTCTTCCAGCAGCCAGCGGTATTCGTCCAGCCGCGCATGCGGCGCGCCACGCAGTTCGGCGGTCTTGCGCAGCCAGCGCTGCTCCAGCGGGCGCAGCTCGGCCAGGCGCGTGGCGTCGCGCGCCGGGTCGGCGCGCAGCTTGTCCAGGCGCAGCACCACGCCCTTCAGGTAACGCGGCAGGTGCTGCAGCGCAGCCCAGTCGGTGTGAAGCAGGAAACGTTTGCCCACCAGGCGCTGCAACTGCGCGCTGATGTCGTCGGCCACGTCGCGCGGCGGTTTGCTGTCCTTCACCTTGCGCAGCGCGGCAGCGTGCTCGGTGAGCACCACGCCGGCCTGGCGCGCCACCTCGGCGGCAATCAGGTTCAGGCGCGCCCGACCTTCGTTGAGGCGGGCGGCGAAGCTGCGCTCGTCGGTGGGCAGCGGCTCGGCGAGGAAGGCCCGGTCGACGGCGACGTCGATGATCTGCGCGCGCAATTCTTCCAGCGTGCCCCCGCCCGGCCCGCCGGGCGTTTGGCCGACGTGCATGTAGGCGGCGCCCATGGCGGTCAGGCCGGGGATGTTCTTCTCCAGGTACTTCAGCGGCTCCTTCAGCTGCAACGCCACCAGGCGGCGCAGGCCGGCGCGGTGCTGCGCCGCCGCGGCATCGGGCTCGTCGAAAACCTCGATCTCGACGTGCGTGCCGCGGTCCAGCAGCGCCGGAAAGCCGACCATCACCTGCGCGCCGCGGCGCACCTCCATCAGCTCGGGCAGTTCGCCGAAGGTCCAGGCGGTGTACTTCTGCGTCTCGGCCGGCGCGGGCGGCGCCGGTGGGGCCACCACCTCGGCCCGAACACCCCGCCCGCCCACCGCCGGCTGCTGCGTCGCCAGCGAAGCTGCTGGTGCCGTGGTCGCGCTGGTCTTCAGCACCGCCAGCGCCTGGAAGGCCGTGCGCGCCTGACCCCCGAGCTCGGCCTTCAGGTTGGCCAGGTCGCGTCCCATGCCGAGCTGGCGGCCGTTTTCGTCGATGACACGGAAGTTCATGAACAGGTGCGGGCTCAGCTGTTCGAGCTTGAAGTCGTTGCGCTGCACGGCGATCTGCGTGCGTTCACGCACCGCCTTCAGCAGCGCGTCCATGAGGCCGCCCTGGGCGTAGGGCGTGCTGGCGCAGAACTCGGCGGCGTAGTCGGGCAACGGCACCAGGCGCGAGCGCGGGCGCTGGTGCAGCGTCTTGCAAAGTGCCAGCACCTTGGGCTGCAGCATGCCGGGCACCAGCCATTCGCAGCGCTCCTCGCTGACCTGGTTCAGCGCATAGATGGGCACCGCCACCGTCACGCCATCCTTGGCGTCGCCGGGTTCGTGCAGGTAGCTGGCGGCGCAGTCGATGCCGCCCAGGCGAACGGTCTTTGGAAAGCTGTCGGTGGTGATGCCGGCGGCTTCGTGGCGCATCAGCTCTTCACGCGTCAGGTGCAGCAGCTTCGGTTGTTTCTTGCTCTCTTCGCGGACCCAGCGCTCCAGGCTGGCGCCGCTGCACACGTCTTTCGGCAGCTGCTGGTCGTAGAAGGCGTGGATGAGCTCTTCGTCGACCAGCACGTCCTGCCGGCGCGCCTTGTGCTCCAGTTCCTGCACCTGCACCACCAGCTTGCGGTTGTGCGCCAGGAAGGGCAGGCGTGTCTCCCATTCCTCGCCCACCAGGGCTTCGCGGATGAAGATCTCGCGCGCGCCGGCCGGGTCGATGCGGCCGTAGTTCACCTTGCGGTTGTTGTAGATCACGATGCCGTAAAGCGTGGCGCGCTCCAGCGCGACCACTTCCGCGGCCTTCTTCTCCCAGTGCGGCTCGAGCAGCTGCGTCTTCAACAGCTGGCCGGCCAGCGGCGGTATCCACGTCGGCTCGATGGCGGCGATGCCGCGGCCGAAGAGCCGCGTGGTCTCCACCAGTTCGGCCGCGACGATCCAGCGCCCCGGCTTCTTGCTCAGGTTGACGCCCGGGTGGCGCCAGAACTTGATGCCGCGCGCGCCGAGGTACCAGTCCTCGTCGTCGCTCTTGCAGCCGATGTTGCCCAGCAGACCGGCCAGCAGCGACAGGTGCACCTGGTCGTAGGTGGCGGGTGCCTCGTTCAGGCGCCAACCGTGTTCGGCCACCACGGTCAGCAGCTGCGAGTGGATGTCGCGCCATTCGCGCACGCGGCGCGGGTTGATGAACGCGTCGCGCAGGCGCTGTTCCTGCTGGCGGTTGGTGAGCTTGTGGCTGTCAACACGCGCCTCTCTCTGCTGGGCGTGGCCATGCACGCCGCGGCCTTCCTCGACCCACTTCCACAGCTTGAGCGTGCCCATGAACTCGCTGCGCTCGTCGTCGAAAGGCTTGTGCCGTTCGTCGGCGATTTGCGCCTTGTCGAGCGGCCGGTCGCGTGCGTCCTGGCCGCTCAGCGCGGCGGCGATCACCAGCACCTCGCTCAGCGCCTGGTGGTTACGGGCTTCCAGGATCATGCGGCCCACACGCGGATCCAGCGGCAGGCGGCTGAGCTCCTTGCCGATGGCCGTGAGCTCGTTGTCGTCGTCTACCGCGCCCAGCTCGGCCAGCAGCGCGTAGCCGTCCGCGATGGCCTTGCCCGGTGGCGGCTCGACGAAGGGGAAGGCGTCGACATTACCCAGCCGCAAGGCCTTCATGCGCAGGATCACGCCGGCCAGGCTGCTGCGCAGGATTTCGGGGTCGGTGAAACGCGGCCGGCCGTTGAACTCGTCCTCGCCGTAGAGCCGGATGCAGATGCCGTGGGCCACGCGCCCGCAACGCCCGGCGCGCTGCTGCGCCGCGGCCTGGCTGACGGCCTCGATCTGCAGCTGCTCGACCTTGTTGCGCCAGCTGTAGCGCTTCACGCGCGCCAGGCCGCTGTCGATGACGTAGCGGATGCCGGGCACCGTCAGCGAGGTCTCGGCGACGTTGGTGGCCAGCACGATGCGGCGGCCGTTGCCGGCCTCGAACACGCGGTCCTGCTCCTGCTGGCTCAGGCGGGCGAAGAGCGGCAGGATCTCGGGCGGCGGGCCGCCCTTGCTGTGCTGCAGGAGGTGGCGACGCAGGTGGTCGGCGGTTTCGCGGATCTCACGTTCGCCGGGCAGGAAAACGAGGATGTCACCGGGGCCGCTGCGCCACAACTCGTCGACGGCGTCGGCAATGGCGTTGTCGAGGTCGAACTCGCGGCTCTCCTCGTAGGGCCGCCAGCGCTGCTCCACCGGGAACAGCCGCCCCGACACCATGATCACCGGCGCCGGCCCGGCCTTCCCGGCAAAGTGATTGGCAAAGCGGTCGGCGTCAATGGTGGCCGAGGTGACGATGACCTTCAGGTCAGGCCGCTTCGGCAGCAGTTGCCTCAGATAGCCGAGCAGGAAGTCGATGTTCAGGCTGCGTTCGTGCGCCTCGTCGATGACGATGGTGTCGTAGGCGCGCAGCAGCGGGTCGCGTTCGGTCTCGGCCAGCAGGATGCCGTCGGTCATCAGCTTGACGCTGGCGCCGGGCTGCAGGCGGTCCTGGAAACGCACCTTGTAGCCGACGACCTCGCCCAGCGGACTCTTCAGTTCGTCGGCGATGCGCTTGGCCACGCTGCTGGCGGCAATGCGCCGCGGTTGCGTGTGGCCGATCAGGCCGCTGCCACCCGCGCCCAGGCCGCGACCGAGTTCGAGCAGGATCTTCGGCAGCTGCGTCGTCTTGCCCGAACCCGTCTCGCCGCAGACGATGACCACCTGGTGCTGCGCAATGGCGCGAGCGATCTCCTCGCGCCGGGCAGAGACCGGCAGCGACTCGGGGTAGGTGATCGGCGGGATGGGGCTGGGCGGCACGCGGGCTGTGCCGCGCGGGCCCGCGGGGGATGGGGTCACGGGGCGCGAATTATCTCCGCGCCAGGCTCCATCACCCCATGGCGTAGGCCATCACGCTGAGCACGGCACCCTGCGGGTCCTGCAGCACGGCCATGCGGCCGACCCCCGGGATGTCCATCGCCGGCACCAGGACGCGGCCGCCCAGCGCGATGCAGCGCTCCAGTGTCTGGTCGACGTGGCTGACGGTGATGTAGCTGCCCCAGTGCGGTGGCATCGGCGGTGCGCCCTCGGGGTGGGCCATGATGCCGGCGATGCTGGTGTCACCGATGTTGACGACACGGTAGCCGCCCATCGCCGCGTCGGGCGCCTTGACGGTCCAGCCGAAGAGCTGGCCGTAGAAGTCGGCCGCTGCGGCCGGGTCGCTGGTCGTCAGCTCGTTCCAGCTGAAGGCGCCGTGGGTCTTGTACGCGTCCATCGTGGTCTCCTGGCAAGGGTTCGGGGCCGGCATGCTGCGGCACAATCGCGCCACTTGTCGACCCCCCAATGAGCCTCGTCTTCCCGCACACCTTCGTACCGTGGTTCCGCGCCGTGGCGCCGTACATCCACGCCTACCGCGGCAAGACCTTCGTCGTGGCGCTGGCCGGCGAGGCCATCGCCGCGGGCAAGCTCAATACCTTCGTGCAGGACCTGTCGATCCTGCACGCCATGGGCATCAAGCTGGTGCTGGTGCATGGCTTCCGGCCGCAGGTGACAGAACAGCTGGCCGCCAAGGGGCAGGTGTCGCGCTTCGTGCGCGGCATCCGCGTCACCGACCCGGTGGCGCTGGACGCCGCGCAGGAGGCCGCCGGGCAACTGCGCTTCGAGATCGAAGCCGCGTTTTCGCAGGGCCTGCCGAACACGCCGATGGCCAACGCCACGGTGCGCGTGGTGTCGGGCAACATCCTCACTGCGCGCCCGGTGGGCATCGTCGACGGCACCGACTTCATCCACAGCGGCCTCGTGCGGCGCGTCGACTCGGCGGCCATCCGTCGCGCCATCGACATCGGGGCGCTGGTGCTGCTGTCGCCCTTCGGTTTTTCCCCGACGGGCGAAGCCTTCAACCTGACGATGGAGGACGTGGCCACCGCCACCGCCATCGCGCTGCAGGCCGACAAGCTGGTCTTCATGACCGAGATGCCCGGCATCCGCGAAACGCAGGACGACCCGGACAGCGCCATCGACACCGAGCTGGCCCTGGCCGAAGCGCGCAAGCTGCTGGCGGCCCTGCCCGCACCCACGCTGCCCACCGACACCGCCTTCTACCTGCAGCACTGCGTGAAGGCCTGCGAAGGCGGCGTCGAGCGTTCGCACATCCTGCCCTACGCCACCGATGGCGCGCTGTTGCTGGAGGTCTTCACGCACGACGGCGTCGGCACGATGGTGGTCGACGAGAAGCTCGAAAGCCTGCGCGAAGCCAGCAGCGACGACGTCGGTGGCATCCTGCAGCTCATCGAGCCCTTCGAGCGCGACGGCACTTTGGTGCGCCGTGAACGCACCGAGATCGAACGCGACATCGAGTTCTACAGCGTCGTCGAGCACGACGGCATCATCTTCGGCTGTGCAGCGCTCTACCCTTACCCCGAAGCCAGGACGGCCGAAATGGCCGCGCTGACGGTGTCGCCGTTGTCGCAAGGGCAGGGCGACGGCGAGCGGCTGCTCAAACGCATCGAACAGCGGGCCCGCGCCGCCGGTTTTGCCAGTATCTTCGTGCTCACCACGCGCACGATGCACTGGTTCATCAAGCGTGGTTTTACGCCCGTCGACCCGGAATGGTTGCCCGAGGCGCGCAAACGCAAATACAACTGGGACCGGCGTTCGCAGGTGCTGGTCAAGAAATTCTGACAAACGAGGTGAATATGGCCCGCATGGTGCAATGTGTTTATCTGAAGAAGGAAGGCGAAGGCCTGGGCTTTTCACCCTACCCCGGTGAACTGGGCAAGCGCATTTACGAAAATGTCAGCAAGGAAGCCTTCGAGCTCTGGAAGAAGCACCAGACCATGCTGGTGAACGAAAACCGGCTGAATCTGGCCGATGCCCGGGCACGGCAGTATCTGGCGCGCCAGATGGAGCAATTCCTCTTCGGCGGTGACGCCGACAAGGTGGCCGGCTACGTGCCGCCGCCGGCCTGATTCAGGCCCGCGCCGGGCCAGGAATATCCACAGGGCGCCCACGACGGCCCCGGGTTATATTTCCGGCTTCCCACTTCATACCGGAGCCTGTTCATGGCAAAAGATACCCTAGGCGAACTTCTGGCCCAAAAGGCCGCGCTCGAAAAGCAGATTGCCGATTTCCAGCGTGAGCAGCGCGGCGATGCCATCAACAAGGTCAAGGCGCTGATGGCCGAATACGGCCTGACGCTGGCCGATATCGGCAGCAAGGCGGCCGCAGCGCCCAAGAAAGCCACCACCAAGGTGGCGGCGAAGTACCGCAATCCGGCCACCGGCGATACCTGGTCCGGGCGCGGGCTGAAGCCGAAGTGGTTGACCGCCGCGCTGGCCGGCGGCGCTTCGCTGGCCGACTTCACGCTCTGACGACACCCGGCGCAGCGCAGCGCGTGGGCCTCGACCTCCGCCTGAACCGCCCGAACCGCCTGCGCCGCGCGCCCCCTTGAACGCCGACCCGGCCCCCGAGCTCGGCCTGCAAACCCGGGTGGCCGGGATGCACGATGCCGCCGCAGCCGCGCTGCGTGGCGGCGCGCTGGCGCTGCTGTCGCTGCTGCTGGCCTATGCCGGTGCGCTGAGCCTGCCGCTCGCACCCTGGTCGGCGCTGGCCTTGCCCAGCGGGCTGGCGCTGGCCGCCCCTTGGCGCGGCGGTCGTGCGGCCTGGGGCGGCACCGTGCTCGGCCTGCTGGCCGCCCTGCTCAGCCTGGGCCTGCCGCTGGCACAGGCCCTGGGGGCCACGGCCACCGTGGCCGTGGCCCCCGCGGGTGGCCACCGGCTGCTGCGCCACCTGCACTTCGACGCGCGGCTCGAGCGCGGCACCGATATCGCACTGCTCGCCGGCGCCGGGCTCTGCGTGGCCACGCTGCCAGCGGCCGTCGCCTTCACGCTGGGGCTGACCTGGACGGCCCCGGGCGGCACACCGGTTTCGGCGCTCGCCGGCTGGACCGTGCTCGCGCTGGGCGCACTGGGCGGCGCCGGGGCGCTGCTGTCCTTCGACCGCAGCCTGCTGCTGGCGCTGCAGAGCCGCCACTTCAGCTGGCGCACGGCCACAGCGGCCGTGCTGGTGTCTTTCATGCTGCTGCTGGTGGCGCTGGCGCCGGCCTCGCGCCAGCCCGCCCTGGTGGCGCTGGCGCTGGCCGCACCGCCCGTCGGCCTGCTCTGGCTCACGCTGCGGGGGCAGTTTGCGCTGGCCAGCAGCGGGATGCTCGGCGTCGGCCTGCTGGGTGCCCTGGGCGCCCGGCGCGGCCTCTTCCTCGGGCTGGAGAACGAAGCCGCCCTCGCCGCGCTGGCCGTCTGGCTGGCGGCCACACTCGCCACGCTGCTGCTGGCGCAGGCCGCCACGGTGCAGTGGCGCAACCGCGCCCAGCGCTGGGAATGGGCGCTCGACGGTTCGCGCCTGGGCGTGGCCGACTGGGACCTGCGCCAAGGCACCGGCTTCGCGTCGACGGCCTGGCGCAGCCTTAGCGGCGTGGCCGGGTCGCGCTGGACACCGGCCGCCTGGCGCCAGCGCGTGCACCCCGATGACCTGCCGCTGCTCGACGAAGCCGTTGCCGCGCTGGGCAGCGGCGCGGCCGGCCGCCGCGAGGTCGAACTGCGCCTGCCCGACCCTGGCAACGGCGCAGCGGCAGGTACCTGGCGCTGGGCCGAGGCCACGCTGCTGGTGATCGAACGCGATGCTGCCGGCCAGCCGCTGCGCCTGATGGCCACGCTGGCCGACATCCACGACAAACGGGCCGCGCAAGACCAGCAGCGCATGTCGGCCGCACTCTTCCAGCACTTGCACGAGGGCCTGCTCATCACCGACCCCGAGCTGTGTGTGCTGGACGTCAACCCGGCCTACACGCAGATCCTGGGCGTGCCGCGCGAGGAACTGCTCGGCAAGGTGCCCTCGCTGCTGCAGCCGGCGACAGACGACCCCCTGGCGCGCCAGCAGCGCGCGGCGATGTGGGCCGGCCTGCGCGACCAGGGCAGTTGGCGCGGCGAGTTGCTGGAACGCCGCCGTGACGGCACGACGTGCACGCTGCAGACCACGGTCTCGACCGTGGGCGACGCTGGCAGTGGCCTGCGCTACCGCGTGCTCGTCATCTCCGACATCACGCAGCAACAGGCGCAGCGCGACCAGCTGCTGCGCCAGGCCCACTTCGACGAGCTCACCGGCCTGCCCAACCGCACGCGCCTGTCGCAACTGCTCGACGAGGCCATGCGCGCGGCCGACCGCGAAGGTTTCCTGCTCGTCGTCTGCTACCTCGACCTCGACCACTTCAAGCCCGTCAACGACCAGCATGGCCACGCCGCCGGCGACCGGCTGCTGGTCGATCTGGCTGCCCGCCTGAAGGGCGCGCTGCGCGGCCGCGAGCAGTGGACCGACACCGCCGCGCGCCTGGGTGGCGACGAGTTCGTGCTGCTGCTGCGGGCCGGCACGCTGGAAGCCGCGCGGCTGGCCGTCGAGCGCGTGCTGCGGGTGGTGGGACATCCCTACCTGGTCGACCCGACGCAGCCGCCGGTGCAGGTCACCGCCAGCATGGGTGCCACGGTCTACCCGGTGGACCACAGCGACGCCGACACGCTGCTGCGCCACGCCGACCACGCGATGTACGGCGCCAAGCAGTCAGGCCGCAACGGCTACCTGTTCTTCGACCCCGAGCACCGCCGCCGCACCGAGCAGCGAGTGATGGCCATCGGCCGCATCCAGGAAGCGCTGGACCAGCAGGAGTTTGTCCTCTACTACCAGCCCAAGGTGAACATGAAGACCGGGCGGGTGCTGGGCTTCGAGGCCCTGCTGCGCTGGGAACATCCGCAGCAGGGCCTGGTGGCGCCGCTGCAGTTCCTGCCGCTGATCGAGAGCACGGGCCTGAGTTCACGCATCGGTGACTGGGTGATCTCGCGCGCGCTCGAACACCTGGCGAGCTGGCGCCGCGACGGGCTGGACGTGTCGGTCAGCGTCAACGTCTCGGCACGCCACCTGCAGGAACCCGACTTCGCGCAGCGTCTGGCCGAGTTGCTGGCGCGCCACCCCGAGCCGCTGGCCAGCCACCTCGAGATCGAGATGCTGGAAACCGCCGCCCACGCCGACATCGAGGCCACCTCGGTGCTGCTGGAACGCTGCCAGGGCACGGGCGTGCGTTTTGCGCTCGACGACTTCGGCACCGGCTATTCCACGCTGACCTACCTGAAGCGGCTGCCGGTGGACGTGCTGAAGATCGACCGCAGCTTCGTGCACCACATGCTCGACGACGCCCAGGACCTGGCCATCGTCGAAGGCGTGATCGGCCTGGCCGGCACCTTCGGCTGCACCGTGGTGGCCGAAGGCGTCGAGAACCCGGCGCAGGCGCGCACGCTGCTCGACCTGGGCTGCATCATCGGCCAGGGCACCGGCATCGCCGCGCCGATGCCGGTGAACCAGGTGGCGGGCTGGGTGCGCGACTACAAGGGCATCTTCGCGATCGGGCCGGCGCTGGTGCCGGCGCCAGTGCCGCCGGCGCCGCCGACCGACGACGATGGGGTGGCTAGACTCGGCGTGTGATCCCCGCCGGTTTTCTGCAGGAACTGCTGTCCCGCGTCGACATCGTCGACGTCGTGGGCCGCCACGTCGAACTCAAGCGCGGTGGCGCCAACTTCATGGGGCTGTGCCCCTTCCACGGCGAGAAGTCGCCGAGCTTCTCGGTCAGCCCGTCCAAGCAGTTCTATTACTGCTTCGGCTGCGGCGCCAGCGGCGACGCCATCCGCTTCCTCAGCGAACACCTGGGCCTGAGCTTCGTCGAGGCGGTGCGTGAACTCGCGCAAGGCGCGGGCCTGGCGGTGCCCGAAGAGCAGGTCAGCCCCGACGAGCGCCAGCGCCGCGACACATTGCGCCAACGCCGACTGTCGCTGGGCGAGGTGCTGGAGCGCGCCGCCGACTTCTACCGTGCGCAGCTCAAGGCGCAGCCGCGGGCCATCGACTACCTGAAGCGCCGCGGCCTCACCGGTGCCGTGGCCGCACGCTTCGGCCTGGGCTTCGCGCCGCCGGGCTGGCGCACGCTGGCCGGTGTGTTCCCGAACTACGACGACCCGCTGCTCGAAGAGGCGGGCCTGGTGCGGCTGAAGGACGCCGAAGAAGGCGCCGCAGCGGAAGCGGCCGCCGAACGCGGCCGTTACGACTGGTTCCGCGACCGCGTCATGTTCCCGATCCGCGGCGTCGACGGCAAGGTCATCGGCTTCGGCGGACGCGTGCTCGACGACAGCAAGCCCAAGTACATCAACTCGCCCGAGACGCCGCTGTTCAGCAAGGGGCGTGAACTCTACGGCCTGTTCGAGGCCCGCCAGGCGCTGCGCGACAAGGGCTACGCGCTCGTCGTCGAGGGCTACATGGACGTGGTGGCGCTGGCGCAGAGTGGCTTCCCGAACGCCGTGGCCACCTTGGGCACGGCCTGCACGGCCGACCATGTGCAAAAGCTCTTCCGCTTCACCGACAGCGTGGTGTTCAGCTTCGACGGCGACGCCGCCGGCCGCCGCGCCGCAGGGCGCGCGCTGGAGGCGTCGCTGCCGCACGCGACCGACCTGCGCAGCGTCAAGTTCCTCTTCCTGCCGCCCGAACACGACCCCGACAGCTATGTGCGCGAGCTCGGTCCCGCGGCCTTCGAGCAGCAGGTGGTGCAGGCCGTGCCCTTGTCGCGCCAACTGGTAGCCATGGCCTCGGAAGATGCCAACCTCGGCAGCGCCGAAGGCCGTGCACGCATGCTGGCGCAGGCCAAGCCGCTGTGGAGCGCGCTGCCCGACGGTGCGCTGAAACGCCAGCTGCTGCCCGAACTGGCGCGTACGGCGCAACTGGAGCCGGCCGACCTGCAGTCGCTGTGGGGCACCACGCCCGCAGCGGCACCCACACCGCGGCCACGCGGCCAGGGGCCGATGAACGTGCAGGCTCCGCTGCGCCGCGCCGGCCGCCGCGCGCCGGCGGGCTCGGCCGACCTGGCGCTGCGCCTGCTGCTGCGCCACAGCGACTGGTGGGAGAAGCTCAGCGGCGAAGACCACGCGCTGCTGCACGGCCTGGGCGGCGCGCACGGCGCGGTGGTGGCCTGGCTGGAGCGCCAGCTGACCGAGCACGGGCCGCAGACCTGGGCGGCGCTGGAACAGGCGCTGGCCGACGAAGACAGCCACGCGGCGGCGCTGGGCTGGGTCAACGCCGCAGTGGCGGACGAGGAGCAGGGGCTGGACGACCTGCGCCGGGTCATGCACCGCCTGTGGCGCGACCAGCTCGAGCAGGAGATCGCCGAACTCATCGCCGCGGGCCAGACCGACCGCGAAACGCTGTCGCGCATCGGCGAGATGCGCAAGCTCAGCGACGCCCATCGCAAGGCCGAGCAGGCGCTGGCCCGACCGTCCTGAGCACCCTCCTGGCCCCAGCACTTGCCTGGGATCTGGGTATAATCCGCGGTTTGTCGCAGCGGCAAGAGTGACAGCAACACCTCCGGGCCCCGACCACCCTCGAAAAGGGTCTGACATGTTCAGCTTGGGTCACCCCCACCCGCCAGGGTTGCACACCGGAAAAGTTCACGCGAACTTGCCTGCACGACATGCGCGCACCGTGCTGCCGGCCCGACTTCACCGCGGGCGGGCCGACGTGCTCCGCGGCCGGCCCTGTCGAGATGGGCCTGAAGCGTTGTGCCGCGCATGTCCCGTGTCGCTACCCCAGCCCCAAGGAACCGCATGACCGCCAAGAAGCCCGCCGCCGCCCCTGCCCCGAAGTCCGCCAAGGCCGCTGCGGCACCCGCGGCTGCACCGAAGTCCAAGGCCGCGCCGGCCGCCGAGGCCAAGGCGCTGATCAAGACCCCGGCCAAGGCCGAGGCCAGCAAGCCCGCCGCGCCGGCGAAGGTCGCCAAGCCCGCGGCCAAGCCGACGAAGGCCGAGGTCAAGCCCGCGAAGGCCGAGGCCAAGCCTGCCAAGCCGGCCAAGGGCAGCGCCAAGCCCGGCAAGAAGGACGCCGAGCCCAAGGCGCCGCCGGCCGAGGACGTCGACCTGGGTGACATCGACGGCGAATTCGAGGGTGAAGCCGAAGGCGAGGTCGAGGCCGAAGGCGAAGTCGTCGAGGCCGTCGACGCGGGCGAAGGCGAAAAGGCGGTCAAGGTCAAGCCGCTGCGCATGAAGGTCAGCCGCGCCAAGGAGCGCGCGCTGATGCGCGAGTTCGGCCTCGAGGAAACCACGCTCAGCGAAGAAGAAGCGCAGAAGCGCCGCCAGGAGCTGAAGACGCTCATCAAGATGGGCAAGACGCGCGGTTTCCTGACGCACCAGGAAATCAACGACCACCTGCCCGAGAAGCTGATCAACGAGGAAATCCTCGAAGCCATCGTCTCGATGCTCAACGACATGGGCATCGCGGTCTACGAACAGGCGCCCGACGCGGCCACGCTGCTGGTGGCCGGCGGCGGCACCACCACCGCCACGGAAGAAGAAGCCGAAGAGGCCGCCGAAGCCGCACTGTCCACCGTCGACAGCGAGTTCGGCCGCACCACGGACCCCGTGCGCATGTACATGCGCGAGATGGGCACCGTCGAGCTGCTCACGCGTGAAGGCGAGATCGAAATCGCCAAGCGCATCGAAGGCGGCCTGCAGGCCATGATGCTGGCGATCAGCGCTTCGCCCACCACCATCGCCGAGATCCTGGCCATGGCCGACCGCATCGGCGCCGGCGAGCAGCAGATCTCGGAAGTCGTCGACGGCTTCATCAGCATCGACGAGGCCGACGACTACGTGGCCGAAGAAGACTTCGACGAATTCGACGAGGAAGACGACGACGACGGCAACGGCGGCAGCAAGGCGCTGACGAAGAAGCTCGAAGAGCTGAAGAAGCAGGCGCTGGAGAAGTTCACCACCCTGCGCACGCACTTCGACAAGATGCGCAAGGCCTACGAGAAGGAAGGCTACAAGTCGCCCTCCTACAACAAGTCGCAATACGCCATCAGCCAGGACCTGATGACCATCCGCTTCACGGTCAAGACGATCGAGAAGCTGTGCCACATCCTGCGCAGCCAGGTCGACGACGTGCGCCGCTACGAGCGCGAGATCCGCAAGATCGTGGTCGACAAGTGCGGCATGCCGCAGGACCACTTCATCAAGCACTTCCCGCCCAACGTGATGAACCTGAAGTGGGCCGAGAAGGAAATCGCCACCGGCAAGGCCTACAGCACGATCCTGGCGCGCAACCTGCCCGCCGTGCAGGAACTGCAGACCAAGCTGAGCGACCTGCAAAGCCGCGCCGTGGTGCCGCTGGAAGACCTGAAGCTCATCAACAAGAAGATGAACGAGGGCGAGAAGGCCAGCCGCGACGCGAAGAAGGAAATGATCGAGGCCAACCTGCGCCTGGTCATCTCCATCGCCAAGAAGTACACCAACCGCGGCCTGCAGTTCCTCGACCTGATCCAGGAAGGCAACATCGGCCTGATGAAGGCGGTGGACAAGTTCGAATACCGTCGCGGCTACAAGTTCTCGACCTACGCGACGTGGTGGATCCGCCAGGCCATCACCCG
>CAMTUD010000156.1:0-17591 GCA_947084805.1 uncultured beta proteobacterium | reverse complement strand
GCTATCCGGGCCTGCAGGTGACCCAGACCCGCGATCTCGGAATCATGGACGGCATGGAAGCGCTGGGCAGAAGACTGGCCGGCATCGTTGTCACGAAGCTAGAACATGCGTGAAGCCGGGGTAAAGGAAAAAGGCGCGCTCAAGACGGCGCGGCTGAAGTTTTTCCCGAAGGAAAAACTCAAGAAACCCGACTGGATTCGCGTGCGCGCGCCGGGGCCCGGATCGCGCTTCCACGAGATCAAGCAGGTCCTGCGCGAGCAGAAGCTGCACACCGTCTGCGAGGAGGCGTCCTGCCCGAACATCGGCGAATGCTTCGGCAAGGGCACCGCGACGTTCATGATCCTCGGCGACATCTGCACGCGCCGCTGCCCGTTCTGCGACGTCGGCCACGGCCGGCCCGACCCGCTCGACGTGGACGAGCCGCTGAACCTGGCCAAGACCATCGCGGCGCTGAAGCTGCAGTACGTGGTGATCACCAGCGTCGACCGCGACGACCTGCGCGACGGCGGCGCCGGCCACTTCGTCGAGTGCATCCGCAAGACGCGAGAACTGTCGCCGGGCACGCGCATCGAGGTGCTGGTGCCCGACTTCCGCGGCCGCGACGACCGCGCGCTTTCGATCCTGCGCGAAGCGCCGCCCGACGTGATGAACCACAACCTGGAGACCACGGCGCGCCTGTACAAGGAAGCGCGCCCGGGCAGCGACTACCAGTTCAGCCTGAACCTGCTGAAGAAGTTCAAGCAGCAGGTGCCCGGCGTGCCGACCAAGAGCGGCATCATGGTCGGCCTGGGCGAGACCGACGAAGAAATTCTGCAGGTGATGCGCGACATGCGCGCGCACGACATCGACATGCTCACCATCGGCCAGTACCTGGCGCCCAGCGGCCACCACCTGCCGGTGCGGCGCTACGTGCACCCCGACACCTTCAGGATGTTCGAGCGCGAAGCTGCGGCGATGGGCTTCAGCCATGCCGCCGTGGGCGCGATGGTGCGCAGCAGCTACCACGCCGACCAGCAGGCCCACGCGGCGGGTGTGCCCGACGCGCTGCGCTGAACTGCAGCCGGCCCTGAGCCCGACCGCCACCATGGGCACGTCCACCCCGCTCGACCGCAGCCTGCGCGAACTGCTCTGCGCCATGCCCAAGGCCGAGCTGCACATCCACATCGAAGGTTCGCTCGAGCCCGAACTGATCTTCGCGCTGGCGCAGCGCAACGGCGTGGCGCTGCCCTACGCCAGCGTCGAGGCGCTGCGCGCCGCGTATGCCTTCACCGACCTGCAGAGCTTCCTCGACATCTACTACGCCGGCGCCAGCGTGCTGCTGAAGGAAGACGACTTCCACGACATGGCGTGGGCCTACTTCCAGCGGGCCGCGGCCGACCACGTCGTGCACGCCGAGATCTTCTTCGACCCGCAGACCCACACCGACCGCGGTGTGCCCTTCGCCACCGTGATCCAGGGCCTGGCGCGCGCCTGCGACCGCGCCCAGGCCGAACTCGGCATCAGCAGCCAGCTCATCCTGTGTTTCCTGCGCCATCTCAGCGAAGAGGCGGCGTTCGCGACGCTCGAAGCGGCCTTGCCCTGGCGCCGGCACTTCAGCGGCGTGGGGTTGGACAGCAGCGAGCGCGGCCACCCGCCCGAGAAGTTCGCGCGCGTGTTCGCACGCTGCCGTGAACTGGGCCTGCATCTCGTGGCGCACGCGGGCGAAGAAGGCCCGCCGGCCTACATCTGGAACGCGCTGGACGTGCTGCACGTGCAGCGCATCGACCATGGCGTGCGCTGCCTCGAAGACGCGGCGCTGGTGCGGCGCCTGGCCGTCGAAGGCATGCCGCTGACGGTGTGTCCGCTGTCCAACGTCAAGCTCCGTGTGTTCCGCACGATGGCCGAACACACGCTGCCCGAACTGCTGGCCGCGGGCCTGTGCGCCACCGTCAACAGCGACGATCCGGCCTACTTCGGCGGCTACATCAACCAGAACTTCGTCGAGACCTTCGCCGCGCTGCCGCAACTGACGCGCCAGCACGCCTACACGCTGGCGCGCAACAGCTTCAAGGCCAGTTTCGCGCCGCCCGAGGACAAGGCGCGCTGGACGGCCGCGCTCGACGCGGCGTTCGCGGCCGCGGCCTGACGGGGCGTGCTACTTCACCTGCAGCTTGTTCAGGTGCTCGATCAGCGCCAGGATGCGGCCGCTGGCGAAGGCATCGGGGTTGTAGGGCAGGTCGCCGAAGTACTCGCCGGCCTTGACTCTGTATTCCTGGCCCCAGATGGGCATGTCGCGCGTGCCATGGCCCGTGCCGGCGCCTTCGATGGTGTCGAAGGTGCTGGCCACCGGGAACACGCCGCCGTTGCGCCTGGCGAGCGTGGTCAGGTCGGGCGCGTCGGTCTTCAGGAAGTTGTTGTAGATGCCCTTGCCCTTGGCGTCGCTGCCGTGGCAGACGGCGCAGTTGTTGGTGTACTCACGCTGGCCGAGATCCGTGCGAGCCTGCTGGGCCAGCGCGACGCTGCAAGCCATTGCCGCCAGGCCGAACACGGTCAGCTTCGTCGCTTGTTGGATCTTCATGGTCTTCTCCTTCGATGCGGTCTTCAGGCTGCGTCGCAGAAGCGGTTGCGGCCGCCCATCCCCGACGCACGGCCAGTCTGGATCGGCCGCGCGCGCGCTCGTTGAGCGCTGTCAACGCCGCCGCCTTGCGGGCCCCCCGCGCGGCGGGTTTCGGGCCCGGCACCGGCAGCGTGGCGCCGATTCAGGTACCTTCGCCGCATGACGACCTTGCGAGCCCCCTCCCTGCGCGCCCTGGCCTGGCGCCAGACCCTGCGTGATTTCCGTGCCGGCGAACTGCGCCTGCTGGCCGTGGCGGTGACGCTGGCGGTGGCCGCACTCACCGCTGTGGGCTTCTTCGCCGACCGCCTGAGCGCCGGCCTGCAGCGCGACGCACGCCAGCTCATGGGCGGCGACGCCGCCATCAGCAGCGACCGGCCGGCGCCGCCCGAACTGGTGGCCAAGGCCAGGGAACTCGGCCTGCAGGTGGCGCAGAACGTGGGTTTCCCCAGCATGGGCCGCGCCAGCGACAGCCAGGGCGGCGCCACGCGGCTCGTGGCCGTGAAGGCCGTCGGCCCGGCCTACCCGCTGCGCGGCAGGCTGCAGTTGCGCGAAACGCCCGACGCCGCCGTGCAGACCGTGGCCGCCGGCCCCGAGCCGGGCACCGCGTGGGTCGACCCGGCGCTGCTCGACGCGCTGCAGCTGAAAGTCGGCGACCCGCTGCTGCTGGGCGACGCTACGCTGAAGATCACGCGCCTGATCGTGCTCGAACCCGACCGCGGCGCGGGATTCTCCAGCTTTTCGCCGCGCGTGATGCTGGCCGCAGCCGACCTGCCCGCCACCGGCCTGGTGCAGCCGGCCAGCCGCGTCAACCACCGGCTGCTGGTGGCCGCGCCGCCCACGCTGGAAGCCGCGCGTGGCGACGCCGTGGTGCGCGAATACGTGCAATGGGTCAACGAACGCATCAAGAGCGCGCCGCTGCGCGGCGTGCGCCTGGACACCGTGGAAAGCGGCCGCCCCGAGATGCAGCAGACGCTGGCCCGCGCCGAGAAGTTCCTCAACCTCGTGGCCCTGCTGGCGGCGCTGCTGGCCGCGGTGGCGGTGGGCATCGCGGCGCGCGAATTTGCGTCGCGCCACCTCGACGACTGCGCCATGCTGCGTGTGCTGGGCCTGAGCCAGCGCCGCATCGCCGGCGCCTACACGATGGAGTTCGCGCTCGTCGGCCTGGCCGCCAGCGTGCTGGGTGTGCTGATCGGGCTGATGGTGCACAACGTCTTCGTCTGGCTGCTGGCCGGGCTGGTGCAGGTGGCGCTGCCGGCGCCAGGCTGGGGGCCGGCGCTGTTCGGCATCGGCGTCGGCATGACGCTGCTGCTGGGTTTCGGCCTGCCGCCGGTGCTGCAGCTGGCGCGGGTGCCGCCGCTGCGGGTCATCCGCCGCGATGTCGGGGCGCTGAAGGCCTCATCGCTGGGCGTGCTGGCGGACGGCGCGGGTGGCTTCGTGACGCTGCTGCTGGCGGCGTCGGCCGACGCCAAGCTCGGCGCCATCGCGGTGGGCGGTTTTGCGGTGGCCATCGCGATCTTTGCGGCCTTGTCCTACGGTGCCGTGCGGCTGCTCAAGCGCGCGGTGCCCGAAAGCCGCGCGCCGCGCTGGCTGGTGCTCGCCACGCGCCAGATCGCCGCGCGGCCGGCCTTCGCGGTGCTGCAGGTCTCGGCGCTGGCCGTGGGCCTGCTGGCGCTGATGCTGCTGGTGCTGCTGCGCACCGACCTCATCAGCAGCTGGCGCCAGGCGACGCCGCCCGACGCGCCCAACCGCTTCGTCATCAATGTCCAGCCCGACCAGGCCGAGCCCTTCCGCGGTGCGCTGGCCAAGGCCGGCGTGAAGGACTTCGACTGGTACCCGATGATCCGCGGCCGCCTGGTGGCCATCAACGGCCGCACCACCGAAGCCGGCCAGTACAGCGACGAACGCGCCAGCCGCCTCGTCGAGCGCGAGTTCAACCTCAGCCACAGCGCCACACTGCCGCGAGGCAATCTCGTCGAAGGCGGGCGTTGGGTGCCGGACGAGTCCGACGGCCTGTCGGTGGAAACCGGGCTGGCGAATCAACTCGGGCTGAAGCTGGGCGACACGCTGCGCTTCGACATCGCCGGCCAGGCCAAGGAAGCGCGCATCACCAGCCTGCGTCACGTCGACTGGGGTTCGATGCGCGTCAACTTCTTCGTCGTCTTCCCGCAGGCGAAGATGGAGGACCTGCCGCTGACCTACATCAGCGCCTTCCGCGCCCCACAGGCGCCGGCCGATGCCGCGCCGGGCACACCCAGCTTCGACAGCGCGCTGAGCCGCGAATTCCCTAACATCACGAACATCGACGTCTCGGCCAGCATCGCACAGGTGCAGCGGGTGCTGGACCAGGTGATCCGTGCCGTGGAGTTCCTGTTCGGCTTCACGCTGGTGGCCGGGCTGGTGGTGCTGTTCGCGGCCATCTCGGCCACGCGCGAGGCGCGCGCGCGTGAATTCGCCATCATGCGGGCGATGGGCGCCAGCGGCCGCCTGCTGGCCCAGGTGCAGCGCACCGAACTGCTGGGGGTGGGCGCACTGGCCGGTCTGCTGGCATCGGGCGTGGCCGTGGTGCTGGGCTGGCTGCTGGCGCGTTACGCCTTCGAGTTCGCCTGGGCCCCTTCACCCTGGGTGCCGCTCTTCGGCACGCTGGCCGGCGCCCTGCTGGCGCTGATGGCCGGCTGGTGGGGCCTGCGCGAAGTGCTGCGCCGGCCGGTGCTGGAAACGCTGCGGCGCGCGGGGGCGGTTTAGCCCGCCCCCGCCCCCGGCGCCTCTTTCAGCGCTGGGCCGAGATCGGCGGGCAGTTGCTGGTGCAGCGCACGGCCTGCGTGTCGGGCCGCGTGTCGACCATGAAGTTGTCGCGGTTGGGCATCTGAACGGCGGTCAGGGTTTCACGGTTCATCACCGCGGTGGCGGGCACCAGGCCGTTCAGGTGCAGCAGGTAGCCGCTGACGGCGTAGGTCTCGTCGTTGCTCAGCGATTGCGGTGCCGTCAGGGGCATCGCTCGCCGCACGTAGTCGAACAGCACCGGCGCGTACGGGTACATGCTGCCTACCGTGAGCACGCGCGTGTTGGTCTTGAACGAGCCGATGCCACCGACCATCGGGCCGAACATCGAGCCGCCCTTGGCGTCGGCGCCGTGGCAGGCGATGCACTTGCTCTCGTACACCAGCTTGCCCGCCGCGACCGAGCCCGAGCCGGGCGGCAGCCCCAGGCCGTCGGTCGTGCGCACGTCGATGTTCCAGGCCGCCAACGACTGTTCGCTCACCGCCTTGCCCAGGCGCGGCGCGGCGGGCTTGGCGTCGGTCGTGGGACCGGGCGCGGCGCAGGCCGCGAGCAGAAGTGTCGCGCCGAGCGACAGGCAGAACGTCTCAACCGATCGCATTCTTGACCTCCCCGGAAGCATCGATCGACCACGGAAAGATACCGTTGTGGTGTTGCACGAAGCCGGTGATGGCCCGCACCTTCTTGATGTCCTCGACCGTGGGCTGTACGTAGCCCGTGGAGTCGACGGCGCGGCTGGCGATGGACACGGGCGCGCCGTTCCACTTCCAGGGGAAACGGAAGCGCGTCAGGCACTTGTCGAGCACCGGCCCCTCCACCGTGGCTTCGCGCCAGGTGCGGCCGCCGTCGGTCGTCACGTCCACGGCCTTGATGCTGCCGTTGCCCGACCAAGCGAAGCCCTGGATCATCAGTTCGCCCGGGCGCACGTTCATGCCGCCCGAGGGCGAGGTGATCACCGACTTGGCCTCCATGTCGAAGCTGAACTGGCGCCACTTGCCGTCGGGCATGGGGTCGGTGTAGCGCGCAGTTTCGCTGCGCAGGTGCCACGGCTTGTCGGCCAGCTTGATGCGGCGCAGCCACTTGATGCTGACGTTGCCCTCCCAGCCCGGGATGAAGAGGCGCAGCGGGTAGCCGTTCTCCGCGCGCAGCATCTCGCCGTTCGACGCGTAGACCAGCAGCGCGTCATCGAGCATCTTTTTCATCGGGATGCTGCGTGCGTGGGCCGCGCCGTCGGCGCCCTCGGCCAGCGCCCAGGTGGCATCGGGCGAGATGCCGGCCTCTTCGAGCAGCACCGACACCGGCACACCCGTCCACTGCGCGCAGGACAGCAGGCCGTGGCTCTGCTGCACGGTCTTCGACGCTGGCTTCAGCCAGTCGGTCAAGCCGTTGCCCGAGCACTCCATGAAGTAGAACTTCGTCACCGACGGGTACTTCATCAGGTCCGACATCGTGAACACGAGCGGCTGCTTGACCATGCCGTGGATGGCCAGGCGGTGTTCGTCGGGGTTGATGTCGGGCACGCCGTTGTGGTGGCGTTCGTAGATCAGCCCGTTCGGCGTCATCGTGCCCAGCTGGCTCTGCAGCGGCGTCATGCTCCAGTCCGAGAAGTTCTGGCGGTTCACCAGCACGTCGCTGCGGCGGCGCTTCACGTGGGCCTCGTACTTCGACGGCATGCCGTACTCGTCCGCGGGCATGGGCCGACCAGCGGCGCGGTTGGAGGCCGGCACGTCCAGGCCCTGCGCGGCAGCGCGGCTGCTGCCCACGGCAGCGGCGCCTGCGGCAGCGACCGCGGCCGCCGAGCGTCCCAGCAGCGCCCTGCGGGACGGGTCGTGCGTGATGGAGCCGCCGATCTGCAGCTCCTTCATCGACGCCTTCAGCGTGGTCGAGGCATCCGGTCTGGTCATGCTGGCCCTTTCTTGGTGCGGGTTGCCGAGCCCGTGGGCACGGGTTCGAGGCTGAATTCACCTGCATGCAACCGTAAAGGCACCAGATCGGGGCGTCAACCGATCATGTCTCATGGTTTGCCCCCCTGCGACGGCGCGCCGCGTCGTGCAGGAAAGGGCCAAGAGCCGTCGCCGTGCGGCGCCGAGGCCCTGTTCAGCGCCTGGGCCTAGAAGGTTTCCCAGTCGTCGTCGCCGCCCGCCTTCGAGGCGGCAGGCGCCGGTGTCTTGCTCGCCGGCAGGGCCGGCAAGGTGGGCTTGGCCAAGGCCGGCGCGGTCTTCACCGGCGCGACCGGCCTGATGGCTGCGGCTGCGGCGGGTGCGGACTTCGCGCGCGCAACCACCGCACGTGCGGCGGCCGCTGGTGACGGCCGGGCCGGCGCGCTTGCCGCCACCTGCGCAACGCTCGGCCTGCCGGTGACGGCGGCGCCCAGCTGGAAGCTGCTCACCACCTGGGCCAGGCGCGAGGCCTGTTCCTTCAGGCTTTCGGCCGCCGCGGCACTTTCCTCGACCAGCGCCGAGTTCTGCTGCGTCATGCGGTCGAGGTCGGCCACGGCGGTGTTGATCTGGCTGATGCCACCACTCTGCTCACCCGAGGCGGCGCTGATCTCGCCGATGATGTCGCTGACCCGCTGCACGCTGGCCACGATCTCGGTCATCGTGCTGCCGGCGTCGCCCACCAGGCGGGTGCCGGCATCCACTTTCTCGACGCTGGCCTGGATCAGGCCCTTGATCTCGCGTGCGGCCTCGGCGCTGCGCTGCGCCAGGCTGCGCACTTCGCTGGCCACGACCGCAAAGCCGCGGCCCTGTTCGCCGGCGCGGGCCGCTTCCACGGCGGCGTTGAGCGCCAGGATGTTGGTCTGGAAAGCGATGCCGTCGATGGTGCCGATGATGTCGGCGATGCGCTTGCTGCTGGTGTTGATGTCTTCCATCGTCGTCACCACCTGGGCCACGACGGCACCCCCGCGTTGCGCCACCGTGCTGGCCGAGCCGGCCAGCTGGTTGGCGGTGCGGGCACTGTCGGCGGTCTGGCGCACCGTGCTCGTCAACTCTTCCATCGAACTGGCGCTCTGCTGCACGCGGCTGGCCGCCTGCTCGGTGCGCTGGCTCAGGTCGATGTTGCCGCTGGCGATCTCGCTGGCGGCGGTGCCGATGTGGTCGGTGGCCTGGCGCACGGTCTGCAGCGAGGTGCGCAACCTGTCGACCATGTGGCCCAGGGCGCGCACGAGGTCGCCGATCTCGTCGGCCTGCTCGCTGCTGGCGCTGACGCTCAGGTTGCCGGCGGCCACGTCTTCGGTCAGGCGCACGGCACGTTCGAGCTCGGCCACCACACGCAGCTGCAACCGCCAGGCGGTGAACAGCGCGCCGGCGGTGGCCAGCAACATGAGTGCGCCCAGCACCAGCGTCAGCCGTTGGCTGGCGGCGTCGGCGGCGTCGGCGCGTTCGGTGTGCAGCGCCTCGTTGCGCGTCACCAGCGCCTGCATGGCCTTGGCCAGCTCGGCATAGGTGTTCTCGGCCGCGCGCATGGCGCCGATGCCGATGTTGGGGTCCATGCCGCTGAGGTCGATGGCCTTGTCGGTCTGCTTGAAGTAGGTGTCGAGCAGCGGCGCCACGGCCGCCGCGTGGCGCGTCACGTCGGCGTCGTTGCCGGTATTGCCCGGCATCGTGCCGACCACACGCTTGACGCCGTCGACCTGCTGCGCCAGCTCCTTGCGTGTGGCCTTGACCTCGTCATCCTTGAGCGAGCTCATGATGGCCAGCGTGCGGAACACCGTGGCCCGCACCTGCGCCAGTTGCTCCAGCGCGTTGCCCATGGTCTTGAAGTTGTCGACGTCGACGGCATCGGCCCGGCGCAGTTCGACGCTCTGTCGCCAGTCCAGCACGGCGTAGGTGCCGCCGGCAGCCAGGGCCACGATCGCCGTGATGAGCGGGGCGACGAGCAGCTTGAGACCGAGTTTCATGGTGTGGTCTGGTGTGGGGGCTCAGGGGTAGACGCCGCCGCAGACCGCGGTCTCGCCGAGCTTCTCGCAGTACATCACCTTGGGTTCGATCTTCTTGCTCACCGGGTTGGTGAACTTGTATTCCTGCCACGCGCCGGTCGGCTTGGCCTTGACCATCGCCACGCGCTCCTTGACGAAGTACTTGCCGTCGATGTCGGTCAGGTCGATGAGGTCGCGGCCGATCTGCTTCGGGTTGGCGCCGTGGGCGTGGCACTTGCCGTCCAGGCCGTAGACGACGAGGTAGAGGTCGCGGTCGATGAAGGGGCCGGCCTTGTCGCTGATGGCGGCATAACCCTTCTCGACGCCGTTGGCCTTGATGAAGGCCACGCCCTTCTTGACCATGGCCACGGCGTCTTCCTTGGTGGCGTCGGCCGCGCTCAGCGCGGGCAGGCAGGCGATGGCCAGGGCGGCGGGAACGAAAAACTTGTACATGGGTGTCTCCGGTGCGGGTGGTGTGGGGGCGAGCGGGTGGCGACAGGGGTGCTGGAGCGGCGGCGCTTCAGTTGCCGATGAGGCCCATGTCGGCGCTGCTCATCAGGCCTTCGATGTCCATCAGGATGAGCATGCGTTCGGCACCCTTCTCACCCTGGCCGTTTTTCACCGCGCCGATGCCGGTGATGTAGGAAGCGTCGATGCTCGAGTTCATCTCGGGCGCCGGCTTGATCTCGTCGCGGCTGAGCTCCAGCACGTCGGACACCGAGTCGACCACTGCGCCGACAACGCGGCCACGCACGTTCAGCACCACCACCACGGTGAAGGTGTTGTATTCGGCGTTGTCGCAGCCCAGCTTCAGGCGCAGGTCGATGATCGGCACGATGACGCCGCGCAGGTTGACCACGCCCTTGATGAACGAAGGTGCGTTGGCGATGCGGGTCGGCTGCTCGTAGGAACGGATCTCCTGCACACGCAGGATGTCGATGCCGTACTCCTCGGCACCGAGGCGGAAGGTGAGGAACTCGCCGCCCTGCGACGTGCGCCCGTTCGAGCCGGCTGCACTGGCGGCAGCGGCTGCGTTTGCACGCTCGGCCTCGTGGCGGGCGACCTGGCTGGCTTCGGCAATCATCTCCATGGCGTTTCCTAACTGACGGTGTTTGGGACGTAAGGGGTTATCGGTCTGCGCTCGCGTGCACTGAAGGCCGGTGCTGCGGCTGGCCGTGAATTCGTGCGAAGCGGCGCTCAGCCGTGGGCCGGCGCGCCGTGGCGCGTGACATGGAAGGTGGCCACCAGCTGGGCCAGGCGCACCGCCTGGTCCTTGAGCGAGCCCGCGGCAGCAGCGCTCTGTTCCACCAGCGCCGCGTTCTGCTGCGTGCTGTGGTCGAGGTCGGCCACGGCGTGGTTGACCTGGCCGATGCCGGCGCTCTGCTCGCCCGAAGCGGCGCTGATCTCGCCGATGATGTCGGCCACACGCTGCACGCTGGCCACGATCTCCGACATCGTGTGCCCGGCGTCGGCCACCAGGCGGGTGCCGGTCTCGACCTTCTCGACGCTGGTGCCGATCAGGCTCTTGATCTCACGCGCCGCCTCGGCGCTGCGCTGCGCCAGGCTGCGCACTTCGCTGGCCACGACCGCGAAGCCGCGGCCCTGCTCGCCGGCGCGCGCCGCTTCCACGGCGGCGTTGAGCGCCAGGATGTTGGTCTGGAAGGCGATGCCGTCGATGGTGCCGATGATGTCGGCGATCTTCTTGCTGCTGGCGTTGATGTCGCCCATGGTCGTGACCACCTGCGACACCACGCTGCCGCCGCGCTGCGCGACCTGCGCCGCCGAGGCCGCGAGGTCCTTGGCCTGCACGGCGGAATCAGCGCTGTGGCGCACGGTGGCCGTCAGCTGTTCCATCGAGCTGGCGGTCTGCTGCAGCGAACTGGCGGCGTTCTCGGTGCGCTGGCTGAGGTCGAGGTTGCCGCTGGCGATCTCGGTCGTCGCGGTGGTGATCGACTCGGCGCTGGCGCGCACCGCGGCAATGGTCTGCTCGACATGGCGCAGGGCCTGCTGCAGTTGGCGCGCAGCGGCTGAGTTCACGGCAAGGTGGGCCGGCGCGAAGTCGATCGAGCCATCCCCTGCGATGAGCCGGCCGACGATGCCGGTGAGTTCTTCCGAGGCCGCGAAGTCGGCGCGGGCGCGCAGTGCCAGCATCACCAGCAGCACGGCCTCGGCCACCACGTAGGCCGCGTGCTCGATGACGGTGAGCAGGCTGGGCTCGGTGAAGCAGATCGGGCCCCAGCCCCATTGCTGGAAGTAGTTGAAGCTGAGGTGGTGCACGGCGATGGTGCCGGCAGCCACCACCACCGGCAGCCAGTGGCGGTAGACCACGGTGCAGGCGAGGAAAGCGAAGACGGCGAAGTGCGCCTCGGCATGGCCGCGCGCGGTGTGGATGAGCAGGCCCACCATGGCCATGCCCAGCGCCGGCAGCGCCACCCGGCTGAGCGCACCCCCCTGGCTCGACAGCGCCGCGACGACGGCCACCGCGAAGATGGCGCCGCCCAGCAGCAGCGGCAGCATCGCCCCGCTGTTACTGGCGCCGTAGGCCACGGCGGCGGCCAATAACACCGCAATGGCGGCGAGCATGTTCTTGTCGTTGGCGTGCAGGGCGGACATGTCAGACCTCAGGGTCGTGCGGGGTGTCGGGGGTTCGGGCGGGGCGGTTTGCGCACTCAGGCGGCACTCAGGCGGCACGCACGCGGAAGGTGCCGACCAGGCTGCTCAGCCGTGTCGTCTGTTCGTTCAGGCTCTCGGCGGCTGCGGCGCTCTCTTCCACCAGGGCGGCGTTCTGCTGCGTCATCTGGTCGAGGCCGGCCACGGCTTCGTTGACCTGGCGCAGGCCCGTGCTCTGCTCGGTGGTGGCGGCGCTGATCTCGCCGATGACGTCGGTGACGCGCTTCACGCCGCCGACGATGTCGTCCATCGCCGTGCCGGCGTCGCGCACCAGCCGCGTGCCGGCGTCGACACGTTCCACGCTGGCCTGGATCAGGCTCTTGATCTCGCGCGCCGCCTCGGCGCTGCGCTGCGCCAGGCTGCGCACTTCGCTGGCCACGACCGCGAAGCCGCGGCCCTGCTCGCCGGCGCGGGCGGCTTCCACCGCGGCGTTGAGCGCCAGGATGTTGGTCTGGAAGGCAGTGCCATCGATCACGCCGATGATGTCGCTGATCTTCTTGGAGCTCGCGTTGATCTCGTCCATGGTGGTGACCACCTGGGCCACCACGTTGCCGCCACGTGCCGCCACTTCCGCGGCCGACGAAGCCAGCTGGTTGGCCTGGCGCGCCGAGTCGGCGCTTTGTTTGACGGTGGCGGTCAGCTGCTCCATCGAGCTGGCGGCTTGCTGCAGGTTGCTGGCCGTTTGTTCGGTGCGTGCGCTCAGGTCGTGGCTGCCGGCCGCAATCTCGCTGCCCGAGGTGGTGATGTTGTCGGCGGCGGCGCTGATGTCTTTCATCGCGGCGCCCACACGCTCCAGGGTCTGGCGCAACTGCGCGGCCACCGGTGTGGTGGTTTGCATGTGGCTCGTGTCGAGATCGAGCGTGTCGCCGCGCACCACGTTTTGCGTCAACCTCTGCAGCTCGGCGCCTTGCATGGCGGCCTGGCGCATCTGCACGGCCAGGTAAATTTCCATCGCCGACTGCACCACCACATACGCCGCGTGGATCAGCACCCGCTCGAAGCTGGGTGCCGTGAGGCAGTAGACGCCGGTGCCGGCCAGTTGCAGGCGGTCGAACAGCACGTGATGCACGGCAAACAGTGCCGCAGTGAAGACGATCGCGCGCCAGTCGTGGTAGGCCAGTGTCAGCGCGAGCAAGGCAAACACGCCGAAGTGGTACTCCAGCATGCCCCGGCCGAGCTGGATGTGCAGTGCCACCATGGCCACGGCGCAAAAGCACAGCACGTAGCACGAGGCACTGCTGCCGCGTGCCATGGCGAACACGGTGCCCGCCACTGCCAGCAGGGGCAAGGCCACGAGCGCGGCCAGGGCCAGCCCATCGTTGGCCGCCCCGATCGCAAACGCGACCAGCGCGCACAGGCCGACGCCGCCGAGCATCAGCGTGTCAGCTTGTCGGCTCAGGTGCTGCAGGTGGTGCGTGTCCCCGGGGGGGTGTGAGCTGATCGAGGACATGGTGTCAATGCCTTATCGGTGGGTTGGGTGCCGCTCAGCGGCTTTCAAGGCGGAAAACCGAGACCACCTCGGCCAGGCGTGTCGCCTGTTCCTTGAGTGACTCGGCGGCTGCGGCAGACTCTTCCACCAGAGCGGCGTTCTGCTGCGTCATCTGGTCGAGCTGGGTGACGGTGGTGTTGACGAGGCCGATGCCGTCGCTTTGCTCCGACGCGGCCGAGGTGATCTCGCCGATGATGTCGGAGACACGCTGCACCGAGCTCACGATCTCGCTCATGGTGGCGCCGGCGTCGGCGACGAGGCGTGAGCCGCCCTCGACCTTCTCCACTGAGGCGCCGATCAGGCTCTTGATCTCTTTGGCGGCCTGCGCCGAGCGCTGGGCCAGGCTGCGCACTTCGGCGGCCACCACGGCAAAGCCGCGGCCTTGTTCGCCGGCGCGTGCGGCTTCGACCGCGGCGTTGAGCGCCAGGATGTTGGTCTGGAAGGCGATGCCGTCGATCACGCTGATGATGTCGCTGATCTTCTTGCTGCTGGCGTTGATCTCTTCCATCGTGGTCACGACTTGCGAGACCACGTTGCCACCACGTGCGGCCACTTTGGCCGCCGACGAGGCCAGCTGGTTGGCCTGGCGCGCCGAGTCAGCGCTTTGTTTGACGGTGGCGGTGAGCTGCTCCATCGAGCTGGCGGCTTGCTGCAAATTGCTGGCGGTCTGTTCGGTGCGCACGCTCAGGTCCTGGTTGCCTGTCGCGATCTCGGTGCTGGCCGACTGGATCGACGACGACGACTGCATCACCGTTTGCAGCGAGCTGCTGAGCTGCTGTGTCATCGCGCCCAGCGAGCGGATCAGGTCGCCCACTTCGTCGCTGCGTTCGGTTTGTGCGTTGACACACAGGTTGCCGGCGGCCACTTCGCTGGCCACACCCACGGCGCGGCGCAGGTCATGCACCACCTTGCGCTGCATCCACCAGGCGGCGCCCACGGCGGCGGTGCAGGTCAGCAGGCCCAGCAGGCCCAGCAACAGGCTGCGCTGGGTGGAGCGTGTGGCGGCGGCGTCGGTGGTGGCAGAGGAGACGGCTTCCATCTTGGCCACCAGGCCACCGAGTGCGGTGGCGACCGAAGCAAAGGTGGCGTCTGCGCCTTGCATGGCGGCGACGCCGGTGTTGGGGTCGACGGTCGAGAGGTCGATCGCCGAGTCGGCTTGTTTGGCGTATTTGTCGATCTGCTGGCCCAGGGCCGCCATGCTCGCGCTGAGCTCGGCATCGGTCACGCCGGCCTCGGCCAGGTTGGCCAGGGTGCGCTTCAAGCCGCCGAGCTGGTTGACCAGCGCGCTGCGAAACGCCTTCACCTTGGGTTCGTCGAGCGAGTTGATCAAGGCCACCGTCTTGTAGACGCTGGCGTGGATCTGCGCAAACTGGTCTTGCGCACTCGTGATGGTGCGAAAACTTTCCATGTCGGCCTTGAACGAGGCATGGCTTTGTGTGGCGGTGCGGCTTTGCAGCACCGTGTTCACCGTGGCGATGGCCAGCACCATGACCGCTGTCAACAGCGGTGCGGCCAGCAGCTTTGCACCCAGATTCATGAGACGTCCTTAGAGCGGCAGATGCCGATTTTTGGCCGATGCGGCTTACTTGTAGATGCCGCCGCAGACCACGGCGTCGTCGAGCTTCTCGCAGTACATGCTCTTGGGCTCGATCTTCTTGTTGGTCGGGTTGGTGAACTTGTAGTCTTGCCAGAAGGTGCCCTTGGACTGGGCCAGCTCCACGCGCTCCTTGACGAAGGCCTTGCCGTCCACGTCTTTCAGCTCGATCAGGTTTTTGCCGATCATCTTTTCGTTGGCGCCGTGGGCACGCACCGTGCCGTCCAGGCCATAGACCACCAGGTAGAGGTCGCGGTCGTTGAACTGGCCGGCCTTGTTGCTGATCTCGGCATAGCCTTTTTCCTTGCCACTGGTCTTGATGAAGGTCACGCCCTTCTTGACCATGGCCGTGGCTTCAGCTGCGGTGGCATTGCCGTCTTTGGCGAGTGCCGGGGCGCTGAGGGCGAAGGCCGTGAGGGTGATCGCGGCAATGCGGTGGAAGTGTCTGGACATGGGGAACTCCGTTGAACAAAAAAAACCAGGACAAACGCTCCTTGCCATATCGGCAGCAACAGTGCGCTTGTGTAGTGATTTTGTGCAACGAAGCACGCCGCTGATCCGTGCAAAAGCCGGTGCAACCGCGTGCTGTTTGAAAGAAAACGAAGGCGCCAAACAAAACGGCCCATGACGAATCACGGGCCGTGTGGGTGTGCCTGGGCTGGTGGCGCTCAGAGCCTGAGAGTTTTTTGATTTGACTCCCTCTCCCACTGGGAGAGTGGTGGAGGTGAGGGCTCGCGAAGCACCGTCGTGCCCGGCACGGCCCCTCACCCCAGCCCTCTCCCCAAAGGGGCGAGGGAGTCAGTGCGGTTGCCGTAGAAAAACTCTCAACCACTCCTGATTGCGACGAAGCTCAGCTGCCGTGCCCCACCACCCGTTCGGGCTGAAGTATCGAAGCCCTGCGCTGCCCTTCGATACCTCAGGGCGAACGGAGTTTGGCTGAGGCATGTCGCTAATCAGGCAACCACTTGTGATTGTTTGCCCCGCTTGCCAGGACTGGCGCCTTAGAAGGTTTCCCAGTCGTCGGCACCGGCAGCAGCCGTGGCGGGGGCCGGGCGGGGCGCCGCGGCAACCGGTGCAGGGCTCGGCGCTGCAGGTGTGGCCTTGGCCTTGGCCGGGGTGTGAGCGGGCGCAGAAGGCCGCGGGCTGGGTGCGGTGCGGGGCACCACCTTGGGCGCGGGGGCCATGCTGGCGCGTGGGGCGTCGTGGCTTGCGAGCTTGAACACCGCCACGGCGCTCACCAGCTGCTGAGCCTGAATCTTCAGGCTTTCGGCGGCGGCGGCACTTTCTTCCACCAGCGCGGCGTTTTGCTGCGTGGCCTGGTCCATCTGCGTCACCGCTTCGCCCACCTGGGCCACACCCGACGACTGCTCGATGCTGGCCGCGCTGATCTCGCCCATGATGTCGGTCACGCGCTTGATCGAGCTCACCACCTCTTGCATCGTCGTGCCGGCTTGGTCGACCAGGGCCGTGCCTTGCTCCACCCGCTCGACGCTGGTGGAGATGAGCGACTTGATTTCTTTGGCAGCCTCGGCCGAGCGCTGCGCCAGGCTGCGCACTTCGCTTGCCACCACGGAAAAGCCGCGGCCTTGTTCGCCGGCACGGGCGGCTTCGACCGCGGCATTCAGCGCCAAGATGTTGGTCTGGAAGGCAATGCTGTCGATGGTGCCGATGATGTCGGAGATGCGTTTTGACGAATCGTTGATGCCCTTCATGGTGTTGACCACACGATTGACCACCTCGCCACCCGAGATGGCGACGGTCGAGGCGCTCAGCGCCAGCTGGTTGGCCTGACGAGCGTTGTCGGCGTTTTGTTTGACGGTGCTGGAGAGCTCTTCCATCGACGCGGCGGTTTCTTCCAGCGCGCTGGCCTGCTGTTCGGTGCGGCTGCTCAGGTCGTTGTTGCCTTGCGCGATCTCGGCCGATGCAGTGGCCACCCCTTCGGCGCCGCTGCGCACGCCCGACACGATGCCGCGCAGGTTGTTTTGCATGGTGCCGAGCGCGTCGAGCATCTTGCCCATTTCGTCGCCACGCTGGTGCGAGACCTCGTGGCTCAGGTCGCCCGCGGCCATCTTGTCGGCGTGCTGCATGGCTTGCTCGGCGGCAGCGGCCAAGTCGCGCGCGATAGACCAGCCGATCAGCAGGCCCAGGGCGACCATGGCACCCAAGGTGCCCAGCACGATCAAGCGTGCCTGTCGGTACACCGATTCGGCGGAGGCGCTGGCGGCCTTGGCCCCGGCAGAGTTCAGTTGAACCAGTTTTTCGATGGATGCGTCGACGGTTTGGTAGGCCTGGGCGCCTTTGCCCGCGAGCACGCCTTTGGCGCCGGCGGCATCACCCGCGCGCACCAGCGTCATGAGCTCACCGCCCACCGCCCGGAAAGCCTCCCAGTCCTTGCCGAACTGTTCGAACAAGGCCTTCTCTTCGGGGCTGTGCACCAGCTTGGCGTACCCGGCCCGGCTCGCTTCCAGTTCGGCTTCGTTTTTCTTCATGGCCACATCGACGGCGTCGATGTCCTTGGCCTCGCTGACCAGCATCAGGCGCAGCCGGG
>CAMTUD010000155.1:0-24314 GCA_947084805.1 uncultured beta proteobacterium | reverse complement strand
TCGCCGACACGGCTGACCGAATTCGTCCATTCCCACCCCATCCGGCGGGCCCATCCCGCTGGGGACGGGGCCGCCTCCACCCAAGGAGCATGTCATGCAGATTCAGGTTCGAATCAACGAGGAAGGCGCCCTGCGCAACCAGCGCTACGCCTTCACCAACCGCTTCACGCTCGTCTCCGAGCTGTTGCAGAACGCCCGTCGCGCCGGCGCGGCGTGCATCAAGATCCACTACGACCCGGTGACCCAGGTGCTGAGCGTCCACGACGACGGTTTCGGCCTGGAGGACTTCCAGAAGCTGCTGAGTTTTCACGAATCGGGCTGGGACGCGGCGACCGCTGCCGAAGAGCGCCCGTTCGGTGTCGGCTTCTCGAAGTGCCTGTACGCGGCCACGCGCTGCGTCGTCACCTCGGGCGGCCAGCGGGTCGACATCGACACCGACGCCGCGCTCGCCAGGGCACTGATCACTGTCGAGCAGGTTCCTGAGTGCGAGGCGATCAACGGCACCCGAGTGGACCTTTACGGCGTCGACCTGCCCGACCTGGGCACGCGTGTCGAAGAGCTGTGCCTGGGGTTCCCGGTGGCCGTGCTCTTCAACGGCCAGCCGCTGAAGCGGCCCCTGGCCGAAGGGCACCTGGCCACGCAGGCCAGTCCCATCGGTGCGGTGCACCTGGCGGGCACGCTCGACGGCAAGTACACACACGAGACGATGGTGTTCCTGCAGGGCTTCTGCGTTCTCAAGCCGACCTACTGCCTGCGCGACGAGCTCAACGTCGTGCATCTGGACTCGCGCCAGTTCATGGCACGGCTGCCCGACCGCGACAAGCTGATCGACGAGGAAGTGCAGCGCAAGCGCATCGATGCCGAGCTGAAAGCCTGCTGGCGCAACACGCTGGAGATCGCGAGGACCCGGCTGTCGCCGGAGCGCTTCGTCGACACCTACTACGCGGTGATGCGCGGCTGGGGGCAGCTGGACCTGCTCAACGATCTGGACGTGATGCCGGCCGAGCTGTGCGATGCAATCGTGGGCTACCCCATCCAGGAAGGTCACGGTTCACGCGACTTCGTCCAGCAAATTGCCGCCGCGCCGACGCGAAGCGAGATCGAAAGCGGGGCCGTGCGCTTGGTCGCTCTCGACAGCGTCGGGGACGACAACGGCGCACGCTGGATGCTGGCGCGCAGCAAGGGCTATCTGGTCTTCGACTGGATCGGGTTGCATCACGACCACTGGGCGCAGCGTCACGTTCGCTTTCTCGAAGAAGAGCGCGTGCAGGTCGAGGCGGTGGCAGAACAGGTGCGCACCGCGCTGGAGGGGCGTTGGGTCTGCCCCGACGTGATCCTCTGCGAAGCCGTACGGATCCGGGTCGGCAAGGACGAGGCCGTGATCGTCGACGATGGGGTGTGCCACGACGGCACCCTGTACATCCCCGCCGGGGAAAGCACCGGCACGCCGGTGCAGCAGCTCTCGTCCTTCACCGACGAGCACGACCAGTTCCTCGATGCCGATTGCGACGCCGACCGTGACGCGCTGGCCGACCTCATCCGTCGCCTGCGCTCGGTCGACCCCGTGCAGACGCTCGACTCGTTGCTGCAGGACCTGCGGCTGGGCAAGTACCCGCTGCTTCACGGCAAGACCTTCCAACTGACCGTGGGCGTGGGGGCGGCGCCGGGCCATTCCATCGAACTGGTGGAGGCCGATGGGCTGCCCGTGCTGGCGGAGAGCGGAGGCTGCCATGCACGATCATGAGTACGCTGGCCGCATCGACGCGGTCAAGCAGCGGGCGCATGGCAGGTGGAGCGAAATCCTCGCCAGCGCGGGCGTGGGCGAGCAGATCCTGAAGCATCGCAACGGGCCCTGCCCGCTGTGTGGCGGAACGGATCGGTTCCAGTACACCGACAAGTTCGGCGAGGGCAACTACCACTGCCGCCAGTGCGGGCCCGGTGGCGGCTTCAAGCTGCTGCAGGCCGTCAAGGGCGTGGACTTCAACGCCGCGCTGCAAGACGTCGAGCGTTGCCTGGGGCTTCTGCCCGAGGCAACGACGGCGGGCGCGTGCGAGCCCTCGGGCGACCGCATGCGCAAGCTGGTACAGCGCATCTGGGACGAAGCCCGGCCGGTGACGGCCGGCGACGAGGTTGATCGCTACCTCCGCGGCCGCGGGCTGGCCCTGCCGGTGGTCCCGGCCGTGCTGCGGTTTCACCCGGCACTGGGCTACTACGAGAAGGACGAGACCGGCAAGTCGCGCAAGCTGGCCGAGTACCCGGCCATGCTGGCCTGCATCCAGGGGTTGGATGGGCATGCGGTGACGCTGCACCGCACCTACCTGAAGGACGGGTCGAAGCTGAAGGCAGCGGACGCCAAGAAGGTGCTCTCGGCCGGAATCAACGGCGCGGCGGTCCGCCTCTTCGAGGCAACCGACGAGCTGGCAGTCTGCGAAGGCATCGAGACCGGCCTCGCGCTGCACCTGGCCACGCGCAAACCGGTATGGGCCGGCATCAACGCCGGCAACCTGGAGAAGCTGTGCCTGCCGGACACGGTGCGCAAGGTGTGCATCTATGCCGACAATGACGCCGACGGCGACTTCGCCGGCCAGTGCTTCGCCTTCGCACTGGCGCGTCGGCTGAAGCGCGTAGAGAAGACGACCGGCATTAGGCAGGTGCGGGTGTTCGTACCGCGCCACGCCGGCACCGACTGGGCCGATGTGTGGTGCCAGCGCCGGACGGTGTCATCGGCGCCGATGTCCGCCTCGGTGCCGATGCCCGGTTTCGGCGAACCGGTGAGTGAGTGATGTGGGGTGCGGCCTGTCGTGTTGACAGGGCCGCACCCGCTTTTTCAGCGGCACTGGATCGATCCGATGCGGTGCCGGCGAAAAGGCTTCGACGAGTTCCCCCACTGGTAGTTGTCAGACCAGGCGGCGCCTCACGGCGTCGCGAAGACAGCCCTGGAGTTTTCCGCGCGATTCATTCGCGCACGTCGTGGACCGTCCTGCAAAGGTGCAGCCGGTCCGTCATCAGCCCTCGCGTGCAAGACACGCTCGGGCCTTCGAAGGCGACAGGCCCTGCGCAGGCAGGCCCTGTCGTCCCACTCAGCCCTTGCGGGGATGCGCATCCCCGCAACGGGGTCGTGCCGTCCCCGCTTCTTCATCCCACAAGGAGTTTGATATGAAGAGCGGACGTACTCTCGTGAGCCTGGCCCAGGAACTGGAGCGCCAGCTGCACTCGAAGAAGGACCTGGTCGTTCCCTCGCAGCTCGTGCACCACAGCACGGGCGATGGCGGCGAGACCCACCTCGTCATTGACGAAGGCGGCGGCGCCGTGCATTACGGCGTCACGCCGCTGGCGCGTCGCCAGTTGGCCGACAAGCTGAAGATCCCGTATGCGTACTTCGAGCGCATGCGCGAGGAGCAGCCGGTCCTGCTGGACCGCAACGTGAACACCTGGCTGCAAAGCGAGGACGACCGGCGCATGCTGCGCACGCTGGACGGCAAGGTGCGGGCGGTGCTGTCCGACCGCTACCGTCGCCTGGACAACTTCGACCTCGCCGAGAGCGTGCTGCCCATCCTGCAGCAGTTGCCCGAGGTGCGGTTCGAGTCGGTCGAGCTGACCGAGACGCGCATGTACCTGAAGTGCATCACGTCGCGCCTGATCTATGAGATGGCGCCCGGCGATGTCGTGCAGGCCGGTGTCGTGATCTCGAACTCCGAGGTCGGCCAAGGCACGCTGTCGGTGCAGCCGTTGTTGTTCCGCCTGGTGTGCCGCAACGGCCTGATCGCCGCGGACCGCACGCTGCGCAAGACCCACGTAGGCCGCGCCCTCGGCACCGAGGACGAGGGCCTGCAGGTCTACCAGGACGACACGCTGCGTGCCGACGACAAGGCCTTCTTCCTGAAGGTGCGCGACGTGGTGCAGGCGGCCGTGTCGGAGGCGACCTTCCGCCAGACGGCACAGAAGCTGCAGAAGACGCTGAAGATCCCGTTGGTCGGCGACCCGGTGAAGACGGTCGAGGTGCTGGCGCAGCGCTACACCCTGAACGACGCCGAGCGCTCCGGCGTGCTGCGTCACCTGATCGCGCAAGCCGATCTGTCCGGCTACGGCCTGGTCAACGCGGTGACGCATTTCAGCCAGGAGCTCGACGACTATGACCGGGCGACCGAGTTCGAGGCCTTGGGCGGCAAGCTGATCGAGCTGAGCGCGCCCGAGTGGAAGGGATTGGCCGAAGCGGCCTGACCCGGGAGTTTGTCGTGGCGGCGGCGGGGGCGAGTGCCCTCGCCGCTCGCTGCGCCAGCCGGTGGTCACATGTGAACTCGTGCCGCCAGAGCGCGCGGCAATCTGCGCCGCTTCCGCATTCGACAGCAGATCCAAGGGATTGCGGATGGCAACGCGGTAAGCAGATGCACGAGCCGCCATCTGCTGTTGCGACCCGCGACCGAGGCCACTTATGCTGAATTCGGCGTCGCATCGCGCGCTTGGATTCTGATCTTGATGACGACCAGGGACCGCTATCGACAACCCACACCACGCCCCTCCCGGGCCTCACTCAGGGACGAACCATGAACCACGCGCAACTCTCTGATGTCCAGATTGCGAACCTGACGCTCCTGCTCACGATCCGTGACGGCGTCCTTCACGACAAGACCGCCGCCTGCTGCAAGTTCGCGCTCGACGCGACGCAGGCTGACCGGCTCGGGGCCATGAGCATCCAGCAGGTCATGGCCATTGTCGCCAACGTCGGCGACGCCACGCTGTTCCCTCCCCGGCGCGACCTGATCGCGTTGCTGGACATGCCCCTGCCGCTCGCGCGACCGCTGGCCGCGGTGCACGCCGCCCACCATCTGGCATCCTGATGCTGTCGTCCGCCGGAGCTGCCCATGCAGTCCCGAGTCGATCGCCAGATTCGCGCGCTCGCGCTGGCCCAGCAATGCGCCGCCCACGGCGCCCGCGTGCGCACGATCAGCCGCCTCACGGGGATGAACCCGCGCGATCTGCTGCGGCTGCTCTTCCCTGAGCGGCAATCTGTTCCGCGCGGGCGCGCACCCGACTCACCCGAGTGGTACCACGGAGCCAATCTGCTGTACCGCGCGGAGGCGTCAATCGTCATGTCGATCTATCGCCGCCTGCGCACGGCCGATTTCAGCGGGGGTGAGGCGCTGCTGGGCGCGTACCGCCAGTACGTCGGCGTGTGCCAGCCGCCCCACCGCATCAGCTTCGACCGCGCGTTCGACCTGGCGGCTCACACCGACGGCCTCTGGCTCACGGAGTCGAGGAGCTTTTCGCTCGTCGTTTGCCCGGCCTGCCAAAGCGAGTTCCTGGCGGCCTTCGGCTCGGTCGCGATGTCGAACGATGAGTGCCCCTTCTGCAAGCTGGTGCAGCGCTATGGCACCGACCCGCGCGTGCAGTCGTCGTTTCCGGCGCGTCCGCTGGTCAATCCTTCGCCGATCCAGCTGGGTATGTTCACCCTGCTGCGGGCCAGCGACCACCTGAGCACCCGGTCACGCGAATCTGGGTGAAAACCGTTCAGATCAGCGCTGGCCAGCATGCAACCGTTAGCCTCGGCACAAGCACCCCCTGCGCCACCGACATCCAGGCCAATCGGGAGGCTGGCCGTATACCGCAGCGGTGGCAAATGCAGGCTCACGACTTGAGCTGGGCAGCGTGGGCGCGCCCTCCACCGGCGACCCCTGCTTCATCGACCTGGCGCACAACTCGGCGGCGCTGAACTTCTCGGGACTGGTGGCGAACGACAAGCCCGAGGTGTACGGACCCTTCGTCCGCGTGACGAGCCACATCCGCCTTTTCCGACGAGACGCCATGACGTAGTCCTCAAGTCCATCGACACGCCTGCCGATGAGACGAGCAGGTGCAGCCACGTCTTGCCGCTGCCGAGAAGGACTACCGATGTTGATCCGTCAAGCCGTCGTCGAATGCATGCAGGCTCACGCGCCCGAGGAGCTTGACCGGTTGGCCTACCTGGCCATGACCGGCAAGCTCGAAAACGCGGTGCGGGACAGAGTGGCGCATTGGATCCACGTGCGTCATGGCGCCAGGGTTGTGGTCGGCCGAGATCTTGTTCCCAAGGAATCGTGGATCGTTCCCTGGAGCAACGAATCGATCAGGATCGACGTTGCGGTCGTGCCTCGGAGTGCGGACAAGCAATCTGCCGAACTCGTCGAAGCCAAGCAGTTCTACACCTTCGACTACTTGGCGTCGAGGGGCCGACTGGAGAAGCGCATGTGGACTCAGATCGTCGACGACGCCAATCGGCTCCAGCAAGCGCAGGCGGGGCAACGGCTGCACCTCTATCTGCTGCTCCTGTGCATCCATGTGGGACCTCCCAAGGTTCCAGACGACGGCTATCCTGCGGTAGAGAAGTACAAAATCAGCCACCGAGCAAAAGCTGCGGGCAAAACCGATCCGACGGGCAAGATCGTTGATTGCCTGGCGAATGCCAAGGAGCTGCGGGCTTGGAGCTTCAGCGAGATCTCAAGCCTCGCCTTGGGTACGGCCTTCGGTTACCCGGTCAAGCTCTCTGTCATCCTGGGTGAAGTTTCTGAGAGGCGCCAAGGCCAACTCTGAGGCGAGCTGTTTTGGATTGGCCTGGTGTGCTGGGGCCAGTCACCCTGCGACGATACGCTGCCAACTGCGCTCATGCCTTGGCGAAGCTGAACACGTAGTTCGATCCATCAAAGGCGAGAACCCGGCCGATCAGATCCGGCCGAACATGGAAGTCCTTGTGGACCTGACTCGCATCCTTGCCCGCCTCGACATGGCCGGTCTCAGAAGTGCTGACTACGACTAGGCGTACCGGAACTTGTTCGCGGAACGCGCGCTCGACGTTTTCCCTGAACTCGTTCTTTCCCGGTCCGTCCCAAGAATCTGTCGTAGCGGCGTACTCGGCGGTACCCGCTGTTCCGCGTCGATAGTGATGCGCCCATAGACTCACCACCAGACTGCCGTCAGGTGCCCACGCCGAGACGGACCACTGGACGTTGCGAAGAGTCGCACCGTAACGAGCAAAGGCTTGCTTGATACCGAGTCTGGGCATATTGAGGCGGTCAAATGTTGAGATTCAGCGCGGGCCTGGTCATGTCGCGGAGTGACCCCAATCCTTCCACGATTGAACTGCCATCACCATGGCCAAGGTGTCGAGCTCACAGTAGCGCAGCAGTGCGCGCCGGATGGCCTCGCGCTCGTGGGGATTGATCTCTTCGAACTGCAGTCGCGCATAGGCCGCCATTGCGGCCCCGCCCTCTTGCAGCTCTGGCGCGAATCCAGCCTCGAGGGACGCCACCTCGTCACGGCTGAAGTCATCGAAGACCGGTGGCAGCAAGCTGTACGGGTCGCGGATCAGTCCGTCTTCTTCGACCCACCAGGCCATCGGCTGGGCGAGGTTCTGGCTCGGCATTACCTTGCTGCCGTAGATGGGCTGGCGGTACAACTCTCGCAGGAAGGTCGAGCTTTGCATCAACGCGGGCAGCACCTTCTTCAGCGAAGAACTGCCCTTGGTCGCCGGATGGAAGAAGTGGCGTTCGGCCAGCTTGCAGAGGTCCACCATGTTCCGCGGGCCGATGACTTCCCCATCGGCCGCCTTGCGAGTGGTGATGGCGTCGATGAAATCGACCAGCGATGCAGCGTCTGCCGGCGGCGTCGGATCCTCCAGCAACTGCCGCCGCAGGTGATTGAGGACCGTGTTCTCGTGCGTAGCCCAGCGGAACACGGTGCCGTCGTCACCGGCCAAGGCGTCACGCAGTGCGCGCAGGAAGGGGACGCAGGGATCCACGCCCGGCGTGGCCTCGAGGAACTGCGTCCGATGCTCAACGCGCCCATCCTCGTGCATGACATGGTGCGAGAACTGGAACGCGACGGTTTCGTAGGGGCGGTGCCCGCTGGCGAAGGGGATGGCGACCGCGCAGGTCTCGAAGTCGATGAAGTGCAGCGGGTGGCGCCACTCTCGCATGGCGGCGGCCATACCGCCCGCATCGAAGAAAAAGTCACCGCCGCCGGGCCAGTCACGGCGGCACTGGTACCACTGCCGGTGCTTCTGGCCCATGCCCTCGGCGCCAGGCTCGGCACCGTCGAAACCCAGATCCTCCAGCGTCACCACCGCGGGCTTGAGCACACCCTGGGCGATCAGCGCGTCCTTCTTGCGCAGGTTCCACAGGTCCAGCACCGTGCCGCCGGCGAAGTCGGCCTCCGTCCAGCCGAAGGCCGCCGACCAGCATTCATGAAACCCGCTGCGTGCTTCTCCGGCCTGCGGCGGTGTGGCGGCCTTGAACTCGCAACCGCCACACACCGCGCCGGGGCGCGGCGCCAGCCGTCGGTCCTCGCGGTAGGCCGCAGCGAAGTACAGCGCCGCGTCCGCGAAAGGCATCGGCATACCCGCCACATCCACCGGGCCCGCCAGGATCTCGCCCACCTGGCTGTCCACCGGCACCGCGGTGAGGATCGGCGCGCCCAATGCCGACAACTCGGTGCCGGGTGCCAGCGCCACCTGGATCTGTCGACCCTGCCGGCGCACGCGGAACCGCTGGTTGAGGCCGTCGACCGTGGCCGTGGCCGACTTGTCGGCCAGCATCAGGAAGCTGCGGTAGTCGAACTGCGGAAACGCCAGCGCCGCGACGTGCCGTTGGAAAGCGATGTCCTGCAGGTAGGGCAGCATGTCGGACCGAAGCTGGGCCTTGGCGCCCCGGAAGTCGCCGTCCTTGGCCGGGTCGAAGGACTTGGCCTTGACCTCAACGAGTTCGATCAAGTTGCCGCGCTTGCGCAGGATGTCGACGCGGACGAAGAGGCCATGGGCTTCCAGTGCGCCTTCGTAGATCGTGACTTCGTCTCGCTGCAGCAGTTCGCGAGTGCGCTCGACTTGTGCGGCGTGGTCTGTGTCTGTGACTTCGACGCCGCCTGGGTACATCAGGCACGCCAGCGCCCCCACCTGATAGCCGCCTTCGGCCAGCGCCGCCAGGAAGCTGTTGTCCAGGGAGTTGTTCAGGTACTCGGGCTTGCCGGTGTAGAACAGCTTCGTAGGACATTCGAGCGCCTGCTTGAAGCGGCTCTTGGTCAGGTAGCGGGGCGATGCGCTCATGCGGCCATGCTAAGCGTCGCGCCTTCCGACAAGGCGCGTCGGGGTGACATCACACCGTGAAGCCGATCGCCTTTCGCACGGGTTCGCGTTTGGATTCACTGACCCGGCGCAGGCGCGCCAGCAGCTCCGCAGCATCGGCTACCGGTTCGAGCCGGCAGTGCCGCTCGACCGAGGCGAAGTCACCTGGCGTCAGATTGAGCAGTCGGTCGAGATCCCTTCGCGCCTGGCCCGTCCAGGCCAGCCTCAGAGCCTGCACCAGCCCCTCGAACATCTCCCCGGCCTGCACGGCACCCAGGTAGTCCAGGCGAACCCGCACATCGAAGCGGCGCATCGCCGCCGCGTCCAGACTGTCCATCAGGTTGGTGGACGCAATGAAGATGCCTCGGAAGTCCTCCATTTGCGTGAGCATCTCGTTGACCTGCGTGACCTCCCAGGACCGCTGAGCGCCCTGCCGGTCGCGCAGCAGGCTGTCGGCTTCGTCGAGCAGCAACACCGCACCTTCGGACCGGGCTTCGCTGAACATCTGCGCAATGTGGCGCTCGGCCAGGCCGACGTAGGGTGACAGGATGTCCGAGGCCCGCTTCACCAGCAGCGGCCGATCGAGCGCCTGGGCCAGGTGCCGGCCGAAGGCGGTCTTGCCCGTGCCCGGCGGACCGTAGAGGCACAGCCGCCCTTCGCCCAGGCGCGCCAGCCCCTCCTGCAGACGGTGCAGATCGCAATCCGCGTTCAGCAGGTCCAGCCGGTAATGAACGCCGGGTGTGGTGTCGAGCGTAGGGAGCCGCGCCACGCCCAGCGCGTACAGCGTGTTGTTCATCACCCGCGTCAGCACCTGCGCCGCTTGTGCACCGGGCAGCACATCGCAGACCAGCGCGCCGACCTTGGCTGCCCGCTCCACCACGGCCGGCGCCATCTCCGGATGACGGGAGGCTCCGTCGATCCAGTCCTCGGGCAAATCCAGCGCCTCGGTGTGCCCGGCGATGACGCGGCGCCTGACGCTGGCCGGGGGCATGTCCAGGTGCAGCACGTAGTCGAAACGCCGCCGGTATGCGGGGTCGATGGCCCGGAGGTGGTTCGTCACCCAGAAGGTCGGCACGGGGTTGTGCTCCAGCAGCTGGTTGACCCAGCCCTTGACGCCACTGGCGTTGCCGTCGTCGTCGCATGCCCTCGGGCCGTCGCAGAAGACGTCTTCCACTTCATCGAACAACAGTGCGGTGCGGTCTGCACCCGCCAGAAGGCTTTGCGCGAAGCGGTAGGACTCGAAGCGGGCTCGGCCCGCGCGTGGCTTGCCACTGGGCTCTTCGGTGGGAATCTCCAGGAGGCTGGACCCCAAGGCGCTGACCAAGGCGCGCACGAACTCGGTCTTGCCGGTGCCCGGCCGGCCGTGCACCAGCACGTTGACACCCTGCTGCTGCAAACGCCCCGCCGCATCCAGATAGCCCTTGAGGATGGCGATGTCCTCGGCCAGATGGGGAAAGTGGTCCAGCGTGAGCCGCGGCCGGCGGGCGGGCGTCACCGACGAGCCGAAGAGCGACAGCAGGTCATCGTGCTGGAGCAGCAGGTCTTCGGCCAGGCCGGACAGCAGATCGACCTTGCTGCCGAAGCGGTACATGCGCGTGCTGTCGATGGACAGCAACGCCGAACGAGACAACTTGCCTCGCTCGTCCAGCGCTGCCTGCACCGCGTTTATGGGGTGGCCGAGGCACGCGGCGAACAGCCGGCAAGCCGTCGCACGGGTGAGCTCGCCGGCCATGTCCAGCGCCTCGCTGAACTCACCCTGGACACGCTGCAGGGCGGCGAAGTGCAGGATGTCGCGTTCGACATCGTTCAGCGCCAGGCGGTCGGCCAGCCTGATCAGATTGCGGGCCAGGGTGGTGTCACTCGGAATGGCGGGCGGCGCCTGCTCCAGAAGGTCCAACTTTGTCTGCAGCATGGTGAGTGCCCAGGGCTCGCTGTAGCTGGCGATCTGCTCGTCGGTGAAGCCCAGCAGCTTGGCCACGAGCCGGTCGTCGAAGCGGCGTTCGCCGAGGAAGTTCGCGATACCGTTGCACCTCAGCAGGACCCTGAGCATCCACAGGCGCAGCACCCACAGGTAGGCGGGGTCGACCAGCTTCGACTCGAGTTCGGCTTGCGTGGACACGGGCACTCTCCGGGGTGATGGGAGAGTCATTCTCGAAAGCACCGCGACGGCATGCGTCGCGAACGCGCGCGTCAGCTCTTGTCGTAGCTGGCAGCCGCCCTGCGGTGCGAATCGGCGATCTCACGCCGCAGTGCAGCGGGCCCGATGACCTGGACCGAAGGGCCACGGCCGAGCAGCCACCAGCGCAGCTCCCAAGAGTCGGCGACGGTGGCGCGGAGCTCGGTTCGGGCGTCGTCGATGCGCTTCGACTGCTGGTCGGGCCCAAGCGGGGACTCCTCCAGCAGATCGGCCAGGGTGTTGTCGCAGATGAGCACGACCCTGAGCTCTGCCGAGCCCTCTGCGGCGATGCCGAACTGACCGCGGCCGCGTTTCAGGGCGGCGTCGAGATCCAGACCCGGCGGAAAGCTCACCGCTTCGGGCCGCACCTCAACCGTCCGGAACCGATGCAAGGCATAGAGACTGGCATGAGCGCCGTCTCCTCGCGTTGCTGCGAGGTAGGTGGTGCCCCCGCGCAGGATCAGCCCGAGCGGATGCAGCCGATAGGCGCGAGGTGCTCCCTTGGCCCCCGGGCTGTAGAGCGCATCGATCTGCCGGTCTGCCAACAAGGCATCGGCCACTGCCTTCTGAACCCGCTCATCCACGGCCGGCGGCGTCATGGGCAGGCCGGGCGGAACGGCCCTCACCTTCTCTGGCCACCGCGAAGCGCCAGCACGCGGCCCCAGTCGATCCAGACGCTGCCGAGCACGCGCGAACAGGTTCTCGAAGCCTTCGAGCATCGTCGCAGGCAAGGCCGCCTGAAGGTGCTGTTGCACCAGGACCAGCATCAAGGCCTCGGGCGTGCTCATGCTGGCGATGCCGCCGGCGGCTTCAGCCGACCATCGCCACCCGTGCGGCTTGCCCTTGTCGTTGTGGTCAAGCGGGAAGCTCTTCTGCAACTCCTTCAGGTCACGCTGCACCGAGCGCAGGTCGACCTCGAAGCCACGGTCGGCCAACTGTTCGCGCAGCTCACTGGGCGTCGCCCAGCGGTGGTGGGGCAATGCCTTGAGCAGTTCGAGCAGGCGGGACAGGGTGTCGTGCTTGGGCTGGGCAGGCATGGCGGATCCTCAACGGTCGAATCATCCGCCATCGGTGGCCGAAGGCCCAACGACCAGAGCGCACTCCAATGTATCGAGCACGAAACGGTAGATGCCCGGCGCGGACGACTCCCGCTTGCCCGCGACGTTCAGGGTCGTCACCTTGTGCCGGGCCAGGAACTGGGTCAGGAACTTCGGATGGACGCCAGGCCGGAAGTGCAGCCAGGGGCGGTGCAGCTTGTCGGCGAACTGAGCGGTGCGCTTCGAGCCACCGTCGAGGACGTCGGTCAGGGTGAACATCACCGTCGCATCGCTGTCGCGGACGTTCCACTCCGTGCGCTGCAGGTAGTTGGACAGGGGCGTTTCGCTCAGCAGGTAGTGGGCTGCGATGGGACCGTCCTCAGAGCGACGGCCCTTGGGGCACCAGCCGCCGTGATCGACGCCGTGAGAAATGGCCCAGTCGAGGGCAGCGTTGTCCGCGCCGGACTGGCCGCCAGAGACGATGCGAAACTTCGAAGGCAGTACAGAGGATTCGGGCATTCAGTTCAGGTGGCAGCGACGAGAACGCCACGATAGGCGAGCCAGCGACAGCACCGGTCGCGCCCAGCATCGCCGTGCCCGCGGCACATGCTGTCGCAGGGATCGACAGACTGAATGATCCGTCGACTCATAGACCGCCATGCCAAGACTGTTCCCCGCTGCAAGATCGATTGCCCGCGTGTGCGTTCTGACCGTCCAGATCCTGTGGATAGACCTGCAACTGCTGTGGAACGAAGTGCAGTGGACTTGGTACAGCAGATGAGCTTCCCAGCATCTGACTGTCATGCCGTTTGCAGGAGCGGTCTCACGCCGACTCGGCAGGCCGATGGTCCGCGTCCTGAAGGTGCCCACTGGCGGCCTGCAGCCGGCCGCACTTGGCCAGGACTGCGAGTTCGAGGCCGCGCCGAGTGGCTGCCCTTCGGCGCAGTTACTCTGTCCCTGAATCCCGCCGCGACTGATGCCTCATTCGCCCGGTCTTGCGCCTTCTCCCGGCCACAGCGCGGATAGCGACCCGGCGCCGCGGGGCTTAGAGCGTCAGCACCAGATAGGCGCCAGAGGCCAGAGCCAGCACCACCGTGGTGACAGTGGCCCAGGCAGAGTGCCAAAGGCGTGCAAGGAACAACTGTCGAAGCATGGCTTGCTCCTTGGGGCGGCCGGACAGGGCGGCAGCTTCAAGCTCAGAGCAGACATCGTGCCCGCCGGGGCTAGCCCTGAGGTCTGACGACAGGCCCGACGACGCCATCCAGGTTGGATACGAGTGTCGTGCGGTACTCGGACGCGTAGAACTCTTCGGCCTGTGCTCTGGCCTCGTCCGTGCCACCCGTGGACACGAAGTTGAAGGCGTTGTAGCGACCTGCGGCAAACAGGATCGCGGCGCTCACCTCTCCCGCCTGACCACCTTCAGCCAGTTCGTTGGCCAGATGGATGCACTTGTCGACGAGGTCGAGGAACTCACGCGGACGGGACATGGCCAACTCTATTCACTGTGGGGTTCGGCGCACTGTCAGACCACCAGGGGACCGCGCATCGGGCAGGACTTCCTGCGTTCAAGCCCGCACCGTGACGATCTCTTCGAGCCTCGTCGTGTAGCGTGGCGAGCGCTTCTCTTGCTTGCCGGCGTGCTGGCCGTTCCTGCCCTGGTGCTGCGCGCTGGCCACAGAGACCGCGCCTCGCCCGAAGCGCCGATTGAGGGTGTCGACGGCGTCCATCAGGCGTGATGGATCCGCGCTCGCGGCGCCCGAGGTTTCATCGCCGGCCCCGAACAGGTCCAGTTCGCCCTGCTGTTGCCCCTGTGGCCGCAAGTCCACCAACATGACGCCCGCCTTGGCGTAGTTGAAGCCGGGCTGGTACATCTCCTGGACCGCTCGCACAGCCGTGCCGACGATCACGCGCGTGTCCGCACTGGCTCGCACCAGCGGCACCGTGACGCTCGGGCTGTGCTGCCGGTCGTGCTTTCGGAATGGGCTGGTGGTGAAGAACACGTGCACCGCGCCGGCCGCGGCCTCTTGCTGCCTGGCCTTCTCCGCCACGCGCGAGGCGAACTGGCTCACCACTTCGACCAGGCCCGGCAGTTCCGTCACCGGCGACCCGAAGGACCGCGAACACATCATCTGCTGCTGCGCCGCAGGCTCGTGATCGACATCCATGCACGGTGTGCCGCGCAGCTCCAGCACCGTCTTCTCGAACACCACGCTGAACTGCTTGCGCAGTGTCGCCACGTCGGCGTTGACCAGGTCGAGCACGGTGCGGATGCCACCCTCGTTGAGCCGGGCCGTCATGCGCCGCCCGACACCCCAGACGTTGCCGACCTCGGTTGCCCTGAAGACCTCGTGCAAGGCCTCCCTGTCGACATCGCCGAGATGACAGACCTGCGCAAAGCGCGCGTCGTAGGAGCCCGGCTTGCGCTCGGCCATCTTGGCGACGTGATTGGCCAGCTTGGCCAGGGTCTTGGTCGGGCCGAAGCCGACGCTGGTGGGCAGGCCGGTCCACTGCAGCACCCTCGCCCGCATCTCGCGGCCGATCTCGACAAGGTCACCGGAAACGCCGTCGAAGTCCAGGAAGGACTCGTCGATGCTGTAGACCTCCTGCCGCGGCGCGTACTGCGCCACCAACGTCATCATGCGGCTGGACATGTCGCCGTAGAGCTCGAAGTTCGCGGACAGCGCAATCAGCCCGGCCTCGCGCTCGAGGTGGCGCACCTCGAACCAGGGTTGGGCCATCTTCACGCCCAGGTCCTTGGCCTCGTTGCTGCGCGCGATGCAGGCGCCGTCGTTGTTGGACAGCACCACCACGGGCCGTCCGAGCAGCGCGGGCCTGAAGACGCGCTCGCAGCTGACGTACATGTTGTTGACGTCCACCAGCGCAAACATGGCCTTCTCCCGCAGGAGCCTGCTCAGACCGGCATGGACTTGATGACCTGGGTTACGACGCCCCAGATCTGAAACCCTTCGCCTTCACGCGCCAGGATGTCCGCACTTCCAGCGCGCGTGGCCTGCAGACGGATATCGTCGCCCTGCTTGCAGAGTTGCCGGCACACGAATTCCTCGTCGACGACGGCGATCACCACATGGCCGTGCGACGGCGCAATGGCCCTGTCGATGAGCACGAGGTCGCCAGAGTCGATGCCGAGTTCGCGCATGGCGTCACCGGTGACGCGCATCAGGAAGGTGGCCTGAGGGTGCCGGACGAGGATGTCGTTGAGGTCCAGCCGCGTGACGCCGGTGTCACCCGACGGCGAGCCGAAGCCGATGGCCACGCTGGCGCGCGTGGAGCCGGGGTTTGCACCCGCGTCTCTGCCGACCCGGACAGGGTTCGGCGCGCCTGCATCATTACTGGACATAACAACAGTATAGTGAGCTGCAGTGAAAGCCGCCAGGATCTGCATGGGGTGCGTCCCGACAATGGCGGCCATGTCCCTGGAAGTGCCGCCTGCCGAGGCATCCCTCGTCCGCTCAACTGAGCCCTTATCTGCAGCGGGTGCGCCGGCGCACGGCCTGTCCGCGGCGCCTGCCTGGGCCTACACGGTCTCGGTCCGTGAGTTCTGCGAGTTCACCGCCAAACGAGGTGACCTGGATCGGCGCTTCACGCCCTCAGCTACGGCGCTCGAGGGGCTCATGGGCCAGAGCACAGTGGCCCAACGCCGCGGTCAGGACTACGAGACCGAGATCGCCCTGGAGACCACTTGCGGCCCTCTGCGCGTGCGGGGCCGCGCCGACGGCTACGACCCCAGGCGCAAGTGCCTGGAAGAGATCAAGACCATCCGCGGGCACCCGGACGAGATACAGGAGAACCGCAGGCAGTTGCACTGGGCACAGTTGCAGACCTACGGTGCGCTGTTCTGCCGCGCGCGCGAGTTGTCCGAGGTAGCCCTGGCACTGGTGTACTTCGACGTCGCGAGCCAGTCCGAGGTCGAACTGCGGCAGGTGTTTGGTGCCGAAGAGTTGGAGGACGTGCTGGCGCAGCGCTGTGATGCTTTCCTGGCCTGGGCACGGCAGGAAGCGGGGCATCGAGAGGCTCGAGACCTGGCGCTGATGAAACTGGCGTTTCCGGAGGAGGACTTTCGTGCCGGACAGCGTGATCTGGCCGAAGCGGTCTACAGAACGGCCGCCAACGGGCGCTGCCTGCTGGCCCAGGCGCCGACGGGCATCGGCAAGACCGTGGGCACGCTGTTCCCGTTGCTTCGAGCGATGCCGCTGCACGGCATCGACAAGGTGGCATACCTGACCTGCAAGGGTACAGGTCGAATCACGGCCATGGACGCACTGAGCGACTTGCGCTCGGGCACCGCGGGTCAGTCCCTGCGCGTGCTGACGATGGTGCCCAAGGAAGAGGCTTGCGAGCACCCGGACAAGGCTTGTCATGGTGACGCCTGTCCGCTCGCCAGCGGGTTCTACGACCAGCTGCCCGCCGCCCGCCAGGAGGCCGTCGACCTGGGCTGGCTGGATGCAGCAACCCAGCGCCAGGTTGCGCTGCGACACGGCATCTGCCCCTACTACCTGGGCCAGGAACTGGTGCGCTGGGCCGATGTGCTGGTGGGTGACGTGAACCACCTGTTCGACAGCAACGGCCTGCTCTGGGGCTTGATGCAGGCGCTGGACTGGAAGCTGGCCGTGCTCGTGGACGAGGCACACAACCTGGTCGAGCGCGCGCGCCGGATGTACAGCGCCGAGACGCGCATCGGCCAGGTCCGCGCTGCGGCGCAGACGGCGCCGGCCGGCCTTCGGGGCGTCCTGGATGCCCTGGTTCAGGCGACCGAGGAGTTGGTTGCCGACACCGCCGCGCCCTACGAGGTGCTGGATGCCGCACCCGACAGCTACGTGCAGGCGCTGCAGACGGCAGCCGGCGCACTGTCGGAGCACTTCAACCAGCACCCGCTGAACGTCGGGCCGCTGTTGAACTTCCACTTCGAACTGCAGCGGTTCCTGAAGCTCGTGGAGGCCTTGAGCGACCACTCGCTGTTCGATGTGCAGACCTTCCTGGGTACCCGCAGTGGCATCGAAGTCGAGGGCGAGGCGGCACAGGTAGGGAGCGACGCCGCACTCTGCGTGCGCAACGTGGCACCGGCCTGCTTCCTGCGCCAGCGCTGCCGGGCCCTGCACAGCGTCACGCTGTTCTCGGCCACGTTGTCGCCCCCGGATTACGCGATCCGGTTGCTGGGCCTGCCGGAGAACACGGCCTGGATAGACGTGCCGCCAGCATTCCCCGCCGAGCACCTGACCGTGCGCGTGGCCGAGGGCATCTCGACACGATTCGCGCACCGTGAACGCTCGCTCCAGCATCTGGTGGCCGTGATCACAAGGCAGTTCGATGAGCACCCGGGCAACTACCTCGCGTTCTTCAGCAGCTTCGACTATCTGGAGAAGGCGGCCGCATTGCTGGCCACTCTGCGCCCTGACGTCCCGCAGTGGAGGCAGGAGCGGCGAATGAGTGCAGGCGTGCGGGCGGACTTCCTGGCGCGGTTCAGGCCGGATGGTCAGGGAATCGGGTTCGCGGTACTGGGGGGTGTGTTCGCCGAAGGTGTGGACCTGCCGGGTTCGCTGCTGATTGGTGCGTTCATCGCGACTCTGGGCCTGCCACCGGTCTCGGTGACGCAGGACCACATCCAGGCGCGCCTGGACAAGCTCTTCGGGGTCGGTCATGGGTACGCCGATCTGGTGCCGGCGATGCAGCGCGTGGTGCAGGCGGCAGGTCGCGTGCTGAGAACGCCGCAGGACCGTGGCTGGCTCTGGCTGCTGGACGATCGGTACCGGCGAGCCGAGGTCATCGAACTGCTGCCGCCATGGTGGCGATGGGCTGAAGCCTCGCAGGCGCGCGAAGCACAGACACGCTGATCAGTCGCCGGCGTTCCCGAAGGTCGCGACCAGCTCTTCGACGAAACGCCCGGTGCCCGTCAGTGTCAGCGTGACGGTGTGCCATCCGCCCTCCTCGACGGTCACCTGGAGTTCGTGATCCCACTCCATGCCGTCGTCGATCGGCCCGTGGGAGTCCGGGAACCGACGCCATGCCCAGTCCAGCACCTGCTGCACTTCCGCCATCACGGCCGCATGTTGCCCAGCCGCCGTGGACGCCATCGCTTCCAGCGATGAAGCGCCGTCACCCACTTCAGCGACATCGAAGGTCAGGAAGTCCATTCAGGGTCTGTCGTGCTGGCAGGGGTGGACAGGCATCCGGGTTGGCGCCGAAAGGTGGAGGACGACATCGCCGCATGAAATGATGCGGCATGCCACTGAGCCCCGACGACCTGCAAGACATCGCCGCACGCACCCTGGCGCACTACGAGCAGCACGCCCAGAGCTATTGGGAAGACACGCGCGACCACGACGTCAGCCAGAACATCGCAGCGCTGCTGCAGCACATGCCCGGCCCGCCGCCATTCGACCTGCTGGACTTCGGATGCGGGCCCGGGCGCGACCTGCAGACCTTCAAGGCGCTGGGCCATCGCGCAGTCGGCCTGGAAGGTGCGCCCAGCGCGGCTGCGCTGGCGCGCGCCCACAGCGGCTGCGAGGTGCTGGAACAGAGCTTCCTGCGACTCGACCTGGGGTCTCAGCGCTACGACGGTGTGTTTGCCAATGCCGTGCTCTTCCATGTGCCCAGCCAGGTGCTGCCGCAGGTGCTGCGGCAACTGCATACCTGCCTGCGGCCGGGCGGCGTGCTGTTCAGTTCCAACCCGCGTGGTGATGGCCAGGAAGGCTGGAACGGCGAGCGCTACGGCGCATTCCACGACTGGCCGACTTGGCGCGCCCTGGTGACGGCCGCCGGCTTCGACGAGTTGGACCACTACTACCGTCCGGCAGGCCTGCCGCGGGAGCAACAGCCCTGGCTGGCGAGTGTGTGGCGCCGGCCCTGAGACCAGGCGAACGTCGGCGCGGACTCCCTTGAGTTTCGTCGCATTGAAGATGCTCGCAGATTCGCGAAATCGGCGACTTCTCGGTTGTCATCGACTGCGTCGGCTTCTCGGCCCGCCGGCAGGTCTGCAGCGGGAACGTTCGGTCGTCTCCACGGCCTGAACGTTCGGCATACGCCGCATAGCAGTCGTTGGCCTGGGGCTGATCTCGCAACCTGAACGTCCGCACATAGATGTGCGGTTCACCTTGCGGGCGTTTGGGTGCCCCTTCTGGGCCCTAACTTCGCCGCCGCAGGTGCTTTTGAGCCGGGCGCAGCGTTCGCCCTATGACGCGACGCGATCAGCACGAACTCAACTCAGCAGTTCGACCTCCCAACCCTTAGCCACCAGGCCAGCGCGGGTCTCGTCGTCTACGCGTGCGGCGTTCGCCGCCAGGCATAGAAACTGGGTCGGCCTCGACATCGCGACGTACAGGTTGCGCATCTGGGCCTTGTGCGTGACGCCGAGCTTGCCCAGCTTGCCGACGCCCGCGATGGCGGGGAGAGCCTGCTTCAGGTCATACCGCTGGCTCTGCCCGCCATAGGACTCGAGCACTAGAGACGCGAGATGGGTCTCACCCTTCATGCTGGCGACAGTCCCCAGTGCAAGTTCAAGTTCCCGCCCCTGGTGGAACACTGCGCAGCGCGTGGGCGGTTCCTGCGCCGGCATAGGCGTCGCTGCTTGAGCGAACACGTCCAGGGACGTGAAGGTTTCCACTGTCATGCCGACAGGCAGTAGCGGACCCAACCGCTGGTAGAGGATGCCGGGCAGCGCCTGACGTGCTTGCGTCGTGCCGGTCAGCGCAGCGTCTAAGACCAAATCGCGTATCAGTGCCCGCAGGTCCACCGCACTGCCCAAGAGATCGGCGACCGCCCGCGGCAGGCCCCTGGCATCACGCAGGGTGGCCGCAACCGGCGCCCTTGCGGCGCGCATGACGTGCAGCAGGGCCCTGCGGACGCCCGCGGCGCGATCCGCCAACGTCACGGCTGGACATTGCAGGATGGCCTGGTCGGTCAGCGCCCAGAATCCACCGTCGGCGACGGCCGCCGCGTTCTTTATGTGCAGCGCATACGACGGCCAGTAGTCCATGAGATGGCGCCCCGCGTCGTCCCCGCCATCGACCGACTTGCGTGCGCACATGGCGCGCACCGTCTGGGCATGCAGCACCCCGGCCTCAAACCGGTCAATTACCAGCATGCCGAAGTGGCGTACCACCCGATCCACGTCTTCGGTCTTGTAGAGCAGCAGCACCGGACGTATGTCGTCGGTTGCTTCACCTGTCACGGGCAGCTTGCTAATCCGGACACTGGCGGCCGCGGCGGCGATACGCGGACCGAAGCGCTTGCTGGTGCTGACGGTGCCGTGGCCGTGGCGTGGGAAGGTGAGCTGATCGTCATCGTCGTCGTCAAGGATGATCTTCTGGTCGACGTCGCCGAACCGCTGCATCACCGCCTTGCCATCGAAAAGGCGGTTCAAGACGTCCTCTTGCTCCCAGGACGTGTCCTGCATCTCGTCGACAAACACCATCGGAAAGCGCCGATGGACGACGTCAAGCAGGACGGGGTGCGTCTGCAGGCCTGCAAGGGCGTACGCGAACATATCCCGATGTCGGAAGACACCCGCCTTGGTCATGCGGTCCTTGATCGCGGTCAGCTGCTGCCCGGAGTCGCTGGCCGGGCTGGGCAGTTTGCCGGCGCCCGACATCAGCGCGCGGTGGGCGCCCTTGTAGAAGAGCTCGCTGACGATGGAGTCTCCCTTGGGTTGGTGGCGCAACCAGCCGCGCAACCGGAAGTACCGGCCGCTCTGCAGCCGGGCCAAGGCTCGCGCCGCAAAGACCTCATCGTCGATAACGTCGACCGGCAGGTTCAACGCACGCAGTGTTGGCGTCGCGAGGAACTGGTTGACGAAGGCGTGGATGGTGCCAATGAAGTGCGGGTACGCGAGCAGCCGTACACCTTCGGCCGTGCCATTCAGTCGCCGCACGATCTCGTCGCGCGCGACGTTGGTGTGGCTCAGGATGCAGATGCCCTTATTGGCGTGAGGCCACTTGCGGGCCAGCAGCAGCAGCTTGGCGGCCAGCAGCGAAGTCTTGCCACTGCCCGGCACCGCATTGAAATCCCGCGAGCCGTTCTCGAGCAGTGCCCCCCGCCGTTCGGCGTCCGAGAAATCGAGGTCCGGGGTCAGCTGCGGAAGCAGCGCGAGGTCCGCCGCCTCCAGTTCGACCGAGCTCATGACTTGGCCGCGCCCGCCGATGGTGGCACCGGTCCCAGGAATGCAGGGCCCGCCGGGGGTACGGCCGTCCCGGAAGGCACGCCCCCGGCCCCTGCGGCGGGTTTCGTCAAGGGCGCACTGGTCAGGTGGTTCAGCGCGCGCCGTAGGTAGGGTGGCAGGGCATTGAAGAGCTCGTCGCCTTGGCCGTACGCCCCTGTCGACAGCAGGTGCGCGGCATATTGGGCGGTGATGGCCTTGGACGCCTCTTTCGCGTACAGCGGGCGGTAGATGATTGAGGCCAGCTTGTCCGGCATATGGCCGGCGGCGGCGAGAGCTTTCCAGGTGTCCAGCGCTGCATCAATGGCGGTCTTCTCGTCGGCCTCGCTGAGCCGCTCCTCCTTCTCTGCGGCGATGACGCCCAGAGAGACGGCGACATGCATCAGCTTGGCGCAACCGTGCAGGGCGAGGTCGTATTCGAGGGTCCACTGGTCCGACACGCACACGATGGTGTTGCCGCCTTCGGCGCGGGCCACCTTGCGGTCGACCACCGCCTGCTTGGCGGTCGCGTCGTAGTCGGACTCGAACCTGCGGCCCTTGGCGGGCTTGGCCACGTAGGTGGCCACATCCGGAACGATGTCGCGGTCGGTCAGGCAGACGGCCGGGACCGGGTACTGCGGACCCGCGCCTTCACGCTGCAGGATGCGGGCGTAATGGTAGAGGCCAGTGTGTCCGACGTTGACGATGGAGACGCCGTGCTTGGAGAACGAGCGGCCACAGGCCTCGGCCAACGTGGGCAGCAGGATGGCTTCCGCGGGGCCTTCCACCATCAGGATGCCGCGCGCGAAGAACAGGTTGGCCTTGGTGGCGTCGATGAAGCGCTGCAGGAACGAGTAGTCGGTCTTCTTGAGGCGGGTCTGGCCGGCCCGCAGCGGGTAGGTTTGCGCCTTGTGCACCAGTGTCATCGTTTCGATGTCGGCGCTAGACACCAACGAGGGGCTGTGCGTGGTCATGAGGATCTGGACCCGCCGCTCGCCTTCGGTCGGCGGCTTGGAGTGCTGCCGCAGCAGATCCATCACGCGGTCCTGCAGCTGCGGGTGTAGGTGGGCTTCGGGCTCCTCGACCAGCAGCAGGGCAAGATCTTCGCCGTCGCGCAGCAGCACCAACTCGGTGGCCATGAACAGCGCGTTGTTGTAGCCCAGACCGCGGGCGCAGCGTTCGTCCGGATTCACTGCGCCGCTAGGCAGCAGTCCGAGCTCGAACCGTTCAAGGATGGGTGTCAGCGACAGGTCCGGCGCGAGGCGGATGCGTGACTCCAAGGGGTCGCCGTTGAAGGCGAACTCGCTGAGGTAGTTGTCGTTGATGTCGGCCTGAACGCCCCGAATGACCTTGTGCTCGCCGAGGTGGTGCTGTGCGAAGGCCATCAGCCCAACGAGATTCTTGGGCTTGGTGTCCGGGACATCCTTGTCGAAGTCGTTGATTTCCTGGCCGGCGATGTCGTTGTGGGCGGCGAGGATCTGCGACAGGCGCGACTGGCGACCCGGCCGAAGTTCTGCTTCGGCGTCCCGCAGCGGCCTCAGATATGTTGTGCGAATCAACTCCCGCACGGCGTAGCCGATCTCGGGGCCGGCGCCGTCCTTGCCGGCTCGGATCTGCATGTCCACGCGCGCGCGCTTGGTCGCCTGGGCGGGGCAGAACTTCGCTTGCAGGTGGACCACCAGCGAGCAGGTGCCGTCGGTTTCGAGCGTCAGCCATTCCAGCACGGTGGCCTGCTGATCCTTGGACAGCTCGCACAGTGTGGCCTCGATCGACAGCGTTTCCGAACGCTGCGATCCCTGGATGTGAAAGTCCTGCTCGAAGAGCCGGATGCTCTCGTAGCTGGTCGTCAGTAGCACCTGCCTGATGGCGTCGACGATGCCTGACTTGCCGGCATCGTTTTCGCCGACCAGGATGTTCAGGCCTGGGTGCAGTTCCAGATCCAGTTCTGGCGCGGCGGTGCCGTCACCGAAGGCACGGAAACTCCGCGCGCGGATGCGCTTCAGGTACATGCTCTCTCTCCCTCGCAACCGTCATCGTTACCACCGGGGATCGAGCCGGGCTCCCGGGGCGATCTTTGTTGTGAGACATGGTAGCGGGGACCCGCCTTACATCGGCATTGAGGGATGACGGCCAACGCAGCCAACGGCAAGCCAGCCGAGTGGGAGGCGGCCAGGTTCGGCAGTGGACTAGGTTGTCATGAGGCGACCCAGTCGGGCCCGGCAGGCATTTCCATACCGCGTCCACCCAATCACTACCGCCGCCACACGGCCACCCGAACGACATCGTCAGCTTTTCCACCCATCGAGTGCCAGCCATTTGCCTGGAGCGTCCTGAGCAAATAGATGGTCAGATAGTGATGGACTGTTGGTCTCGCGCTTCTTGCACGCTCGATCTAGAGCATCGCGATTGAGCTCCCAATGCAGTCCACGCAGCCGGTGCAGCTCTTTGTCCCCTGTGGAGGCCGCCTGGAAGATCCCGTTCATCCATACATGCGCCCTCCTGTCGGCGAGGCTAAGGAAGACGCGCCAGGCTGCAAAGGCTTCGTCGGCGCTTGGCGCGGCCGCAAACTTGCGCCACCAATGCATGGCAAGTGATCCGCGGTTCGTCCAGCGGTCCATCTGTCTCTTGAGCGCATCCATTGAACCCGCGGCCTCGCCTTCAGGCCAACGGAGCTCGTCGACCTCGGGGCAGGCGCAAAGCGCGCCAACTACTATCGCACGCCGGCGACGCCAGAGGGCCCCCCGTGCCAATATGACCTGCTGCACCTACCCCCGAGAGTTCAGTGAGCAACGAGGTAGGTATGACAGTCAACCATCAACGCAAGGCATCGATGCCCGCAGGCAAGAGCATGACCGATCCGGGTGC
>CAMTUD010000154.1:0-36577 GCA_947084805.1 uncultured beta proteobacterium | reverse complement strand
GGCCTTGGTCAGGTCGATCACGCGCACGGGCAGGTTGTTGCCGCGCAGCAGGCGCTCGTGGCCGGCGGTGACGACGCTGTCGCCGGCCGTCAGGCCGGCGAGGATCTCGACCTTGCCCGGCAGCCGCAGGCCGATGCGCGCATCCACACGTTGCGCCGCCTTCTTGCCGTCGGCGCCTTCGACGACCTTGAACACGACCTGCTTGCCGCCCAGCGGCACCAGCGCCTCTTCGGGCACGACGATGGCGCCTTCTCGCACCGCGAACACCACCCGCGGCCGCGCGAACATGCCCGGCTTGAGCAGCGCGCCGGGGTTCTCGACCTGCGCCACCACCTGCAGCGCGCGGCCGTTGGCGTCGACTTGCGAGTCGACGGCCTGCACACGGCCCTTGAAGCTGCGTCCCGGCAGCGCGTCGACGGCCACTTCCACCGACTGGCCGGCGCGCAGGCGGTCGATGGTGCGTTCGGGCACCGAGAACTGCACCTTCAGCGAAGACAGGTCCTCGATGTTGACGATGTCGGCACCGTCCTTGATGTAGTCGCCGACATCGACCAGGCGCAGGCCGGCCGTGCCGTCGAACGGGGCCAGCACCTTCAGCCGCGCCAGTTGCGCCCGCGACAGCGCCACCTGGGCTTCTGCCACCTCCAGGCTGGCGGCGTTCTGGTCAACCGCGCTCTGGCTGACGAAGCCCTGGCCGAGCAGTTCGCGGCTGCGTTGCAGATTGGTGCGGGCGATGCTGGCCTGGGCTTCGGACTGCTTGAGCTGGGCCACCTGCAAGGTGTCGTCGAGCTGCACCAGCAGCTGGCCGCGGCGCACGCGCTGGCCATCGGCAAAGCCCAGCTTCGAAACTCTTCCACTCACTTCGGGGCGCAGCATCACGCCCTGGTTCGACTTCAGGGAACCGACGGCCTGCACGTCGTCGGTCAGGGTGATCACCTGGGCCTGCGCCACCTCCACCGGGGCCGGCCCGCCTGCACCGCCACCGCCACCCCCACCACCAGCGCGTGGCGCCGCAGCCGGCCCGGGCGCCGCCACGCTGGCCACACCTTGTGCAGGCTTCGGTGTGTTCTGCCACCACCAGGCGGCGATGCCGGCAGCCGCAAGGCCGATCACGGCCACGGCGGTGTGCAATTTCTTCAAGGGCTGCTTTCGGGTTCTGGCTACAAGGCGTAACCCGCGACTTTAACTTTGAGTCGCGTTCCCTGCTGCCGGCCGGCCTGGCCGGTGTGACCCGCAGCAAGCCCTTCAGGCCAGCACGCTGTCGACGCCCAGGTTGGCCAGCCGGTCGGCGCGCTCGTTGCCGGGGTCGCCGGAGTGGCCCTTGACCCAGCGCCACTGCACGCTGTGTGCGGCGTTGAGCGCGTCCAGGCGCTGCCAGAGCTCGACGTTCTTCACCGGCTTCTTGTCAGCCGTCTTCCAGCCGCGCTCCTTCCAGCCGTGGATCCAGCTGGTGATGCCGTCCTTGACGTAGCTGCTGTCGGTGTAGACGGTGACCGTGCACCGCTTCTGCAGCGACGCCAGCGCCTGGATCACCGCAGTGAGCTCCATGCGGTTGTTGGTGGTGAGTTTCTCGCCACCGTAGATTTCCTTCTCGTGCGCGCCGCTCTGCAGCCACGCGCCCCAGCCACCCGGGCCAGGGTTGCCGCGGCAGGCGCCGTCGGCATAAATCACCACATCGGACATCAGGTTTCCATTTCGACTTGGATCTCGGCCCGACCTTCGGCGCGGCCATGCACCGTCGGGCGCTGCCGGTGGGCCACCACCGCCGGCGCGGCCGCGATCTTGCGCTTTTCGTTGCGCGCCAACCCCACCATGCGCATGCCGCGCACACGCTTGACGGCCTGCAGAAAATACACGCTGCCCAGCACCGGCCACCAGTTGTCGCCGACGCGGTCCATCCACGCAAAACGCTCGAGCCAGTTTTCGCTGCGCAGTGGCGGGCGCCAACAACCGAAGCGGCCGGCCTCGAGCTCGAAGCCGAGCAGGCGCAGCCAGTCGCGCAGCCGCCAGTAGCCGATGAACTCACCGGCCCGCGGCAGGTAGAGCGGGCCGTGGCGGTCGATGCCCAGCCCGTGCTTGACGCGCCCGGCGCGCTGGCGCAGGCCCCACAGGCTGGCCGGGTTGAAGCCGGCGATGACAACCCGGCCCTCGGGCACCAGCACCCGTTCCACCTCGCGCAGCGTGTGGTGCGGGTCGCGCGCCAGTTCCAGCGCGTGCGGCAGCACGACGAGATCGACGCTGGCGTTCGGGAAGGGCAGCGCATCGAACTCGCAGTGCAGCGCGATGGGCTCGTGCGGCACTTGCGTCGTCAGCAATTCGCTGTCCAGCGGCGGCAGGGCCAGCGACTCGGGCACGATCAGCGTGTCGCTGGCCACCCAGCGGTGCGGCATGCGGTTGGCGCGCAGGCCGTCGAGTTCGGGCAGGCCCAGTTGCAGCGCGTGAAAGCCGAAGGCGTCGGCCACGGCGTGGTCCAATCGCGCCTGTTCCCAAGCCAGCATGTAGCGGCCGGGCGCGGTGTGCAGCCAGGCCCCCAGTTCCTCGATCGACTCGTCTCGCGTCATGAATCTTTCAGCGCTGCCCGCCTTCGCCGACAACTACATCTGGATGCTTCACGACGGCACACAGGCCGTGGTGGTCGACCCGGGTGACGCGGCACCCGTGCTGCAGGCGCTGGACACCCAGGGCCTGCAACTCGCGGGCATTCTAGTGACGCACCACCACGCCGATCACGTCGGCGGCGTCGACGCCTTGCGGCCGCGGCTGCACGGGCCGGTGTGGGGCCCCGCGCGTGAACGCATCCCCACGCCCTTCGTGCCACTGCACGACGGCGACACGGTCGACGTGCTGGGCCTGCGCTTTGCGGTCATCGACGTGCCGGGCCACACGGCCGGGCACATCGCCTACGCGCAGCAGGGTGCTGACGAGGCGCCGCTGCTGTTCTGCGGCGACACGCTGTTCTCGGCCGGCTGCGGCCGCCTGTTCGAGGGCACGCCGTTACAGATGCACACCTCGCTGTCGCGCCTGGCGGCGCTGCCTGCCGATACACGGGTGTGCTGCACTCACGAATACACGCTCGCCAACCTGCGCTTCGCCGCTGCGGTGGAACCGCGCAACGCCGAACGTGCGGCCTATGATGCGCACTGCCAGGCCTTGCGCGGCCAGGGCCTGCCCACGCTGCCCTCGCGCATCGGCCTCGAACGTCAGATCAACCCTTTCCTGCGTTGCACCGAGCCGGCTGTCGTCGCCGCCGCCCGGGCCCAGGGTGCCGACGGCAACGATGCCGTGAACGTGCTTGCCGCGCTGCGCGAATGGAAGAACCGTTTCCGATGACCCTGAATGCCATGCTTCGAAGCGGGCACGCCCGCCTGACCACCGCCGTCCTGGCCGCGCTGCTGCTGGCCGGCTGCGCCACGGTGCCGGCCCCTGAAGCCAACGCGCCACTGCCGGTGGTCACCACACCGGTGGCCCTGCCCGAACCGGCGCCACCGGCCAGCGCCGCTGAAACCGCTGCCGCGGACGCTGTGGCGTTCGTCCTGCCCCGCACCCCGCTCGACCCGCGCGACCGCGCCATGCGTGGCGACCTCTGGCAACGTGTGCGCGACGGCTTCGCGATGGCAGACCTCGACAACGAGCTCGTGCGCAAGTGGGAGCAGTGGTACGCCCGCGACCCCGCCTACGTGCAGCGCATGACGGAACGCGGCGGCCGCTATCTCTTCCACATCGTCGAGGAAGTGCAGCGCCGCGGCATGCCGGCCGAGCTGGCGCTGCTGCCCTTCATCGAAAGCGCCTTCAACCCGCAGGCGATGTCGCGTGCCGCGGCGTCGGGCATGTGGCAGTTCATGCCCGCCACCGGGCAGGACTTCGAACTGCGCCAGAACCTCTTCCGCGACGACCGCCGCGACGTGCTGGCCAGCACACGCGCCGCGCTCGACTACCTGCAGCGCCTGCACGGCCTGTTCGACGACTGGCAGCTCGCGCTGGCCGCCTACAACTGGGGCCAGGGCAACGTGGCGCGCGCCATCGAGCGCAACCGCCGCGCCGGCCTGCCGACCACCTACGACGCGCTGCGCATGCCGCAGGAGACGCGTGAGTACGTGCCCAAGCTGCAGGCGGTGAAGAACATCGTGCTGCAGCCCGGCGTCTTTTCGCTGAGGTTGCAGCCGCTGGAGAACCACCCCTTCTTCATGAGCGTGCCCATCGACCGCGACATCGACGTCGGCCTGGCGGCCGAGCTCGCCGGCCTGAGCCTGGACGAATTCCAGCAGCTCAACCCGCAGATGAACAAGCCGGTAATCCTGGCCGCGGGCACACCACAGGTGCTGCTGCCTTACGACAACGCCAACCGCTTCGTGCGTGAACTGGCGGTCTACACGCGCCCACTGGCCAGCTGGACGGCGTGGGTGGCACCGAAGACGCTCAAGCCCGCCGAGGCGGCACGCCTGATCGGCATGAGCGAAGGTGAGCTGCTGGCGGTGAACCACATCCCGCCGCGCATGCTGGTGAAGGCGGGCTCGACGCTGCTGGTGCCGCGCGACGAGCTGTCGGACGCCGACGTCGCCGAGCACATCGCCGACCATGCCCGCCTGCTGCTGGCCCCCGAGGAACGTGCGCTGCGCACGGTGTCGTTCAAGGCCGGACGCCGAGGCGACAGCGTGGCCGCGGTGGCCCGCCGCTACCGCGTCAGCCGCAGCCAGGTGGCGGCCTGGAACGGCGTCACGCCGCAAGCCAGCTTCAAGGCCGGGCAGACCATCGTCGTCGGTGTGCCGGGTGGGCCGTCGCGCGCCAAGGCCGTGGCGCGCCAGAAGGCGGCCCCGGCGCTGCGCCAGGCCACCAAGGCGGTGGCCAAGCCCAAGCTGGCGGCCAACAAGGCCAAGACAGCGCCCGTGCGGCGCGCCCAGACCGGCGGCGCCACACCCGGGCCGGCACGCACGGCGGCGCGCTGAGCGCCACCGGGCGGCGGTGCCTGCCGCCGCCCAGGCATCGGCTTCAGCCGAGGAAGTCGCGCTTGCCGATCTCGACGCCCGCATGGCGCAGCAGTGCGTATGCGGTGCTGGCGTGGAAGTAAAAGTTCGGCATGGCGAACTGCGTCAGGTAATCCTGCCCGGTGAAGTGCAGCGGGTCACCGACCCGCATCGGCAGCACGATGGCCCGCGCCTCGCTGCCGTCGATCTGCGCCGCCGGCACCGACTGCACGTAGTCGATCGTCTTGCGGATGCGCGCGCGCAGGTCGTCGAGCGAGGCCTCGTTGTCGTCCCACTTCGGCACCTCCTGCCCCGCCAGGCGGGCCACGCAGCCCTTGGCGAAGTCGGCCGCGATCTGGATCTGCCGCATGAAGGGCAGCATGTCCGGCGCCAGGCGCAGGCCGAGGTAGTTCTTGGGGTCGAACTTGCGCGTCTCGGCGTGCGCCTGCGCCTTGTCGAGCCAGGTGAGCATGGCGCCGAGCTGACGGACGAAGGCAGGCACGCTGGCCGCATGCATGGAAAGGCTCATCGGGAATCTCCGGAAAGGGGGGCTCATGGATGCTAGCGCCGGCGGGCGCAGGGCGCCGGACAGGGCAGAATGTTGCACCCCACCGCCATGAACATCATCATCCTCGACGACTACCAGGACGCCGTGCGCAAGCTCGATTGCGCCAAGCTGCTGGAAACCCTCAACGCCAAGGTCTTCACCAACACGGTGAAGGGCATCGGCCAGCTCAGCGTGCGGCTGCGTGACGCCGACGTGCTGGTGCTGATCCGCGAACGCACGCAGTTCCCGAAGGCGCTGCTCGAGAAGCTGCCGCGGCTGAAGCTGATCTCGCAGACCGGGCGTGTCGGCTCGCATGTCGACGTCGCTGCCTGCACACGCCTGGGCATCGCGGTGGCCGAGGGCGTGGGCTCGCCGGTGGCGCCGGCCGAGCTGACCTGGGCGCTGATCATGGCCAGCATGCGGCGGCTGCCGCAGTACATCGGCAACCTCAAGCACGGTGCCTGGCAGCAGAGCGGGTTGAAGTCGGCTTCGATGCCGCCGAACTTCGCCGTCGGCATGGTGCTGCGCGGCAAGACGCTGGGCATCTGGGGCTACGGCAAGATCGGCCAGCTGGTGGCAGGCTACGGCCGCGCCTTCGGCATGCAGGTGCAGGTGTGGGGCAGCGAGGCGTCGCGCGCGCGCGCCATCGCCGACGGCCACGCCGCCGCCGAGAGCTGCGAAGCCTTCTTCGAGCGCTGCGACGTGCTCACGCTGCACCTGCGCCTGAACGACAGCACACGCGGCATCGTGCGGCTCGACGCGCTGAGCCGCATGAAGCCCACGGCGCTGATCGTCAACACCTCGCGCGCGGAGCTCATCGAGGAAAACGCGCTGGTCGCGGCGCTGAACCGCGGCCGCCCCGGCATGGCTGCGGTCGACGTGTTCGAGAGCGAGCCCATCCTGCAGGGCCACCCGCTGCTGCGGCTGGAGAACGCGGTGTGCACACCCCACCTCGGTTATGTCGAACAGGACAGCTACGAGATGTACTTCGGCGCCGCGTTCCGCAACGTCGTCAACTTCATCCACAACGAACCCACCAACCTGGTGAACCCCGAGGCACTGAAGGTGCTGCGTTGACGCCCGCCACGAGCGGCACGGCCGCGCTGCGCGCGGGCCAAGGGGCCCGCCGGTGAGCGCCGAAGACGACGTCGCGGTGCCGCCGGCATCGCCCCGTGCGCTGTTCGTCGCCTTCAACCGCCTGGCCCTGCAGGGCTTCGGCGGCGTGATCCCGGTGGCACAGCGCGAACTGGTGGAACGCCAGCACTGGCTGACGCGCGAACAGTTCATCGAGCTGCTGAGCATCAGCCAGGTGCTGCCCGGGCCGAACATCGTGAACATGGCGCTGATCTTCGGCGGCCGCTGTTTCGGCTGGCGCGGATCGCTGGCCGCCGTCACCGGCATCCTGTCGGCGCCGATGCTGCTGGTGCTGGCGCTGGCCATGCTGGTGCGCCAGGCGCAGGGGCAACCGGCCGTCGACGACGCGCTGCGCGGCATGGGCGTGGCGGCGGCCGGGCTGGTGCTGTCGACGGCATGGAAGCTGGCCGGCGGCCTGCGCAAGAACCGGCTCGGCGTGCCGCTGTGCGCGGGTTTCGTGGTGCTCACGCTGCTGGCCGTGGCGGTGCTGCGCCTGCCGCTGGCCGCCGTGGTGCTGGGGCTGGGCGGCGTGGCGATGGCCCTGGCCTGGCGCAGGCTGGTGTGATGCGCGAACTCCTGGTGGGCAGCCTGCAGCTGTCGGCAGCCGACTGGCTGCTGCTGTTCACGCACTTCGCGATGCTGTCGTTGCTGGCGGTGGGCGGCGCCATCACCACGGCGCCCGACATGCAGCGCTTCGTGGTGCGTGAACACGGCTGGCTCACCGACGCGCAGTTCACCGGCTCGGTGGCGCTGGCGCAGGCGGCGCCGGGGCCCAACGTGCTGTACGTGGCCGTCATCGGCTTCAACATCGGCGGCCTGGCCGGCGTGCTGGCCACCATGCTGGGCACGCTGCTGCCCAGCACCACGCTGGCCTACACGGTGGCGCGCTGGGGCGAGCGCAACCGCGAGTCGCGCGTGCTGCGCGCCTTCACCACCGGCATGGCGCCGCTGACGCTGGGGCTGCTGGGCGCCACCGGCTGGATCCTGCTGGCGCCCACGCACCCGAACTGGGCCACGGCCGTGCTGGTGGCGGGCACCATCGTGTTCATGCTGCGCACCTCCTGGAGCCCGCTGTGGCCCATCGCGGCCGGCGCGGTAGCCGGCGTGATGGGCTGGGTCTAGCGCCATGGCCGCGGCGGGCTGGCGGCGCGCGCTGCTGCGCGCCGCCGCCGGCGCGCTGGTGCTGTACGCCGCTGTCGTCGCTGCGCTGTGGTGGGGCCAGGAGCGGCTGCTCTTCCACCCCGACACGCTGCCCGCCGGGCACCGTTTCGAGCAGCGCGCCGACGTGCACGAAACCTGGATCGACGTGCCCGGCGCGCGGCTCAACGCGCTACACCTGCGCCTGCCCAGGCCCGATGGCGTGGTCTTCTTCCTGCACGGCAACGCCGGCAGCCTGCAGACCTGGTTCGTCAACACCGACTACTACCGGCGCCTGAACCTCGACCTGTTCATGCTCGACTACCGCGGCTTCGGCAAGAGCAGCGGCCACATCGAGAGCGAAGCGCAGCTGCATGCCGACGTGCGCGCCGCGTGGGCGCAGGTGGCGCCGCTGTACGCCGGACGCAAGCGCATCGTCTACGGCCGTTCGCTGGGCACCGGCCTGGCCGCCGCGCTGGCCGCCGAGGTGCAGCCCGAGCTGACGGTGCTGGTCTCGCCCTACTTCAGCGTGGCGGCGCTGGCGCACGAGCACTACCCGTGGGTGCCAGGCGCGGTGCTGCGCTACCCGCTGCGCACCGACGAGGTGCTGCCGCGTGTGCCAGGCCGTGTGCTGCTGGTTCATGGCCTGCGCGACAGGCTGATCGCGCCCAGCCACAGCGCACGCCTGCGCGCGGTGCTGCCGCGTGCCGAATGGCTGCCGGTGCCCGAGGCCGGGCATGGCGACATCCACGATCACGCGCTCTACCTGGACGGGCTGGCCGCGGCGCTGCAGCGCTGACCGCCGCGGGCCGCGCGACCGCCGCCGCTTCAGGCGCCGCGGCGCTGCCGCAGGGCCTCGTACAGGCAGACGCCCGCAGCCACGCTCACGTTCAGGCTTTCCACCGCGCCGGCCATGGGAATGCGCACCAGCTGGTCGCAGTGGCGGCGCGTCAGCTGGCGCAGGCCGGCGCCTTCGGCACCCAGTACCAGCGCCACCGGGCCGCTCAGGTCGACGTCGTAGAGCGTGGCTTCGGCATCGTCGCTGGTGCCGATGATGCGGATGTCGCGGTCCTTCAGGTCGGCCAGCGTGCGCGCGAGGTTGGTCACCATCAGGTAGGGCATGGTGTCGGCCGCGCCGCTGGCCACCTTGGCCACCGTCGCGTTCAGGCCCACCGCGTGGTCCTTGGGTGCGACCACGGCGTGGGCACCGGCGCCGTCGGCCACACGCAGGCAGGCGCCCAGGTTGTGCGGGTCGGTGACGCCGTCGAGCACCAGCACCAGCGGCGGCCCCTCGACCTCGTCGAGCACCTCGTCCAGCGAATGGCGCGGCGGCAGCGCGCTCACACGCGCCACCACGCCCTGGTGGCGCGAGGTGCCGGACAGCTGCGCCAGGCGCGCGTCGTCGCTGTCGATGACCTGGGCCCCGGCGTCGCGCGCGCGCTCGACGAACTGGCGCATGCGCGCGTCGCGGCGGGCGCTGTCGACGTGGATTTCGGACACCGAGGCCGGCGCTGTCTTCAGCCGCACGGTGACGGCGTGGAAGCCGAACAGGACTTTGGTGCTCACGGGTGACCCTCGAAGAAAGAGCGGTCGATGTTAGTCGCGCCCGTTCAGCCGAAGTCTTCGGGCCGCAGTTCGATGGGCTGGCCGTGCGGCGTGCGGTCGGCGGCGTGGTCCCAGGCGCGGCGGTGGGCGTCCAGTTCGGCCGCGCTGCTGGCGCCCTTGGCGGCCACCAGGCGCTCCAGCGTGGCCAGCCAGTGCTGGTAGTAGGTGTCGCCGTGGTCGGCGTCGCCGGCGGCCTGTGCGGCGGCGATCTGCTCGGCCAGCGCCTGCGCCCACTCCGGCCACGTGAACAGGCCTTGGCGGTGCAGCGAAACGGCCAGCGCAAAGGCGTGGGCCTGCCAGGGTTCGCTGAACACCGGCTCGTCGACGTCGGGGGTGAAGGCGGTGGGCATGGGGCGGCCTCGCGGGCTCAGTGCGGGGGTCGGCGCTGTGGCTGTGGCTGTGGCTGTGGCTGGGGCTCAGGCTCAGGCTCAGGCGCTGTCGCCATGCGCGAGCGCACCGCCACCAGACCGGCCCCGGCCACGGCCGCCACGGTGCCCAGCGCCACCAGCGTCCAGCCCAGACCGAGCGCGCCGCTGCGCAACACGAAGACGCCCACGCTGACGGTGATCAGGCCGCCGTAGACCAGCACCCAGACCAGGGTTTCGACCGTCGCAGGCTTCATCGCGGGCGGCGGCCTCAGAACCAGCCGTCCTGCATCTCGCGCGGCAGCGCTTCGCGGCGCGCCACCACACCCAGCCAGGCGTCGATCTTGGGCAGTTCGTAGGCGTAGAAGTAGCGCATGGCCGCCATCTTGCCAGGCTCCAGGGCATGGCCCTGCGCGGCCAGCGCCACGTCGAGCCAGATCCACGCCAGCACCACATGCCCGAAGGCCTGCAGGTAGGGCGTGGCATTGGCCAGCGCCTCTTCGGGCACGCCGGTGGCCCAGGCGCTCTTCGTGGCCGCACCCAGCTTCTGCAAAGCACCAGCCAGCGCGGCGGCGGGCTGCGCCAGGCCTTCGACAGGGCCGGCACGTTCGGCCGTGGCAGCGATGCGCGTGGCCAGCAGCTTCAGCCCGGCGCCGCCGTTCATCACCACCTTGCGGCCCAGCAGGTCCAGCGCCTGGATGCCGTGGGTGCCCTCGTGGATCATGTTCAGGCGGTTGTCGCGCCAGTACTGCTCGACCATGAAGTCGCGTGTGTAGCCGTAACCGCCCAGCACCTGGATGGCCAGCGAGTTCGCCTCCAGGCACCACTCGCTGGGCCAGCTCTTGGCGATCGGCGTCAGCACCTCCAGCAGCGTGGTGGCCTCGGCCGCCGCAGCGGGTTCACCCGTGTGCTGTTCGTCGACGAGCCGCGCGCAGCAGAGCGCCAGCGCCAGCCCACCCTCGACATAGGCCTTCTGCGCCAGCAGCATGCGCTTGACGTCGGCATGCGCGATCAGCGGCACCGACGGCTGCGCGGCGTCCTTGCCCGCGCCGGTGAGCGGGCGGCCCTGCGTGCGCTGGCGGGCATAGGCCAGGCTCTGTTCGTAGCCCGCGTAACCCAGCATCACCGCCCCCAGGCCGACACCGATGCGCGCCTCGTTCATCATGTGGAACATGCAGCGCAGGCCTTCGCCGGGCGCACCGACGCGCCAGCCCACGGCGCCGGCCACGCCGCCAACCGGGAAGCGCCCTTCACCGAAGTTCAGCAGGGTGTTCGTCGTGCCGCGGTAACCCAGCTTGTGGTTCAGGCCAGCCAGCGCGACGTCGTTGCGTTCGCCCGTCAGCTGGCCTTGCGCGTTCACCATCTGCTTGGGCACGATGAAGAGCGAGATGCCCCTGACGCCGGGCACCAGCTTGCCGTCCGGCCCGGGGATCTTGGCCAGCACCAGGTGCACGATGTTTTCGGTGAGTTCGTGCTCGCCGCCGCTGATCCACATCTTGTTGCCGTGCAGGCGGTAGCGCGGGCCGAGCGGGTCGGTCTCGAAGTCTTCGCCATCGGGCATGGCGCGCGTGGTGACGTCGGACAAGGACGAACCCGCCTGCGGCTCGCTCAGGCACATGGTGCCGAACCAGCGGCCGGCGAACAGCGGCCTGGCGAAGACCTCCCGCTGTGCCGGCGTGCCGTGGGCCGTCAGCAGGCTGGCATTGCCGCTGGTCAGCATGGCATAGCCGGCCAGTCCCACGCTGGCCTTGCTGAAGAAGGCGTTGGCCGCCATCTCGACGACGCAGGGCAGTTGCATGCCGCCGACATCGAAGTCCTGCGCCGCGGCCAGCATGCCCGATTCGACGTAGGCCGCCAGCGCCGCGTGGGTGCTGGGCGGCAGGTGCACACGTTCACCGTCGAAGCGCGGCTCCTGCGTGTCGGCGATGCGGTTGGCCGGTGCGAACTTCTCGCGTGCGATGCGTTCGCAGGTGTCCAGCACCTGGCTGTAGGTGTCGAGCGCGTGTTCGGCGAAACGCGGGCGCGACAGCAGCGTGGCGACGTGCAGCCAGTCGTGCAGCAGGAAGTCGAGCGTGGCGCGCATGGGGCTCAGCCGCGAACCGCCACCCGGGCCACCAGTGCCATGGTGGCCGACGCCTTCATCACCAGCGTGCGCGGGCCCGGGCCCTCGGCGTAGACCTCGGCCTCGGTGAAGCTGAGCGTGCGGCCGGACTTCAGCACCCAGGCCTCGCAGACCAGGCGTTCACCGACACCCGGCCGCAGCAGACTCGTCTTGAGTTCGGCCGTGATGGCCCAGACGCCTTCGGGCGCCAGCGTCTGCGCCGCGCTGCCCATGGTGTGGTCGGCCAGCGTTGCCAGCACGCCGGCGTGGGCCTGCCCGGTGTGCTGCTGGTGGCGGTGGGCCAGCGTCAGCATGGCCGAAACGCGGCCGGGCGCGCCGGCCACGGGCTCGGCGCCGAGGTCGACCATGAAGGGCGAACGCGCGAAGAAGGCGCGCAGCGTGTCGAGGTCGTGGTCCATGGCGTGCGTTCAGTGGCCGTGCCCGCCGCCCGGTCGCCGGCGCTGCACGGGCTGCCGCATCACAACACTTCGAAGACGCCGGCCGCGCCCATGCCGCCGCCGATGCACATCGTCACGCACACGCGCTTGGCGCCGCGGCGCTTGCCTTCGATGAGGGCGTGGCCGGTGAGCCGCTGGCCGCTGACGCCATAGGGGTGGCCCACCGCGATGGCGCCGCCGTTGACATTCAGCCGGTCCATCGGAATGCCTAAAGTGTCGGCGCAGTACAGCACCTGCACGGCAAAGGCCTCGTTGAGTTCCCAGAGGTCGATGTCGGCCACCGTGAGGCCCAGGCGCTTGAGCACCTTGGGCACCGCGTACACGGGGCCGATGCCCATCTCGTCGGGCTCGCAGCCGGCCACCGCGAAGCCCAGGAAACGGCCCAGCGGCTTGAGGCCCTTGCGCTGCGCCACCGTTTCGTGCATCAGCACGCAGGCGCCGGCGCCGTCGCTGAACTGGCTGGCGTTGCCGGCGGCGATGACACCCCCAGGCACTGCGGGGCGGATGCCGCAGATGGCCTCAAAGGTGGTGCCGGCGCGGATGCCTTCGTCGTTCTCCACCGTGGCCTGCCGGCTGCGCAGCCCCAGCGTGGCATCGGCCACGCCCATGGTCACGGTGATGGGGGCGATCTCGGCCTTGAACAGGCCCGCTTCCAGCGCCGCGCTGGCCTTCTGCTGGCTGCCGGCGCCGTAGTGGTCCATGCGCTCGCGCGCGATGCCGTAGCGCTGGGCCACCTGCTCGGCGGTCTGCAGCATGTTCCAGTAGATCGTCGGCTTGTGCTCGGCGAGCCAGGTGTCGGCGAGCATGTGCCTGTTCATCTCTTGCTGCACGCAGGAGATGCTTTCGACACCACCGGCGACGAAGATGTCGGCCTCGCCGGCGATGATGCGCTGCGCCGCCATCGCGATGGTCTGCAGCCCACTGCTGCAGAAGCGGTTGACGGTGACACCGCTGGTGGTGATGGGCAGCCCGGCACGCAGTGCGATCTGGCGTGCGATGTTGGCGCCGGTGGCGCCTTCGGGGTTGGCGCAGCCCATCAGCACGTCGTCGACCTCGCCGGGCTCGATGCCCGCACGCTCGATGGCGGCCTTCACGGCATGTCCACCCAGGGTGGCGCCGTGGGTCATGTTGAAGGCGCCCTTCCAGCTCTTGGCCAGGGGCGTGCGGGCGGTGGAAACGATGACGGCTTGGCTCATGGTGTGCTTTCCCTTGCGCGGCTCAGGTAAACGACTTGCCTTCAGCGGCGAGCCGCGCCAGCAGCGGCGCGGGCTGCCAGAACGTGGCGTCGTCCAGCGGGTTGGCGGCAAACCGCTTCATCGTCTGCACGACGTTGAACAGGCCCTGCTGGTCGGCGTAGCACATGGGGCCGCCACGGAACAGCGGGAAGCCGTAGCCGGTGAGGTAGACCATGTCGATGTCGCTGGCCTTGCTGGCGATTCCCTCTTCCAGGATCTTCGCGCCCTCGTTGACCAGCGCGTAGACCAGCCGGTGCACGATCTCCTCGTCGCTGATCTTGCGCGGCGTGACGCCGAGGTCGGCGCGGTGTTTCTCGATCATCGCGACGACGGCCTGCGAAGGAATGGCGTCGCGCTTGCCGGCCTGGTAGTCGTACCAGCCCATTTGGGTCTTCTGTCCATACCGGCCCATCTCGCACAGCAGGTCGGCCGTCTTGCTGTAGCGCATGTGCGGCTTCTCGACGTAGCGCCGCTTGCGGATGGCCCAGCCGATGTCGTTGCCGGCCAGGTCGCCCATGCGGAAGGGGCCCATCGCCATGCCCCACTTCTCGATCGCCTTGTCCACCTGCGCCGGCGTGCAGCCTTCTTCGAGCAGGAAACCGCCCTGGCGGCCGTACTGCTCGATCATGCGGTTGCCGATGAAGCCGTCGCAGACGCCGGAGACGACCGAGGTCTTCTTGATCTTCTTGCCCAACGCCATCACCGTGGCCAGAGCGTCCTTGGCGGTCGCCTTGCCGCGCACCACTTCCAAGAGCTTCATCACGTTGGCGGGGCTGAAGAAGTGGGTGCCGCTGACGTCCTGCGGGCGCTTGGTGAACCCCGCGATGACGTTGACGTCCAGCGTGCTGGTGTTGGTGGCCAGGATGGCGCCGGGCTTCATCACCTCGTCCAGCGTCTTGAACACCTTTTCCTTGACCCCCATCTCCTCGAACACAGCTTCGATGACCATGTCGGCGTCGCCGATCTCGGCGTAGTTCAGCGTCGTGCTCAAGAGCGCCATGCGCGCGTCGAGCTTGTCCTGCTTGAGCTTGCCCTTCTTCACCTGCGCGTCGTAGTTCTTGCGGATGGTGGCCACGCCGCGCTCCAGCGCCTCGGGTTTCATCTCCAGCATCACGACCGGAATGCCGGCGTTGAGGAAGTTCATCGTGATGCCGCCGCCCATGGTGCCGGCGCCGATGACGGCCAGCTTGTTCAGCGCCCGCTTGGGCGTGTCTTCGGGCACGTCGGGAATCTTCGATGCCGCACGTTCGCCGAAGAAGGCGTGGCGCAGCGCCTTGCTCTCGGGCGTGAACATCAGCGCGAGAAACGTCTCGCGCTCGAACTGCAGACCGTCGTCGAAGCTGCGCTTGACGGCCGCTTCCACGGCGTCGACGCACTTCGGCGGCGCCGGGAAGTTTTTCGCCATGCCCTTGACCATGTTGCGCGCGAAGCCGAAGTAGGCGTCGGCGTTGGCGTGGCGGGCCTTCAGGTCGCGCACCCGCGGGTGCGGGCCGGGCCGGGCAGCCACTTCGGCAGCGAAGGCGCAGGCGCCTTCGAGCAGGTCGCCCTCGATCACCCTGTCGAACAGCTTCTGCCCCGGGATGCCCGCCAGCACTTCGCTCTTGACTGGCTCGCCGCTGACGATCATGTTCAGCGCCGTCTCGACGTCGATCACGCGTGGCAGGCGCTGGGTGCCCCCGGCGCCGGGCAGCAGGCCGAGCTTGACTTCGGGCAGCGCCACGCTGGTGCCCGGCGCGGCGACGCGGTAATGCGCGCCCAGCGCCAGCTCAAGCCCGCCACCCATGCAGACGCTGTGGATGGCGGCCACCACCGGCTTGGGGCAACGTTCCAGCAGCCCGATCAGCGACAGCAGGTTGGGCTCGGCCATCGATTTCGTCGAACCGAATTCCTTGATGTCGGCGCCACCCGAAAAGGCCTTGCCCGCACCCGTGATGACCAGCGCGGTCACCGCGGCATCGGCCAGCGCACGCTCGACGCCGGCGGCCAGCGCCGCCCGGGTGTCGTAGCCCAGGCCGTTGACCGGCGGGTTGTCGAGGGTCAGCACGGCCACGGCGCCGCGAACTTCGTATTGGACGCCCATGCTGGCTCCTTCAGGCTGAAATGGAACGGTCGTTCGATTCTAGGGTTGCGGCAACGGCCGCCCTTGTCGCCGCGGCGACGGGCCGCAGCCCGCCTACACCTCCAGCCACTCCTTGCGGATGTAGGTGTTGGCGCGCAGTTCGGTCGGCGTGCCCTCGAAGACGATCTGGCCGTGCCCCATCACCAGGCAGCGGTCGGCCACCTCCAGCGCGATGGTGAGCTTCTGTTCCACCAGCAGCACGCTGATGCCGCGGCGCTTCAGTTCACGCAGGTAGCCGGCCACCAGTTCGACAATCTTCGGCGCCAGGCCTTCGGTGGGCTCGTCGATCATGATGAGTTCGGGGTCGCCCATCAGCGTGCGGCACAGCGTCAGCATCTGCTGTTCGCCGCCGCTCAGCACGCCGGCCTCGGTGTGCTGCCTTTCCTTCAGGCGCGGGAACATGCCGTACATGTCGTCGAAACCCCACTTGCCGGTCTGGGCGCGGCCCTTCTGGCCCAGCAGCAGGTTCTGGTGCACGGTGAGGGTGGGAAAGATGTCGCGGCTTTCGGGCACGTAGCCGATGCCGGCGTGCGCGATCTCGAAGGCCTTGCGGCCCATCAGCTCGGCACCCTTGAAGCGCACCGAGCCCGTGCCGTCCACCAGGCCCATGATGGCCTTGACCGTGGTGCTGCGTCCCGAGCCGTTGCGCCCCAGCAGCGCCACGATCTCGCCGGCCGGCACCTCGAAGTGCACACCGTGCAGCACGTGGCTCTTGCCATAGTAGGCGTGCACGTCCTTCAGCGTGAGCATGGTCTAGTGTCCCGTCGCCTGGCCTTCGGCCACCACCGAGCCGAGATAGGCTTCCTTCACGCGCTCGTTCGAGCGCACCCGCTCGGGCGTGTCGAAGGCGATGACCTCGCCGTAGACCAGCACCGCGATCTTGTCGGCCAACCCGAAGACCACGCCCATGTCGTGCTCCACCGTCAGCAGCGTCTTGCCCACGGTGACGTCCCGGATCAGCTTGACAAAACGTGTCGTCTCGCTGCGGCTCATGCCGGCGGTGGGCTCGTCCAGCAGCACCACGCTGGCGCCGCCGGCGATGGTGATGCCGATCTCCAGCGCCCGCTGCTCGGCATAGGTGAGGTTCATCGCCAGCACGTCGCGCCGCTTGTGCAGCTTGATCATGTCCAGCACCTCTTCGGCGCGGTCGTTGGCGTCGTGCAGCTCGGCCAGGAACTTCCAGAACGCGTAGCGGTAGCCCAGGCTCCACAGCACGGCGCAGCGCAGGTTCTCGAACACGCTCAGGCGGTTGAAGAGGTTGCTGACCTGGAAGCTGCGCGCCAGCCCGAGGCGGTTGATCTCGTAGGGCTTCAGGCCGTCGATGCGGCGGCCGTTCAGCAGGATCTCGCCCGAGGTGGTGCCGAAACGGCCGCTGATCAGGTTGAAGAGCGTGCTCTTGCCGGCACCGTTGGGGCCGATGACGGCCACCCGCTCGCCCGGCTTCACGGCCAGGCTGGTGCCGCGGATGATCTCGGTCTTGCCGAAGCTCTTGCGCACGTCGCGCAGTTCCAGCGCGAACTCGGGCTTGCCCGTCACGGTGCCGTTCACAGCGCGGTCTCCCTTCGCTTGATCTCGCGCTCGATCTCTTCCTGCGTGCTGCCCCACTGCAGCAGGAAGTGGCGCCGCACCAGTTCGAACAGCGCGACGCCCACCAGCAGCACGAAGCCGGCGCCGAACCAGCTGTCCAGGCCCTTGGCGTTGAGCGTGGCGCCCATGAACCTCAACTCGGGGCCCAGCGCTTCGTTGAGTTGCAGGTGGTAGACCATCTCGACCATGGCGCCGGCACCGACGAGGATGGTCATCGCCGTGCCGGCCAGCGCCAGGTAAGAGGCCAGCAGCGGCCGCAGCTTGCCGAAGGCGGCGACGCGCAGGTTCATCATCAGCAGGCTGCTGATGCCCCCCGGCGCGAACATGACCATGAAGACGAAGATCAGCCCCAGGTAGAGCAGCCAGGCCTGCGTCAGCTCGGACAGCAGCACCAGCGCCACGACCATCAGCACGGCGCCGATGATGGGCCCGAAGAAGAAACCCGCGCCGCCCAGGAAGACGAACAGCAGGTAGGCGCCCGAACGGCCGGCGCCCACGACCTCGGCGGTGACGAGCTCGAAGTTGATCGCCGCCAGCCCGCCGGCCACGCCCGAGAACAGGCCCGAGGCCATGAACGCCATGTAGCGCACCCGCTGCGTGCTGTAGCCGATGAATTCCACGCGCTCGGGGTTGTCGCGCACGGCGTTGAGCAGACGACCCAGCGGCGTGCGCGTGAACGCGAACATCAGCGCCGTGCAGACGAAGCAGTAGACGGCGATCAGGTAGTAGACCTCGATCTGCGGCCCGAAGCTGATGCCCCACACCGCATCGCCGACCACCCGGTTGCTGCTGATGCCCCCTTCGCCGCCGAAGAACTCGGGCAGCATCAGCGACATCGACCACACCAGCTCGCCGATGCCCAGGGTGATCATCGCGAACGGCGTGCCGGCCTTCTTCGTCGTCACGTAGCCCAGCAGCGCTGCGAAAAACAGGCCGCCCGCCGCGCCGGCCAGCGGCACCAGGCTCACCGGCAGCGCCAGCTGGCCCTTGCTCACCATGTTCAGCGTGTGGATGGCGAGAAAGGAGCCCAGCCCGGTGTAGACCGCATGCCCGAAGCTGAGCATGCCGCCCTGCCCCAGCAGGATGTTGTAGGCCAGGCAGGCGATGACGGCGATGCCCATCTGCGACAGCATGGTCAGCGCAAAGCCCGACGACCACAGCTGCGGCGCCAGCGCCAGCACCAGCGCAAACAGCCCCCACAGCACCCAGCGCCCGACGTTCCAGGGCTTGAAGCGGTAGTGCGGGCGCGTGGCGTGGCGGTTGCGTTTCACCATGCCGATCGCTCCGGCCCACCTTGCGAGTGCCGCGACACGCGCAACACGCCACGATGATCAAGCTTCCCGCCACGGAACCGGCTTCGCCGGGCCGTTGGCGGACGGCCCCCTTGGGGGGTAGCGAGCGCAAGCGAGCTTGGGGGCTCCATTTCTAGCCTTCCCGCGTGCCCAGCAGGCCCTTGGGCCGGAAGATCAGGATCAGCACCAGCAGCAGGTAGGGCAGGATGGGCGCGGCCTGGGCCAGCGTGATCTTCAGCAACGGGTAGCCGAAGTCGCCCGGCCTGAAGATCCAGCCCAACGTGCGCAGCAGGTCGACGAGCGACTTGTCCACCGTCAGCGGCAGCGTCTGAAGCAGGCCGATGAGCAGCGACGCCACGAAGGCCCCGGCCAGCGAACCCATGCCGCCGACGACAACGACGACGAAGATGATCGAGCCCACGATGGCCGCCATCGAAGGCTCGGTGACGAAGGTCATGCCGCCGATCACGCCCGCCAGCCCGGCCAGGCCGCAGCCGCTGCCGAAGACCAACATGAAGACACGCGGCACGTTGTGGCCCAGCGCCTCGACCATCTCGGGGTGCGTCAGCGCGGCCTGGATGACCAGGCCGATGCGTGTGCGCGTGAGCAGCCCCCACAGCGCCACCAGCATCACCAGCGCCACCACCATCATGAAGAAACGCGTGGCCGGGAAGGTGGAGCAGTGCACCACCGCCGCCTCGGTCGAAGCACACACCGCCGCGCTGGCCTGACCCCACACCAGGCTCAGGCCGTCGACGGGCGACTGCACCACGGTGAAGGCCGCGCCCTGCAGCAGCGGCGGCGGCGCGAAGGGCACCGACGACAGGCCCCAGATCAGCTTGGTCACTTCCAGCATCACGAAGGACAGGCCGAAGGTGATCAGCAGTTCGGGCACGTGGCCGAACTTGTGCACGCGGCGCAGCGCCGTGCGCTCGAACAGCGCACCCAGGGCGCCCACCAGCAGCGGTGCGACGAACAGTGCCGGCCAGAACCCGAACACACGGGTCAGCGAATAGGCGATGTACGCACCCACCATGTAGAAACTGGCGTGGGCGAAGTTCAGCACGCCCATCATGCTGAAGATCAGCGTCAGCCCCGAGCTGAGCATGAACAGCAGCAGCCCGGCGCTGACGCCGTTCAGAACGTTGATGAGCAGCTGGTCCAAGGGCGGTCAGGCGGGTTCGGAGCGGCACGCAGCCGGCGAAGAAAAGGCCCTGCGGCGCTCACGCCCCAGGGCCCCGGCGGCAAGGGCCGCGTTCAAAGGCCGGCGGGCCGCTTCATCTGGCACGAGGTGGGCGTGCTGGCGACATAGGGCTCGAAGGTCTTCACCGTCCTGAAGGTGTAGCCGGTGTTCTCGACGCTGTAGTCGAAAGGCTTGGCGCCGGCCTTCTGCCATTGCGAGATGTAGACCGTCTGCTGCAGCTGGTGGTCGGACTTGCGCATCGTGACCGCGCCGCTCAGGCTGTTCACTTCCAGGCCTTCCATTGCCGCGGCCACCTTGATCGGCGCCGTGCTCTTGGCCTTGGCCATCGCCGCGCCCAGCAGCGCGTAGGCGTTGTAGATCTGCGCGGTGTAGAAGTCGTCGTTGAACTTGGCCTTGTAGTCGTCCATCAGCTTGCGGCCGGCGGGCGCCTCGTAGGGCATCACGCCCACCGCATAGACGCGGCCGGCAGCGTTGGCGCCCATCGCCGTGGGCGTGCCGCTGACCGGCGCGTAGTAGGTATAGAACTTGGCGTTGAGGCCGCCGTCGTTGGCCGCCTTGACGAGCAGCGTCAGGTCCGACGACCAGTTGCCGGTGATCACCGTGTCGGCACCGCTGGCCTTGATCTTGGCGATGTAGGGCGCGAAGTCGCGTGTCTGCGCCAGCGGCGTGAGGTCTTCGCCGACGATCTGCACGTCGGGCCGCTTGGTGGCCAGGTTCTCCTTGGCGTACTTGGCCACCTGGTGGCCGTGGGCGTAGTTCTGATTGATCAGATAGACCTTCTTGACGTCCTTCTGATCCTTCATGAAGGTGGTCAGCGCCTCCATCTTCATCGAGGTGTCGGCGTCGAGCCGGAAGTGCCAGAAACTGCACTTCTCGTTCGTCAGCGCGGGGTCGACGGCGGCGTAGTTCAGGAACAGCACCTCCTTGCCCGGGTTGCGCTCGTTGTACTTGTTCAGAAAGTCGATGATGGCCGTGGCCGGCCCGGTGCCCGTGCCCTGGGCGACATAACGAATGCCCTGGTCGATGGCGGCCTGCAGCGCGTTCACCGTCTCCTGCGGGCTGAGCTTGTTGTCGAACGAAACGATCTGGAACTTCACGCCCGCCGGGTTGGCCTGGCTGAAGCGTTCGGCCAGGAACTGGAAACCCTTGAGCTGGTTCTGGCCGGTGGCGGCGGTCAGGCCGGTGAGCGCGTCGATCCACGCGATCTTCACGGTTTCGCCCTTCTGTGCCAGCGCGGCGCTGCTGGCCAGCACCATGGCGCTGCCGAGCAGCAGGGGCAGTGTCGTCTTGCGGTGCGTCATCTCTTGTCTCCTGGAATGGTTTTCTCGAAACCGGCGAAGTGTGCCCAAGCGCCAAGGCCTTTGCGCACAGGGACTACCCCGAAGCCGCTGTAACCTCCGCGACAGGGCCATGCGCCCGCCACCGCGACACCGCCCCCCGCGCCGGCAGACAATCACGCCATGAAAGACGCCGAACCCCACCCCCACGACGATGCGCGCTACCCGGTGCGCAAGAGCGACGCCGAATGGCGCGCCGAACTCGACCCCATGCAGTACCGCGTGGCGCGCCACGCCGACACCGAGCGGGCCTTCACCGGCAAGTACTGGGACCACTTCAAGGCCGGCCATTACCACTGCGTGGGCTGCGGCACGCTGCTCTTCGAGAGCCACACCAAGTTCGACGCCGGCTGCGGCTGGCCGAGCTACTGGCAGCCCGTGAACAGCGAAGTCGTCGAGCGCATCGTCGACGCCAGCCACGGCATGGTGCGCGTGGAAGTGCGCTGCAACAAGTGCGGCAGCCACCTCGGCCACGTCTTCGAAGACGGGCCCGAGCCCACCGGCGAACGCTTCTGCATCAACTCGGCCTCCATCGACTTCAAGGCGGAAGGCCAGTGACCGCCGATCAGATCGAGACCCTGCTGCGCGCCGCGCTGGCCCCGCTGGCGATACAGGTCAACGACGACAGCCACCTGCACGCCGGCCACGCCGGCGCGCGCGAGGGCCGCCACTTCAGCGTGGCGCTGACCAGCGCGCGCTTCGCGGGCCTCAACCGGGTGGCGCGGCACCGCCTTGTGTATGATTCTTTGGGTCCGTTGGCCGAGCAGGGTGTGCACGCGCTGGCCATCGTGGCCAAGGCGCCGGGCGAAGACTGAACCTTTCCCCGCGCCAACGCTCCGACACGGCGCCTCTCGTTTCCTCCGTCGCCCGTGCGGGCGGCATTCCCCTTCCCCGAAAGCCCTCCTGCCCATGAAGCTGAAGACTCCTGCCGCGCGCGCGGCCCTCGTCCTGGCTACCGCCCTGGTGGCGCCGCTGGCCGTGATGGCCCAGAACATCGCTACCGTGAACGGCAAGGCCGTGCCCAAGGCGCGCGTCGAGACGCTGGTGCAGCAGGCCACGCGCGCCGGCCAGCCGGTGACGCCCGAACTCGAGACGCAGGCGCGCGACCAGGTCGTGCTGCGTGAGATCTTCGTCCAGGAAGCCACGCGCAAGGGCCTGGCCGCCAGCAAGGAAGTCGCCGCGCAGATGGCGCTGGCGCGCGAAAGCATCCTGATCCGCGAGTTGTTCGACGACTACCGCAAGAAAAACGCGGTCACCGACGAGGCGGCCAAAGTCGAGTACGACAAGTTCAAGGCCCAGGCCACGGGCACCGAGTACCGCGCCCGCCACATCCTGGTCGACAAGGAAGAAGACGCCAAGGCGCTGATCGCCCAGATCAAGGGCGGCGCCAAGTTCGAGGACCTGGCCAAGAAGAGCAGCAAGGACACCGGCTCGGCCGAAAACGGCGGCGACCTCGACTTCGCCAAGCCCGAGAGCTACGTGCCCGAGTTCGGCGGCGCGCTGCAGAAGCTGAAGAAGGGCGAGATGACCGACGTGCCGGTGAAGAGCCAGTTCGGCTTCCACGTCATCCGCCTTGAAGACACGCGCGAAGCCTCGTTCCCGGGCTTCGACGAGGTCAAGGCCCAGATCAAGCAGCGCCTGGAGCAGGCCCGCCTGCAGCAGTACCAGGAAGAGCTGCGCAGCAAGGCCAAGACCGACTACCAGTTCAGCGGGAAATAAGGCCCCCTAGCTCGCGCCGCTCGCGACCCCCCAGGGGGGCGCTTGCAGCGGACCGGCGGAGCCGGATCCGCGCAAGAGCTTGGTCAGCGCCTCACGGCAACAGGATCGTCGATCCTGTTGTCTTGCGCGCTTCCAGCGCACGGTGCGCATCGGCGGCCTGCGCCAGCGGGAAACGCTGGTCGATGCGGATCTTCACCGCGCCGCTGCTGACCACCGCGAACAGGTCGTAGGCCATGGCCTGCGTCGATTCACGCGTGGCGATGTGGCTGAACAGCGTCTGCCGCGTCAGGTAGAGGCTGCCCTTGGGGCCCAGCGCGCCGGGCGCGAAGGGCGGCACCGGGCCGCTGGCGTTGCCGAAGCTGGCCATCAGGCCGAAGGGGCGCAGGCAGTCCAGGCTCTTGTCGAAGGTGTCCTTGCCGACCGAGTCGTAGACCACCTTGACACCCTTGCCGCCGGTGATGGCCTTCACCCGCGCTACGAAGTCCTCTTTCGAGTAGTCGATGGCATGCGCCGCGCCGTGTTCCAGCGCCAGCGCGCACTTGGCGGCGCTGCCGGCGGTGCCGATGAGCCGCAGGCCCAGCGCCTTGGCCCACTGGCAGGCGATGAGGCCGACACCGCCCGCGGCGGCGTGGAAGAGCACGAAGTCACCCGGCTCCAGGCCTTCGACCGGGCGCGTCTTCTTCAGCAGGTACTGCGCCGTCAGGCCCTTGAGCATCATGCCGGCGGCGGTCTCGAAGTCGATGGCGTCGGGCAGACGCACCACGCACTTGGCCGGCATCACGCGTTGTTCGCAATAGGCGCCCGGCGGCTGGCTGGCGTAGGCCGCACGGTCACCCACGGCCAAGTGGCTGACGCCCTCGCCCACCGCCTCGACGATGCCCGCGCCTTCCATGCCCAGCTGCAGCGGCAGCGCGTTGGCGTACAGGCCGGTGCGCTGGTAGACGTCGATGTAGTTCAACCCGCAGGCATGGTGGCGGATGCGGATCTCGCCGGGGCCGGGTGCGCCGACCTCGACGTCGACGAGTTGCAGCTGTTCGGGGCCGCCATAGGCGGTGATCTGGATGGCACGGGGCACGGAGCGCTCCTGGGTTCGGGTGGTCGGGCGAGGCCGCGAGCGTAAGCCAAAGGCAGCCGGCACGTCGCCCAGCGGGCGCGGAGGGGCCGCCCGTGGCAACATCGCGCCCCCCATGCGACGCCTGCTTCAAGCTCCCAACCTCGTCCTGGCCACGTTATGGGCCGACCAGCTCAGCGGTGCCGGCCTGCCCGCACGTGTGCAACGCGCCTACACCAGCAGCATCGCCGGCGAACTGCCGCCCGACCAGTGCCTGCCCGAGGTCTGGGTCGACGACGACGCAGACCACGCCGGCGCGCTCGAGCTGATGGCCGAGTGGCAGGCGGCGCCCGAACAGCGCTGGCACTGCGCGGGCTGCGACGAGATCGTCGAGGGCCCCTTCGAACAATGCTGGAACTGCGGCGCCTGGCGCCCGGACGAAACATGACGCTGACGCCGCGGCTGGTGCTCTTGATGACGCTGCCGCCGCTGATGTGGGCCGGCAACGCCATCGTCGGCCGCCTGATGGCCGGCCAGGTGCCGCCGCTGACGCTGAACTTCCTGCGCTGGGTGCTGGTGCTGCTGATCCTGCTGCCGCTGGCCTGGCGCGTGCTGGTGCCGTGGCAGCGCGTGGCGGCGCGCTGGCGCTACCTGCTCATCATCGGGCTGCTCAGCGTGGGCCTGTACAACGCGCTGCAGTACGCCGCGCTGGTGACATCGACGCCGCTGAACGTGACGCTGGTGGCGTCGAGCACGCCCGTGTGGATGCTGGCCGTCGGCGCGCTCTTCTTCGGCGAACACCCGCGGCCGCGCCAGCTGCTCGGCGCCGCGCTCAGCCTGGCGGGCGTGGCCGTGGTCATCGGCCGCGGTTCGCTGCAGACGCTGCTGCAGGTGCAGTTCGTGGTCGGCGACCTGCTGGTGGTGGCCGCGGCCATCGGCTGGGCCGTCTACAGCTGGCTGCTGGTGCGGCCGCCGGCGCACATGCGCGGCGACGAGCGTCCGCCTGCCGACGACGGCTGGGACTGGGCCGGCATGCTGCTGCTGCAGGTGATCTTCGGGCTGGTGCCTGCCGGCCTGTTCGCCGCTGGTGAACAGGCCCTGGGTGCCGCGCCAGTGCAATGGGGCTGGGCGGTGGTGCTGGCGCTGCTCTACGTGTCGGTGGGCGCGTCCGTCGTCGCTTACCGCGCCTGGGGCCTGGCGGTGGCGCAGGGCGGGCCGGCGCTGGCCGCCTTCTTCGCCAACCTCACGCCGCTGTTCGCGGCACTGCTGTCGGCGCTGGTGCTGGGCGAGGCGCCGCGGCCCTACCACGCGCTGGCATTCGCGCTCATCGTCGCGGGCATCGCTGCCTCGAGCTCACGCGCAAAGTGAGGTGAGTCGCTGGTGGCGCTGGCCACCACCGAGGCGGGCCGCGACGCAAGCCGAGCCCCTGGCCGCGCCGACCATGACGCAGCGCAAGGCGGCAGCGGGTGGCCCCGGTCTAGAGTGCCGGCGGTTGCGTTGCAAGCGCCGTTGGGGCACGGGGCGCAGCCATGGGAAATGCAGGATGCCGATACAGTGGCGTGTCGCCATGGCCGTGGGTGACGAATCGGTCGATGCCGACCACCGGCAGCTCATCGACCTGATCAACAAGGTCGAACTCATACTCATCGCCGCAGGCGGGCACATCGAACTCGAGGTCGCGCTCGATGAGCTGAGTGCCTACACGCAGGCGCACTTCGAGCGCGAAGAGCACCTCATGCAGTGCGTGGGCTTTCCCGGCCTGGTGGCACACCGGCAAGCGCATCGCGAACTGCGCACGCAGCTCGACGCGCTTCGCAAGGCCATGACGGCCGCCAAGACCGCGGGCCCGATCCTCGGCGACTCGGACCGCCTCGTCGCCCTGCTGCGGGACTGGCTGCTCGACCACGTGCTGAAGGAAGACATGAAGGTCCGCGTCTTCCTCGATCGCTAGCGAAGTCCCGGCCCTCGGCCGGCCCGGGCGCCGGCGCCGGTCAGAACGTGCCCGGGTAGGCGCCGCCGTCGCTGAGCACGTTCTGCCCGACGATGAAGCCGGCATGCACGCTGCACAGGAAGGCGCAGGTGGCGCCGAATTCGTCGGCGTTGCCGAAGCGCCGCGCCGGCAGTTGCTGACGACGCGCCTCGGCCACTGCCTCCAGCGGCTGCCCGGTCTTGGCGGCGGCGCCGGCCAGCGTGGCCTTCAGGCGGTCGGTGTCGTAGGCGCCGGGCAGCAGGTTGTTGACGGTGACGTTGCGCGAAGCCAGCTTCGGCTGCCGCGCCAGCCCGGCGACAAAACCCGTCAGCCCCGAACGTGCGCCGTTGCTCAGGCCCAGGATATCGATGGGCGCCTTCACCGCGCCCGAGGTGATGTTGACGATGCGGCCAAAACCGCGTTCGGCCATGCCGTCGACCACCGCCTTGATGAGCTCGATCGGCGTCAGCATGTTGGCGTCGATGGCCTTGATCCAGGCCTCGCGGTCCCAGTCGCGGAAGTCACCCGGCGGCGGGCCACCGGCGTTGTTGACCAGGATGTCCACACGCGGGCAGGCCGCCAGCGCTGCCGCGCGCCCCTCGGGCGTGGTGATGTCGCCGGCCACCGCCAGCACCTGCACCGCCGGGTTCAGCGCGCGCAACTCGGCCGCCGTGGCCTGCAGCGCGGCGTCGCCCCGCGCGGTGATCACGACGTTCACGCCTTCCTTCACCAGCGCAAGCGCGCAGCCCTTGCCCAGGCCCTTGCTGGCCGCACACACCAGGGCCCACTTGCCCGCGATACCGAGATCCATGCCTGACCTTTCGATGACATTGACGGGGCCCGGGCGCGCAGCCCGATGCCCATGAAAAGCCGCGCCGTGGTGGCCACGGTCCAGCCGTTGAGGGACTCACCCCCGATGATCACACCCCGGGCGATGCGCGACAGCGGGCCGCTCGCGCCGCTCACGCGTCTTCGTCCACGCGGTCTTGCGGTGCACGCAGCTGCAGCGCCCACTCGCGGTCGATGCGGCGGTAGCCCAGCGCCTCGTAGATGCCGATGGCCACGTCTTCGGGGTCGGCGCACATCAGCACGCGCGCCAGCCGCCACTGCTCGAAGCCGAAGCGCGTGACCTCGTGCACCAGCGCGCTGCACAGGCCGCGGCGGCGCCACGCGGGGTGGGTCGTGACATGCTGGAAGCGGCCGGTGGCGCCGGCCTGGCTGGCGTCGCGCATCAGCCCGCAGTCGGCCGCCAGCGCGCCGTCGCACCAGGCACCGAACCACAGCGCCAGGCCGCGCTCGGCCATCGCCGCGTAACGCTGCATCTGTGCGCGGCGGTGGCGCTCGTAGCCGGCGGGCTCGAAGCCGTGCGGGTCGGCCAGCTGCTGCGCGATCACGGCGTCCATCTCGCGCGCCAGGTCGAGCGGCCGCACCTGCACCCCGCCGCGCGGCGGGCGCGGCGGCGCACGCAGCTCGCCCGGCAACTGCTCGATGACCGCGGTTTCGATGAGCTCGAAGCCGGCGGCCGTCCAGGCCGGCAGACCGCCGGCGGCCGGCGGCCCGTTGACACCCAGCGCAACATGGCCCGAGGCCGGTTGCACGTGGGTGATCTCTTCGTCGAAACGCGCCAGCCAGTGGGCCAGCGCATCGTCACGCGGCGGCGCCGGCAGCAGCAGGAAGTTGCCCCAGTAGAAACCGGGGTTGGCCGGCGTGCGCACGACGATGCAGTCATCGCGCTCGTGCACCAGCGCGCCTTCGCGGTGCAGGATGAAGTCGGTGCGCCAGCCCGGGCGCAGTTCGTCCAGCTTCATCGCTGCGACGCCGCCGCGCGGCTTCAGTAGCCGGCGGCCTGCCCGTCGCGGCGCGGGTCGCTGGCGGCGGCGTAACCGGTCACCGACACGTCGCCCTGCCCCTCGTCCAGGCGCCAGATGAACTGGCCGGCGCCGTAGTCCTGGTAGCTGTCGCTGAAGGGCGCGATCTGGTGGCCCAGTCCGCGCAGGCCGTCGGCGGTGGCGGGGTCGAAACCCTGCTCGGCGTTGACGGTGCCGCCGAAGTAGCGCCAGCGCGGCGCGTCACAGGCGGCTTGCGGCTGCTGCTTGTAGTCGAGCATGCGCACGACCGTCTGCATGTGGGCCTGCGGCTGCATGTCGCCCCCCATGATGCCGAAGCTCATCACCGGCTGGCCCTGCTTCGTGAGGAAGGCGGGAATGATGGTGTGGAAGGGCCGCTTGCCCGGGCCGACCAGGTTGTCGCTGGCCGGGTTGAGCGTGAAGCCGTGGCCGCGGTTCTGCAGGCTCAGGCCGTAACCCGGCACCACGATGCCCGAGCCGAAGCCCATGTAGTTGCTCTGGATGAAGCTGACCATCATGCCGCTCTCGTCGGCCGCCGTCAGGTAGATGGTGCCGCCGGTGGGGCCGTGGCCGGGGCCGTAGCTCTGCGCCTTGCTGGGGTCGATGAGCCTGGCGCGGCGGGCGAGGTAGGCGTCGTCGAGCATCTGCGCCGGCGTCAGGCGCATCGTCTTCGGTTCGGCCACGTAGGCGTAGACGTCGGCGAAGGCCAGCTTCATGGCCTCGATCTGCAGGTGCTGGCTGGCCACGCCGTCGACCGGCAGCGCGGCCATGTCGAACTTCTCGAGGATGCCCAGCGCGATCAGCGCCGCGATGCCCTGCCCGTTGGGCGGGATCTCGTGCATCGTGTAGCCGCGGTAGTCGCGCGCGATCGGCGTCACCCACTCGGGCTGGTAGGCGGCGAAGTCGGCCGCCGTCATGGCACCACCGTGGGCCTTGGCGTGGGCCGCGGCGGCCTCGGCCACCTCACCCCGGTAGAAAGCCTCGCCCTTGCTTTCGGCAATCAGCTTCAGTGTGCGTGCGGCCTGCTTGAACTGGAACAGTTCGCCGATGTGCGGCTCACGCCCCTTGGGCAGGAAGGCCTCGGCGAAGCCGGCTTGGCTGGTGATCTCGGGCAGCGCGGCGGCATTGGCCCACTTGCCCTGCACGATGACGGGCACGTTGTAGCCGCGTTCGGCGATCTCGATGGCCGGCGCCAGCAGGTCGGCAAAGGGCAGCTTGCCGAAGCGTGTGCTCAGCGCCATCCAGGCCGACACGGCGCCGGGCACGGTGACGCTGTCCCAGCCGCGCTTGGGCGGCGTCTTCGTGTCGGCACCGTACTTGGCCTTGAAGTACTCGGGCGTCCAGGCCTGCGGCGCGCAGCCGCTGGCGTTCAGGCCGTGCAGTTCCTTGCCGTCCCACAGGATGCAGAAGGCGTCGGAACCCAGGCCGTTGCTGCAGGGCTCGACGATGGTCATCACCGCGGCGGTGGCGATGGCCGCATCGACCGCGTTGCCGCCCTTCTGCAGCATGCGCAGTCCGGCCTGCGCGGCCAGCGGGTGCGAGGTCGAAACGACGTTGCGGGCAAACACGGGCGAGCGCTGGCTGGCGTAGCCGGTGCTCCAGTCGAAGGGGTGGTTCATGGTGGGCCGTGCGGGCAGTGGAAACAGTGGTGGATTGTCACCCGGCCAGTGCACCGCGGCAGGCAGTCGGACAAGCTCAGCCGCAGCCCGACCTCACGACCCCGGCGTGCGCTGCAGCGCGAAGCCACACCGCCCGGCGTTCAGGGCAGCGCGCGGGCCGACTCCACGGCACTGTCGCCGACGTAACGCCGCAGCACCGGCGGCTCGGGCCCGACGTGGAAGGCCAGCCGCTTGCCGCGCAGTTCGGCGTCGAAGGCGGTGAAACGCTCCAGCCGACGCTGGTGCTCGACCCAGTTCTCGTCGACGAAGTACTCGACGTAGCGGCCCGGCACGTTGACATCGCGGAACAGGCCCCAGCTGAGCGCGCCCTGGCGCAGGCGCGCGCGGCGCGTGCGCTGCATGACCTCGGCAAACGCTGCGGCGCGCGCGAGGTCGATCTGGTACTCGATCGTCACCATCACCGGGCCTTCGTCGGGCGCAATCGGGAAGGCCGGCTCGGGTGCACCACGCACGCTGGCGGGCGTGAAGTCGATCTCGACGCCGCCTTCCACCGTGAGCCGGCGTGTGACCAGCAGCACGATCAGGCCGAAGGCGGCAGCGGCCAGCACGGCGTTGCGCACGCCGCCGATTTCGGCGACCTGCCCCCACAGCAGCGAGCCGGCGGCCGAACCGCCCATCAGCGCCATCTGGTAGATGCTCATGCCGCGCGCGCGCACCCAGTTCGGCATCGCCATCTGCGCCGAGACGGTGAGCGAATTGGCCACGCTGATCCAGCACATGCCGATCATCACCATCGCCGGCAGTGCCACCCAGAGTTCGGGCACGAGCACGATCAGGCATGACAGCACCGCGTGCGCGCCGGCGCCGAAGCGCACGAACTGGTCGCGGTCGAAACGTTGGCGCAGGCGCGGGAAGTACAGCGCCGCGGCGATGGCGCCGACGCCCACGCAGGACAGCATCACGGTGAAGGTGCCGGCACCGCCGCCGTGCAGGCTGCGCGCCACCAGCGGCAGCAGCGCCATGAGCCCGGTGGCCTGCAGGAAGAACAGGAAGACGCGCAGCATGATGATCTTCAGCCGGCCGCTGCGCCGCGTGTAGTTGATGCCCACGCGCATGGCGCCGACGAAGCGCTCGCCCGGCAGCGCGCTGGCGCGCGGCTCGCTCTTCCAGCGCAGCACCAGAAAGAAGGCCACGCCGGCCAGCAGCGTGTTCAGCACGAACACCGCCGCCGGGCTGACGGCCGCCAGCAGCGCCCCGGCCACCGCCGGGCCGACCACACGCGACAGGTTCATCGCGATGCCGTTGAGCGCCAGCGCCGCGGGCAGCTCGGCACGCGTGACGATGCCCGGCACGATGGCCGCGAACACCGGCCAGCGCAGCGCCAGCCCGATGCCGTTGGTGAAGGTCAGCAGCAGCAGCAGCGGCGCCGTCAGCAGCCCGGCCAGCGACAGCGCCGCCAGCAGCAGCGCGTTGATGCTCACCCACAGCTGGGTGGCCGCGAAGTAGCGCCGGCGGTCGAGGATGTCGGCCAGTGCGCCGCTGGGCAGGCCCAGCAGGAAGACGGGCAGCGTCGACGCCGTCTGCACCAGTGCCACCATCACCGGGCTCGTGGTGAGCGTGGTCATCAGCCAGGCGGCCGCCACGTCGTTCATCCACATCGTCATGTTGGCCGCGAGCCAGGCAAACCAAAGGCCCCGGAAGACGGGGCCCTGGAGTGGTGCAAGGGCGACGGGAAGCGGCATGGGGCGAACCATCAAGCGGCCAAAGGCCGCGATGATGCCCTCAAGCGGACGCCGCGGAGCCGGCTTCGCCGGTCCGCCGGCGGCGCCCCCCTGGGGGGGAGCGCCGCAGACGCTTCGGGGGGGAACTCAATCCGCGTCCTGGAACGCCTCTTCGCGCTTGTTCTTGATCGACGGCAGCATCACCACCACGATCATCAGCGCCGCCGCGATCAGCAGGCCGGCCGACAGCGGGCGCGTGGCGAAAGTCGTCCAGTCGCCCCGGCTGAGCAGCAGTGCGCGGCGCAGGTTCTCTTCCATCATCGGCCCGAGGATGAAACCCAGCAGCAGCGGCGCCGGCTCGCAGCTCAGCTTGTAGAACAGGTAGCCGATGACGGCGAAGGCCGCGCCCATGTAGACGTCGAAGGCGTTGTTGTTCAGCGTGTACAGGCCGATGCAGCAGAAGGACATGATCGCCGGGAACAGGAAGCGGTAGGGCACCGTCAGCAGCTTGATCCAGATGCCGATGAGCGGCAGGTTCAGGATGATCAGCATCGCGTTGCCGACCCACATGCTGGCGATCAGGCCCCAGAAGAGCTCGGGGTTGCTGGTCATCACCTGCGGGCCGGGCTGGATGCCCTTGATCGTCATCGCGCCCACCATCAGCGCCATCACGGCGTTGGGCGGAATGCCCAGCGTCAGCATCGGGATGAAGCTGGTCTGCGCACCGGCGTTGTTGGCGCTCTCGGGGCCGGCCACGCCGCGGATGTTGCCCTTGCCAAACGGGACCTCGCCCGGCTTCATGCGCATCTTCTTCTCGAGCGTGTAGGCCGCGAACGAGGACAGCAGCGCACCGCCGCCGGGCAGCACACCCAGGATCGAGCCGAGCGCGGTGCCGCGCAGGACGGCCGGCCAGGCGTTCTTGAAGTCCTGCATGGTCGGCCACAGGCCCTTCACGTCCTTCGTGAAGACCTCGCGCTTCTCGGCCGGCTGGCCGAGGTTGGCGATGATCTCGCCGAAGCCGAACACGCCCATCGCGATGGCGACGAAACCGATGCCGTCGGTGAGCTCGGGGATGTCGAAGCTGTAGCGCGGCACGCCCGAGATGACGTCGGTGTTGATCTGACCGAGCAGCAGGCCCAGCAGGATCATGGCGATGGCCTTGACGAGCGAGCCCGAAGCCAGCACCACGGCGCCGATGAGGCCCAGCACCATCAGGCTGAAGTATTCGGCGGGGCCGAACTTGAAGGCCAGCTCGGTGAGCGGCGGCGCGAAGGCCGCGATGATGATCGTGCCCACGCAGCCGGCGAAGAAGCTGCCCAGGCCGGCAGCCGCCAGCGCGGCGCCGGCGCGGCCCTTGCGGGCCATCGCGTAGCCGTCGATGGCGGTCACCACCGAGCTGCTTTCACCGGGCACGTTGATCAGGATGGCGGTGGTGGAGCCGCCGTACTGCGCGCCGTAGTAGATGCCGGCCAGCATGATGAGGGCCGGTGTGGCGTCGAGCGCGTAGATGCTGGGCAGCAGCATCGCGATGGTGGCCACCGGACCCAGGCCGGGCAGCACGCCGATGAGCGTGCCCAGCAGCGCGCCGCCGAAGGCGTAGGCCAGGTTGATCCAGGTGAAGGCGACGCCGAAGCCGAGCGCGAGGTTGTTCAGGAGTTCCATGGTGTGGGCCTCATTTCGCCAGGAAGGAAGGCCACAGGGGGATGATCAGGCTCAGGCCCCAGATGAAGATGAACCAGCTGCCGGCGGTCAGCACGATGGCATTGATGATGGCTTCCTTGAGGTGGAACTCGTCGCCGGCCATGGCCGCGATGATCACCAGCAGCGGCAGCGCGATGAACATGCCCAGGTGCGGCAGCGCCCAGCCGAAGCCGGCCACGGCACCGACGATGACGAGCAGCGGTTTCCAGGCCCAGCCGCCGATCTTGTCGCCACCCTCGACCTCGAAGGTCAGCGCCTTGAACAGCACCATGGCACCCAGGATGGCCATCAGCACGCCCAGGCCGAAGGGGAAGTAGGCGGGGCCGGGACGCGCCGAGCTGCCGAAGCTGTAGAACGTGGCGCCCCATGCAAATGCAACGCCGACGATGATGAACATCACCCCGGACCAGAAGTCTCTCTCGCTGCGTATCTTCAAACCGTGTCTCCTCGTTTTCCACCGCCGCGTGGCGGCGCGGGTGCGCGCTGACGCCCTGCAACGACCCCGGCATATCCCCGCCAAGAACGGGGCCGCAGGTCTTCTGCCGCGGGATTTTAGGGACGCATGCCTTGGCGCCCGCTGTGGTTTCCACGTAAGGCGATGTCAGCAAAACCCGCGTCCGGCCGGCGCGTCGGCGCCGGTGGCGCTCAGGCGTGCAGCGAAGGTGTGCTGCGCAGCACTTCTTCCAGCGTCGTCTGGCCTTCGGCGACCTTCATCGCGCCGGCCAGGCGCAGCGGGCGCATGCCGTCGCGCACCGCCTGCTTGCGCAGCGCGGCGGCGTCGAGGCTGGGGTGCACGGCGGCGCGTGCGGCGTCGTTCATCAGCAGCAGTTCGTAGAGGCCGGCGCGGCCGCGGTAGCCGGTGTGGCGGCATTCCAGGCAGCCCACGGCCTTGTAGGGCCGCACGCCGCCCGACAGCCGCCAGGGCCGCACCGATTCGTCGAGCGTTTCGCGCGTGATGCTGTCGTCGCGCACCTTGCACGCCGGGCACAGCGTGCGCGCCAGGCGCTGCGCCAGCACGCCGATGACGGTGGCGCTGATCAGGTAGCTGGGCACGCCCAGGTCGGCCAGGCGCGTGATGGCGCCCACGGCGTCGTTGGTATGCAGCGTGCTGAAGACGAGGTGGCCGGTGAGCGCCGCCTGGATCGCCATCTCGGCGGTGGCCAGGTCGCGGATCTCGCCGACCAGGATGATGTCCGGGTCCTGGCGCATCAGCGCACGCAGGCCCTCGGTGAAACCCATGTCGATGGCCGGCTGCACCTGGGTCTGGTTGAAGGCCGGCTCGATCATCTCGATCGGGTCTTCGATCGTGCAGACGTTCACCTCTTCGGTGGCCAGGCTCTTCAACGTGCTGTAGAGCGTGGTCGTCTTGCCGCTGCCGGTGGGGCCGGTGACGAGCACGATGCCGTGCGGCCGCTTGATGAGCTCCTGCCAGGCCTGCGCTTCGCTGGCGCCGAACCCCAGCGCCGACAGGCCCTTGATGGTGGCGTCGGGGTCGAAGATGCGCATCACCATCTTCTCGCCGAAGGCGGTGGGCAGCGTCGACAGCCGCATCTCGACCTCGCCGCCTGCACCCTCGACGCCGTCGGGCCGGCGTGTCTTGATGCGGCCGTCGAGCGGGCGGCGCTTTTCCACCACGTCCATGCGGCCCAGCAGCTTGATGCGCGAGGTCATCGCGCTCATCACCGTCAGCGGCACCTGGTAGACGGTGTGCAGCACGCCGTCGATGCGGAAGCGGATCGCGCCCTTGTCACGGCGCGGCTCGAGGTGGATGTCGCTGGCGCGCTGGTCGAAGGCGTACTGCCACAGCCAGTCGACCACCTGCACCACACCCTGGTCGTTGGCGTCGAGCGCCTTGCTGCTCTTGCCCAGTTCCACCAACTGCTCGAAGCTGGCAGTGGCGGCGTTTTCGCCGCTCTTCTGCGCCGCGCGCACGTTGCGCGCCAGGGCGTAGAACTCGGTCGTGTAGCGGCGCACGTCGTCCGGGTTGGCCACCACCAGGCGCACGTGGCGGCGGGTGTGGCTTTCGATCTCGGCCACCCAGGCGGTGTCGAAGGGCTCAGCGGTGGCGATCGTCACTTCGGTGGCCGAAACGGTGACCGGCAGCGCACGGCGCAGCTCGGCGTACTGCACGCTCATCACGTCGGCGACCCGGCCGACGTCGACACGCAGCGGGTCGATGCGCAGGTAGGGCAGGCCGCTGCGGCCGGCCAGCCACTCGGTGAGGGCCTCGGTGTCGAGCGCCTTGCCGCTGCGCTGGTGGGCCAGGCCGGCGGCGCCCAGGCGCACCAGCGCGTGCAGGCTGGAGGCCCCGGCGCGGAAGCGCGCGGCCACGCGCTCGGCGTCTTCGGCGCCGATCCAGCCGTCCTCGTGCAGCCAGCCCAGCAGCAGCGGCCATTCCAGCCGGCCCTTGGGCGGCAGGGCAAGCGTTGGGGGCACCGAGGCCAGCACCGAAGGCGTGGCGGGCGCGGCGGCAGCGGCGGCGGCAGCGGGGGGAACAGCAGGCTTCGTCCGGGTCATGCGGCGGTGCTCGGCAAGGGGTTCGGGCGGCAGGTTCAGGCCGCAGGCGTCTCCAGCGGCTGGTAAGGCCGCACCATGCGCAGCCACTTGCGCGCCGGCAGCCCCAGGGCCCCGAATCGCGTCTCGATCAGCGCCGCGCGCGCCGCCAGGACCTCGCGCTCGGGCACCACCACGGTGCGTCCGGCCACCACCACCGTGTTGCCTTCGCGCGTCGGGCGCAGGCTCCACACCTGGTGGCTGCCGAACGCAGCGGCAATGCGGGAGATGCTGCCATGGAAGCTGGCATGGCGGCCGAAGAGATTGACGCTCATCAGCCCCCTTTCTTCGAGCACCGCGCGGCAGGCGGCGTAGAAACCGACGCTGTCGAGCACGGGCGCGGCGGCCTCCTCGTCGTAGAGGTCAACGTGCAGCAGCCGCACGCTGGCCGGCGCGGCCTGGGCGAGCCAGTCGGCGGCGTCGCCACGCACCACCTCGGCCGCGGCCGGCAGGTGGAACCAGCTGGCGTTGACGTCGATGACTTGCGGATTGATCTCGACCACCGTGGTGGCCATCTTCAACTGCACCGCGGTGAAGCGCGTGATGGCCCCTGCACCCAGCCCCAGCTGCACGGCCTGGCCCTCGCCCAGCGTCTCGCTCGGCAGCCACAGCAGGCTGGCCAGCATGCGCTGCACGTAGTCGATCTCCACCACCTGCGGCTTCCTGATGCGCATGCCGCCCTGGATCCAGATCGAATCGAGGTGCAGGTAGCGCACGCCGTCGTGTTCGGACAGCGTCACGGCGGGCAATTCACGGGGGCGGGCTCTGGCGGGGGGTCGAGGGGTCATGGGTTCAGCAATCCTGCCTGGTCGAAGGCGGCGCGCCAGGCGCCGAGTTTGCGTTCGAAAGACCAGCTCGCATTCGCCGGGCTGGTGGATGGCAGGCGCAGCACGGGGTAGCCCAGCGCCGCGACATGCCGCATCGCGCGCGCCGATTCGCCGCCGTTGTGCACCACCAGCCGCAGCCCCGGGGCGCGGCGGCGCAGGCTGGCGAGGTCGTTGAACTCGGCGTCCTCGATCGCCTGGTCCAGGCTGCCCTGGCGCCGGCAGCTGGCGTAGACATCCCACAGACCTGCGCCGCGGCGGCGGATCTGCGCCACGCGGTCACGGTAAGGCAAGGCCAGCAGGTCGAGGCCCCACAGCGCGCCCAGGATCGGCCAGAAGTGGTTGCGCGGGTGGCCGTAGTACTGCTTCGCCTGCAACGAGGCCACGCCGGGAAAGCTGCCCAGCACCAGCAGCCGCGTGCGGCGCGAAAGCACCGGCGCCAGGCCCTGCAGGCGCGGGCCGGGCGGGGCGGCGGCGGGTGCGGCAGCGGC
>CAMTUD010000153.1:0-23958 GCA_947084805.1 uncultured beta proteobacterium | reverse complement strand
GCACCCGCCTTGCATGCCCCGAAAGTGACCATGGACAGCCCGCCGCCGCTCGTCATCCGCAACGCCACGCTGCCCGACGGCCGCTGCGGCATCGACCTGCTGGCCGAAGGCGGGCGCTACACCGCGGTCGGGCCGGCGTTGCCGGCCCCCGCTGGCGCCGAGGTCCTCGACGCCCAGGGCTGGCTGCTCAGCCCGCCCTTCGTCGACGCCCATTTCCACCTCGACAGCGCGCTCAGCCACGGGCTGCCGCGGGTCAATGCCAGCGGCACGCTGCTCGAAGGTATCCGGCTGTGGGGTGAACTCAAGCCGCTGCTGACCGAAGAGGCCATCGCCGAACGTGCGCTGCAGTACTGCGACTGGGCGGTGGCGCGCGGGCTGCTGGCCATCCGCTCGCATGTCGACGTCTGCGACGAACGGCTGCTGGCCGTGCGTGCGCTGCTGGAGGTGAAACGGCGCGTGGCGCCCTGGCTCGAGCTGCAGCTGGTGGCGTTTCCTCAGGACGGCGTGTTGCGCTCGCCCGGCGCGCTGGCCCAGCTGCAGCGTGCACTCGACCTGGGTGTCGAGGTCGTCGGCGGCATCCCGCATTTCGAGCGCACGGCGCAGCAGGGCGCCGACAGCGTGAAGCTGCTGTGCGAGCTGGCCGCCGAACGCGGCCTGCGTGTCGACATGCACTGCGACGAAAGTGACGACCCGATGTCGCGCCACATCGAGACGCTGGCCTTCCACAGCCAGCGCCTGGGGCTGCAGGGCCGGGTGACGGGTTCGCACCTGACGTCGATGCACTCGATGGACAACTACTACGTCAGCAAGCTGCTGCCGCTGATCGCCGAGGCGGGCGTGCACGTGGTGGCCAACCCGCTGATCAACATCACGCTGCAGGGCCGCCACGACAGCTACCCCAAGCGCCGCGGCATGACGCGGGTGCCCGAACTGCTGGCCGCCGGCGTCAACGTCGGTTTCGGCCACGACTGCGTGCTCGACCCCTGGTACGCGCTGGGCTCGGCCGACATGCTGGAAGTGGCGTCCATGGGTTTGCACGTGGCACAGATGACGTCGTTGCAGGGCCAGCGCCAGTGCTTCGACGCCGTGACCGTGAACAACGCCCGCATCCTGGGCCTGGAAGGCTACGGCCTGGACGTCGGTTGCCGCGCCGACGCGGTGCTGCTGCAGGCCCGTTCACCCGAAGAGGCCATCCGCCTGCGCGCCCAGCGCCTGCTTGTGCTGCGCGGCGGCCGCGTCGTGGCGCGCATGGCGCCGGCCAGCGCCGAACTGCGGCTGCCCGGGCGGCCGGCGCACGTGGATTTCACGCGACAGACCCCCGCCGCGCCGGCGGGGGCCGGTCGCTAGAATGAATTCGACCCCAGAGACTGGCACAGGCGCGGCATCACATGAAACTCATCGGTTCACTCACCAGCCCCTACGTGCGCAAGGTCCGCGTCGTGATGGCCGAGAAGAAGCTCGAATGCCAGCTCGACGTCGAAGACGTCTGGGGCAACGACGCCATCCTGAAGAGCAACCCGCTGGGCAAGGTGCCCTGCCTGGTGCTCGACGGCGGCGAAGCGGTGTTCGACTCGCGGGTCATCGTCGAATACCTCGACACGCTGTCGCCAGTGGGCAAGCTCATCCCGCCGAGCGGGCGTGAACGCACCGAGGTGCGCACCTGGGAAGCACTGGCCGACGGCCTGCTCGACGCGTCGATCCTGGCGCGCCTGGAAGCCACGTGGACCGGGCGCAGCGCCGAGCAGCGCTCGCAGGCCTGGATCGACCGCCAGATGCGCACCGTGCACAGCGCCCTGAAAGCCTTCAGCCTGGGGCTGGGCGACAAGCCCTTCTGCGCCGGCAACCACTTCACGCTGGCCGACGTGGCCGTGGGCGTGGCGCTGGGCTACCTCGACTTCCGCTTTGCGCACATCGACTGGCGCGGCGACCACCCGAACCTGCACAAGCTGCATGACAAGCTGGCCGCGCGGCCCAGCTTCATCGACACCGCACCGCCCAAGGCCTGAAGCGGCAGCGCGTGCTTCACCTCGACCTGCACAGCTACGAGCCGCGGTTGGGCCACGGCCTGCCGCACGACCCCTTCAACGCCATCGTCGGCCCGCGGCCCATCGGCTGGGTGGCCACGCGCAGCGCCGAAGGCGGGCTGAACCTGGCGCCCTACAGCTTCTTCAACGCCTTCAACTACACACCGCCCCTCGTCGGCTTCAGCAGCACGTCGGAGAAGGACAGCCTGCGCAACGCACGCGCCACCGGCGAGTTCGTCTGGAACCTGGTGACACGCCCGCTGGCCGAGGCCATGAACGCCAGCAGCGCGATGGTGGCGCCCGAGGTCGACGAATTCCAGCTCGCGGGCTTGACGCCGGTGGCGTCGACACGGGTAAAGGTGCCGCGTGTCGGCGAAAGCCCGGTGGCCTTCGAGTGCCGCGTGACGCAGATCATCCAGCTGCAGGGCGCCGACGGCCAGCCCACGCCGGCCTGGCTGACGCTGGGCGAGGTGGTGGCCGTGCACATCGCGCGAGAACTGCTGGTCGACGGCATCTACGACACCGCTGCGGCGCACCCCGTGCTGCGGGGTGGCGGGTCGGCCGACTACTTCGAGATCACGGCGGCGCAGCGGTTCAGGATGCAGCGCCCACGCTGACGGGCGCAACGGGGTTGCTGCGCACGGGCTCGAAGCTGTCGCTGCGCACCGGCTCGAAACTGTCGCTGCGCAGGGGCTCGAAACTGTCGCTGCGCGACAGGGGCCAGTAAAGCTCGAACACGCTGTGCGGCCAGGCCGTGCGGCCCTCGATGGCGGCCAGCAGTTCCCCCGGTTTGACGAACTTCAGTTCGTTGGCCAGCAGGCGCACCGCGTGGTCGGCGCGGCGGCGCACGATGTGCGCGGCAGTGATCTCGTTGGGGTGGTGCAGCCCGGCGGCCTGCACCAGTTCCTTCAGCGCTTCCAGCGTCTGCTCGTGGAAGCGGTAGACCCGTTCGGTCTTGTCGACCACCACCAGCGCCTTCTGGCGCTGCGGGTCCTGCGTCGTCACGCCGGTGGGGCAGGCGCCCGTGTGGCAGGTCTGGGCCTGGATGCAGCCCAGGGCGAACATGAAACCGCGCGCCGCGTTGCACCAGTCGGCGCCCAGGGCCATCGCCCGCGCGATGTCGAAGGCGCCCACCACCTTGCCGGCGCAGCCGATGCGCACACGCTGGCGCAGGCCCAGGCCGACCAGCGTGTTGTGCACCAGCAGCAGGCCTTCCTGCAGCGGCGCGCCGACGTGATCGGTGAACTCCAGCGGCGCCGCGCCGGTGCCGCCCTCGCCGCCGTCGACGACGATGAAGTCGGGCACGATGCCGGTGTCCAGCATCGCCTTGGCGACGCCGAACCATTCCCACGGGTGGCCGATGCACAGCTTGAAGCCGGTGGGCTTGCCGCCCGAGAGCTGCCGCAGGCGTTCGATGAAACGCAGCATCTCCACGGGCGTGCTGAACGCCCCGTGGCGCGCCGGGCTCACGCAGTCGGTGCCCACCGGCACACCTCGCGCGGCGGCGATCTCGGCCGTCACCTTCGGCCCCGGCAGCACGCCGCCATGGCCCGGCTTGGCGCCCTGGCTCAGCTTGAGCTCGATCATCTTCACCTGCGGGTCGGTGGCGTTGGCGACGAACTTCGTTTCGTTGAACGAGCCGTCGTCGTTGCGGCAGCCGAAGTAGCCGCTGCCGATCTCCCAGATCAGGTCACCACCGTGCGCGCGGTGGTGTTCGCTGATCGAACCCTCGCCGGTGTCGTGCGCGAAGCCGCCCTTCTTCGCGCCGGCATTGAGTGCGCGGATGGCGTTGGCGCTGAGCGCGCCGAAGCTCATCGCCGAGATGTTGAAGATGCTGGCCTCGTAGGGCTGCGTGCACGAACTGCCGCCGGCGCCAACAACGACGCGGAAGTCGTGCGTGGCCAGCACGCTGGGGTTCATCGAGTGGTTGATCCACTCGTAGCCCGAGGCGTGCACGTCGAGCTGGGTGCCGAAGGGGCGTTTGTCGGCCTGGCCCTTGGCGCGCTGGTAGACCAAGCTGCGCTGCTGGCGCGAAAACGGCGTCGCCTCGTTGTCGGCCTCGATGAAGTACTGGCGGATCTCGACGCGCACGAACTCCATCAGGAAACGCAGGTGGCCGATGACGGGGTAGTTGCGCAGCACCGAATGGCGCCGCTGGCGGGTGTCGCGCCAGCCCAGGCCCACCAGGAAGAGGCAAGCCAGCGCCGCGAACCCGCCGCTGCCGAAGGCCACGAAGGTGAAGCTGAACAGCAGCAGCCCGATGCCGCACAGCAGCCAGACGGTGTAGCGCACCGGGAATTGCTGGTCGAGCCTGTGCAGCCACTCGTGCATGTCGATGAGCCTCGGTGTTTGCCGCGCGCAGTGCCGCGCTGACCGGCGATGCTAGCCACGGCACCGCCCGTCCAAGCCGCGACTTACCCGGTGAAACACGCCCTTTCCTTGCTCTCCACCATCTGCCGCCGCCGGGCGGGCCATGGGGCGAGCCCTCATTTACAGGCCGCCTGCGCACCAAACAGACTCGTCGCGCCTGACCACGACAACACCGAGGAGACCCGACATGACGACCCCCCGCAGCAACCCCGAAGCCGACTACCTGGGCCAGCCCGGCCGCCGCGCGCTGTTCCGCGCCGGCGCCGGCTCGCTGGCCATGCTGGCCGCCGGCGGCCTGTTCGGCACCCGCGTGGCGCAGGCGCGCAGTCTCGATTCAGCGGCGGCGGTGCCGGTGGTCGACCGGCTCTCGGTGCGCGTCGTCACCGATTCCTACCACCACGCCTTCGAGCCCAGCCGCGCCTACGGTGCGGTGCAGGTGCAGCGCCTGGGCTTTGCCGTCGCGCCGCGCACGCCACCCAAGCGCACGCTGCAGAACGAGTGGGGCCTGGCCCTGCACCTGGAGTCGGCGCGCGGCGCCGAGACGCGGCAGGTGCTGGTCGACTTCGCCTACACCTCCGAAACCCTGCTCAACAACATGCTGCTGGCCGGCATCGACGCGTCGAAGCTCGACGCGCTGGCGCTCAGCCACGGCCACTTCGATCACTTCGGTGGCATGGCGGGCTTCCTGCTGGCGAACAAGGGCCGCCTGAAGGCGGGCCTGCCCTTCTACCTGGGCGGCGAGGAATGTTTCTGCTCGCGTGAACTCAACGTGCCTGGCGAAGGTGGCGGCTTCGGCGCACTCGACCGCCAGGCCATCAAGGACGCCGGCCTGACGGTGACCTTCGCCGAACGTGCCTCCATCCTGGCCGACCACGGCGTCACCACCGGCTGGATACCGCGCAACTCCTTCGAGAAGGTGCTGTCGCCCACGCGCATGAGCGTGGGCATGAGCGGCGACACCGGCTGCGCGCCCGCCGGCCTGCCCGAGGCCAAGCGCAGCATCACCGTGGCGCCCGACGACTTCGAACACGAGCAGGCCACCGTCTACCACGTCAAGGGCCGCGGCCTGGTGGTGATGACGTCCTGCGGGCACCGCGGCATCGTCAATTCGGTGCGTACGGCGATGAAGATCACGGGCATCGACAAGGTGCATGCCATCCTGGGCGGCTTCCACCTTGCGCCGCACCCGGTGGATTACCAGCGCCAGACGCTGGCGGAACTGAAAGCCATCAACCCGGACTACCTGATCCCGATGCACTGCTCGGGCGAGACCTTCATCTCGATGGTGCAGCAGGAGATGCCGGACAAGTTCATCCGCTCGTCCACGGGCACACGCTTCACCTTCGCAGCCTGATGCCGCGCGGCGGCCGGCGCGCCGTTGCCGCTGGCTATACTTTCCGCTCACAGCGCCGATTTGTTCCGACTTGCGGGCGCTCAACAAATACCGCTAAAAGGGGACACCTGCCCGGTGCCCGCCTTGTGCGGCGCCGGGTTTTTCATTGATGGGCTCACTGGGTCTGGTCACACCGCAGCAGATGCACTTCAGCGAGCCGCTGCCGCTGAAGAGCGGTGCCGTGCTGGCCGATTACCAGCTCACCTTCGAAACCTACGGCACGCTCAACGCCACGCGCAGCAACGCCGTGCTGGTGTGCCACGCGCTCAACGCCAGCCACCACGTGGCGGGGCTGGATTCCGCCGGCCAGCGCGGCTGGTGGGACAACCTCGTCGGCCCCGGCAAGCCGCTGGACACCGACCGCTTCTTCGTCATCGGCGTCAACAACCCGGGTTCGTGTTTCGGCAGCACCGGGCCGATGCACCTGAACCCCGCGTTTGCCGAACAGGGCCGCATCTACGGCGCCGACTTCCCCGTGGTGACGGTGGAAGACTGGGTGGATGCGCAGCTGCGGCTGGTGCAGCGCCTGGGCATCACGCAGCTGGCCGCCGTGCTGGGCGGCAGCCTGGGCGGCATGCAGGCGCTGGACTGGACACTGCGCCACCCGGAAAAGCTGCGCCACTGCATCGCGGTGGCCACGGCACCGAACCTGTCGGCGCAGAACATCGCCTTCAACGAGGTGGCGCGGCGCGCCATCGTCACCGACCCCGATTTCCACGGCGGCCACTTCTACGCACACGGCGTGGTGCCCAAACGCGGGCTGCGCGTGGCGCGCATGATCGGCCACATCACCTACCTGGCCGAAGACGCGATGGACGCGAAATTCGGCCGCGCCTTGCGTGCGGCCGAACTCGCCTACAGCACGCAGGAAATAGAGTTCCAGATCGAGAGCTACCTGCGTCACCAGGGCGACAAGTTCAGCGAGTACTTCGACGCCAACACCTACTTGCTGATCACGCGCGCGCTCGACTACTTCGACCCCGCCGGCGCCCATGGCGGCGACCTCACGCGCGCCTTCGCCGCCGCGCGCGCCAACCGCTTCCTCGTCGTGAGCTTCACCACCGACTGGCGCTTCTCGCCGGCACGCAGCCGCGAGATCGTCAAGGCACTGGTCGACAACCGCATCGGCGTCAGCTACGCCGAGATCGCCGCGCCGCACGGCCACGACGCCTTCCTGCTCGAAGACCCGCGCTACCACGGCGTCATGCGCGCCTACTTCGAACGCATTGCGGCGGAGACGGGATCGTGAGCGAAAGGAAGGACCTCGAACTCATCGCCGAGCTCGTGCCGGCCGGCAGCCGCGTGCTCGACCTGGGCTGCGGCGACGGCCGCATGCTGGCCCACCTGCGCGACCACAAGGGCTGCACCGGCTACGGCATCGAGATCTCGGACGCCAACGTGCAGGCCTGCGTGCAGCGCGGCATCGACGTCGTGCAGCTGAACCTCGACGACGGGCTGGCGCTGTTCGACGACCACAGCTTCGACGTCGTGCTGCAGCTCGACACGCTGCAGCACCTGCGCAACACCGAACGCATGCTGCGCGAGACCGCGCGCGTGGGCCGCATCGGCATCGTCAGCTTCCCGAACTTCGCGCACTGGCCCAACCGCCTGCGTGTGCTGGGCGGGCGCATGCCGGTGACGCGCGCGCTGCCCTACGAGTGGTTCGACACGCCTAACATCCGCGTCACCACCTTCAATGACTTCGAGGTGCTGGCACGGCGCTGCGGGCTGGCCGTCAGCGAAGGCTTCGGGCTGCAGGGCGGCCAGGTCGTGCGCCGCTGGCCCAACCTGCGCGCCAGCGTGGCGGTGTTCCGCTTCGGCGCCGGGTAAGTGGGGCCCCCAAGCTCGCTGGCGCTCGCTACCCCCGGGGGGGGCCGTCCGCCGACGGCCCGGCAGAGCCGGTTCCGTGGCGGGAAGCTTTGTGGGCGCTGCGCCGCCAGCCCGTGCCCAGCATCGCCAGGCCGGCCAGCAGCAGCAGGCTGGCGGGCGCCTCGGGCACCGTGCTGATATAGGCGTTGCGGTAGTCGAAACCCGAGCTCGCGCTGACCGCCGCGAAGTCGGTCACCAGCTGGCCGCCGGCGTCATGCAGCTCGGCGATGCCGCCCCAGGCGATGGTGTGGCCCATGTCGGCGACGCTGTCGGCGCTGACGAGTGTCGTGGGCTGGTAGACCGAGGTGCCCGCGCTGGCCCAGCCGCGCATGTCCAGCTGCACCGGGCTGCCGTTGTTGACCATCGTGAAGCTGATGACCTGCAGTCCGGGCGTGCCGCCGGTTCGGCAGAACGGACCGGAGCCGACATTCGTGCGCGCGTCGCAGTCCTCGTTGGCGCGCAGTTCGGCCAACGTGCCGCCGGTGTCGCCGCGCAGCACACGCACCCAGCTCTCCCAGCGGCTGAAGGCGGCCAACTGGCCGGCGGGTTGGTAGGCCGCGGTCCAGCCGGGCACCGTCTCCGCCCAGGCCGACCCATCGACATGCACCTGTGCCGTGACGGTGAAGCTGGTGCCGCTGGCGGCACCCGGCACGTTGAGCGTGAAGAAGTCGGACATGAAACCCGAGGCTTCGCTTCTGCCGGTGACGCGCAGCAGATCGGGCCCCGAGGCCACCGATTGCGCCTGGGCGTAGACATGCACGCCACCCAGGCCGACCTGCGACCAGGCGATGGCCAGGCCGTTGTAGACCGGCGCCTGATGGTCGGAGTCGGCCAGCGCGCTGATGGGGCCGAAGGGTGTGGCGCCTTCGATGCCGATGTAGTCGTTGTCGGTGAAGGGGTCGTCGATACCGACGACGAAGTGCTTGGCGTCGACGTTGACGGTGGCCTGCAGCCAGGTCTGGGCCAGCGCCGGCGCGCCCGCCGCGGCGCCCAGGAGCACGAGCCCGGCAGCGGCGCGGGCGAAGTTGACGTGGTGCATGCGGCGGTCTCCCCTTCAGCGGCGGCGGGCGGGCTGCCCGGACACGATGCCAAAGCCACAGGCTAGCCGCCGCGCCGTTAGCGCCGCGTTATCGCGCAACTCGCGGTATCGCGCCGGCCGACCCAAGGCGACTCAGGCGGCCGGCAGGTGCACACGGAAGGTGCTGCCGCTGCCGGGCACGCTGTCGACCGTGATGCCGCCACCCATGGCCTCGACCAGCTGGCGGCTGAGCGCCAGGCCGAGGCCGGTGCCGGGCACCGCACCGTGCTGCGCGCCGACACGCTCGAAAGGCTGGAACAGGCGCGCGCGCTGCGTGGCGTCGAGGCCGGGGCCACTGTCGGCCACGCTCAGCACCAGCGTGCCGTCGCCGGGTTCGGCGCGCAGCCGCACCCAGCCGCCGGGGCGGTTGTACTTGATGGCATTGCTGAGCAGGTTGCTCAGCACCTGCAGCAGGCGCTTGCGGTCGGCTCGCACCGTCAGCGCGCGGCCGTGGCCGGTGTCGTCGTGCACACGCACGCCGGCGGCGATGGCGTCGGCCGAGAGCATCGCCACCGCCTCGGCAATCAGCGGCTGCAGCGGCAGGTCGTCGATGACCATCGTCAGCTGCCCGGTCTGCGCGCTGCTGATGTCGAGCACGTCGTCCATCAGCGCCAGCAGGTGGCGGCCGCTGCTCAGCACCTGGGCCACCCAGCGGCGCTGGCGTTCGCCGTCGCCGGGCTCCAGCTCCAGCAACTGGCTGAAGCCCAGCACGGCGTTCAGCGGCGTGCGCAGTTCTTTGCTGACGCGGCTCAGGAAGGCCGACTTGGCGCGGTCGGCGGCGGCGGCGAGGTCGCGCTCGACACGCAGTTCCTCGGCCTGCTTGCGCGCGGTGATGTCGGTGTGGGTGCCGATCATGCGCAGCGGATGGCCCTGGGCGTCGCGCTCCAGCACCATGCCACGCGAGAGGATCCACTTCCAGCTGCCGTCCTTGCACTGCACCCGGTGCTCGTTGGCGTAGGTGGGCGTGCGGCCATCGAAGTGGGCGTCGCGCGCCGCGCGCATGGCGGGCAGGTCGTCGGGATGCGTGCGGGCGTCCAGCGCGTCGGGCGTGTCGGGCAGCTCGTCGGGCGCAAAGCCGTACAGCGCCTTGCACTGCGCCGACAGGATCTCACGCCCTTCCTGCACCGCCCAGTCCCAGACGCCGTCGCCGGTGCACTCGAGCGCCAGTTTCCAGCGCTCGCTGTTGCGCAGCAGGGCCAGTTCGGCGCGCTTGCGCTCGCTGATGTCGAACATGACGCCCACGCGCACCTGGTCCTGCGCCGTGTCGGCCGCGGCCACCGAGATCTGCTGCACCCACTTCTCGGTGCCGTCGTCCAGCACGACGCGGTATTCGATGCTCAGCGGCGTGCGGGCGTCGGCGCTGGCCTGGATCTCGGCGTCGATGCGCGCGCGGTCGTCGGGGTGCCGGAACCGGGCCAGCAGGCGGTTGTTCTGCACCGCAGCCTCGGGGCCGATGCCGAAGAGCGTGCGGACACCGTCGCTGAGAAAGTCGATGTGGCGCGTGCCGTCGGGCCGCAACACGACGCGGTAGACGACACCCGGCACCTGCGCGGTGATGGCGCGCAAGTCTTCCTCGCTGCGCTCGAGCCGTTCGCGGGCGCGCACGCGGTCGGTGATCTCCTCGACCGTGCCTTCGTAGAACAGCACCTCGCCGGCGGCGTCGCACACGGTGTGCGCGTTTTCGCTGATCCAGATGCGTTCCCGCGTCTTGTAGCGCCAGACCTCGGACTCCAGCCCGATGACGCGGCCGTCGCGCACCATCAGGCGCAGGAACTCGTCGCGGCGTGCCGGGTCGGCATACCAGCGGCTGGCAAGGTCGTTGACGCTTGCGAGCAGTTCGGCCTCGGAGTCGAAGCCGTTCAGGCGCACCAGCGCCGGGTTGGCGCGCACCATCAGGCCGTCGGGCCGCGAGCGATAGGCGCCGATGGGCAGGAAGGCGAACAGCGAGCCGAAGTCGTCGGCCGCCATGTCGCTTGCCCTGCCGATGGCGCCCCCGACGTTGCTCATCGCAGGCTGTGCTTCAGTCCAGTGCCACTTCGGTGCGCACGGTGCCGGCACGGTCGGCGGTGGCGGTCAGCGCGATGCGCGTGCCACGTGCGCCGCTGACCACCCATTCGACCACCGCGCGGTCGCCGGTGACCTCGCGGTTGGGCAGGAAGGCCTGCGCGCTGGCCTTGGGTGCGTGGCCTTCGAGGTGGCCGCCGTTTTCGCGTTCCTTGCCGCTGACCAGCGTCACGCCCGGCGGCAGGTGGATGGTGAAGACGGTGCCGCGCGTGGTCTTGCGTTCCAGCGCGCGCTTGCTCACGTAGCTGGGCAGGTAACCCGCATTGGCGACCGCGAAGCGCACACGCCAGGTGTCGGGCCCCAGCGCACGCACCTCGGTGCGCAGCACCTCCAGCTTGGGCAGCGAAAGGCCGAGTTGCAGCAGCCAGGCCGGGAAGCGCGCGGCCTCGCGTTCACGCAGGTGCGGCGGCGGGTTGCGCCAGAAGTTCATCTTGTCCCAGCCGCCGAGCTCGACCATGCCCAGCTGCGGATGGCGGTAGGGGTACCAGTCGACATGCGCCAGGCCGCCGCACTGCTCGTCGCTCCACTTCAGCAGTTTGACGTCGTCTTCCACCGGGTGGTCGCGGTACCACTCGATCCACTTGTAGTCGGTGATGCCGGCTTCCTTGTTCGGGGCCCAGATCTCCACCGTCCAGAACAGCGCGCCCAGGTGTTCGTAGACCCAGTCCTGGGTGCCGGTGATGACTTCCTTGGGGTGGTACTTGAAGTCGTGCCAGATGCTGATGGCCGGGTAGCCGGTGAGCTTGGCGCCGATGTCCGACAGGCGCTTGTACATCCACAGGTCTTCGGGCGTCATGTCGTCGTCGCTCTGCATGCCCATGGGCCGCAGGATGACGCCGCTGTGGGTGTGGAAGCTGACCGCAGCGCCGATGTTCGGGTGCCGGGTGATGAAGTCGACCATCGCCCGCACCTCGGGCTCGCTGGCCGGGTAGGGGCCGGCGCCGACCTGCTCGAACTCCTGGCGCCAATAGGCCGGGAAGTTGCGATTGAGGTCGAGGCCTTCGCGGTCGCGGTTGGCGGTGATCGTCAGCCCGTCGAAGGCCTTCAGCGTGCCTTCGGGAATCAGCCGGTAGTACTCGCCGCCGAACTCGCCGGGTTCACGCGCCACCATCAGGCGCGGGTCGGCGGCGTGTTTCTTGTAGGTGCCGTGCGGGTCGGGCACACGCATCTGCAGCACACGCCCGTCGCCGTCGACGTCTTCCACCGTCAGGCCGTCGATCGGCTCTTCGTCGAACGGGTAGGGCCGGGTACCGCTGCGGATGTGGCGCGGCCGGTCGGCCAGCGCGAGTTCGGCGCCGTCGGGGTTCAGGCGCGCCACCATGTAGACCACACGGGTGTCCAGCAACTGGCGCACCTGCACGTCGGTGTCGTAGTTGGACAGCAGCTGGTGCAGCCAGTACAGGCAGGCCGTGCTGGCGGTCAGTTCAGCAGCGTGGATGTTGCCATCGACCCAGAAGGCCGGCTTGTCGGCGTCGGCGCCGGTGGCCGTGTTCGTGAGCGTCAACAGCCAGATGTCGCGGCCCTCGAAGCTCTTGCCCAGGCTGGAAAGCTGCACCAGGTGCGGCGCCGCGCTGGCGTAGTCCTGCAGCAGGCGCGTGAGTTCGGGGTGGCGGTAGAACTGGTCGAAACGTGGAACGGGAAGGGCGGGCATGGTCTGCGGGCGGCGAACGCGGCGTGGGGAGTGCCGGCGATGCTAAGCCACCGTCGCGGGCCGCGCGCCCCTCACTGTCCCTTGAAAAGACCCTGGAAATGCCGTGAAACCGGCAGCGTCTCGGGCCGGCCGCGCAGCGTCAGGTGCATGTGGCCCTCGTCGACGCGCACCGCGGCCGCCACGTGACGGTGGTTGACGATCACCGAACGGTGCACCTGCCAGAACTGCTGCTCGTCGAGCTGGGCCAGCAACTCCTTCAGCGGCGTGCGGATGAGTGCATCGCCGCCGTCGAAGACGATGCGCGTGTAGCGGCTGTCGCTCTCGAAGTAGACCACCTCGTCGGTGCGGATCAGCCGCACCTCGCGGCCTACGCTGGCCTGCAGCACGGCCAGCGGCGGCGGCCGGCGCGACTGCGCCGACAGCTGCGCCAGCAGGGCCTGCAACGCCGCCGGGTCGGCAGCCGGTGCGGCGGGCGCCAGGCGCAGCTTCAGCCGCGCCACGGTCTGCGCCAGGCGTTCGGCATCCACCGGCTTGAGCAGGTAGTCCACCGCGCCGGCCTCGAAGGCGGCCAGCGCGTGGTCGCCGTAGGCGGTGGCGAAGACGACGGCGGCCTGCGCGCCGATGCGCCGCGCGACGTCGATGCCACTCAGCCCCGGCATGCGGATGTCGAGGAAACACACCTCGGGCTCGTGTTCGAGGAAGGCGTCCCAGGCATCGACGCCGTTGGCCGCCACCGCCACCACCTGCAAGGCCGGCCAGGCGCTCTTCAGCGCGGCCAGCAGCTGTTCACGCGGGGCTTCTTCGTCGTCGGCAATGAGTGCGGTGGTCATGCGGCTTCCAGATGAAGGGGCAGCCGGATGCACGCGCTGCAGCCGCCCCCGGGTGCGGGTTCCAGGCGCAGGCTGGCGGCGTCGCCGCAGGCCAGCGCCAGGCGCTGGCGGGCGTTGGCCAGGCCCACGCCGTCGTGCAGGTCGGCGCTGGGGCCGGGGCCGGTGTCGCGCACCTCGAAGCAGGCCGTGGCGCCGTCGCGGCGCGCGGTGAGCACGATCTGGCCGCCGGCCAGCTGCGGTTCGACACCATGGGCGACGGCGTTTTCCACCAGCGTCAGCAGCAGGCCGGGCGGCAGCAGCGTGCGCTCCAGCCCCGGTTCGATGTCCAGCCGCCAGGCCAGGCGTGCGCCCATGCGCGCCTGCATCACCTCGAGGTAACGCTGCACGGCCACCAGCTCGTCGCCGGCGGGCAGCAGCGCGCGGTCGAACAGCGGCAGCGTGGCGCGCAGGTAACCCGTCAGCGCGGCCAGCAGCGGCGCGGCGCGGTCGTCCTTGCTCTGCACCCAGTGCTGCACCGAGGCCAGCGTGTTGAACAGGAAATGCGGCTCGATCTGCGCCGCGGCCAGGCGGCGCGCCATCTCGATGGCCTTCTCGCGTTCGACCTGCTCACGCAGCCGGGCGTCGATCTGCTGCGCGCGCCAGACCACCAGGAACCACAGCGCCGCCACCAGCAGCGCGCTGCCGATGACCAGCACCAGCGCCACCACTTCGCGGTCGGCGCGTTCGGGCAGGCGCCAGCGCATGCCGATAGCCATCAGCAGCATGGCCGCCACCACCAGCAGCTGAACCTGCAGCAGCGGCCGCCGCCAGGGCCGCCACCACAGCCAGCGCGCGGCCATGCTGCCCATCACGGCCAGCGCCGCCAGCGCGGCCGTGAGCCGCGCGGTGTGCGCCGCCGGCGCCAGTTGCAGCGCCACGAAGGCGGCGGTGGCGAAGTTGACGCCTGCCGCCACGACCAGCGTCGGGCTCGGGGCGTCGCTGCCGGCACGCGCCATCTCGTCGGCGGTGTAGGCGCGCTTGGGGCCGGGGTACCAGAGCTGGCTCCAGTCGATGCGGGGGGTGTTCGGCATGGGCGGCAGTCTAGGAGCCGGCGCCCAGCGGCGGCGTGCCGGCGCGGCGAACGGTGGACAGTCCGCCCTGGTTGGTGGCCGGTGGCGGCGAACGGCGGGCTGCCGCGGCGGCCGGCGGCGCCGCGTCAGGCCGTGATGGCCTCGCCACCGACAAAAACACGCAGTTCGCCCTTCTCGAACGGCCGCCAGGTCTCGTTGGCCGTGAGGGGCTCGGTGGCCACCACGGCGACGCGGTCGCGCGGCGTGGTGTGGGCGGCGAAGTCGATGCTGAGGTCCTCGTCGGCCAGCGTGGCGGCAGTGAAGGGGTGGCGGCGTTCCACCGAATACAGCTTGGTGCTGCCATGCGCCCACAGCGCCTGGCCGTTGCTCAGCAGCACGTTGAAGGTGCCGTGCGCGGCCGGCCGCGGCAGCAGTTCGCGCAGCGTATGCGTCAGCTCGGCGATCGGCGGCACGCTGGCGTGGGCCTTGGCCAGCTCCTGCATCAGCCAGCAGAAGGCGCGTTCGCTGTCGGTGTCGCCCACCGGGTGGAAGGCGCCGTGCAGCCGCGGGTGGTAGTCCTTGAGGTCGCCGTTGTGCGCAAACACCCAGTAGCGACCCCAGAGTTCACGCACGAAGGGGTGGCAGTTCTGCAGCGCCACCGCGCCTACGGTGGCCTTGCGGATGTGGGCGATGACGACGTCGCTCCTGATCGGGTAGCGCTTGATCATCTCGGCCACCGGCGAGCAGGTGGCGCCGTCACGGTCGATGAAGTGGCGCAGGCCGCGGTCTTCGAAGAAGGCGATGCCGAAGCCGTCCTTGTGCTCGTCGGCGCGCGTGGCCAGGCCGGTGAAGCTGAACATCACGTCGGTGGGCGTGTTGGCGTTCATGCCGAGCAGCTGGCACATGGCGGCGGGCCGGCTATTGCGTCTGCAGCGCGCCGCTGATGACGAGGTTGGGCTCGGGCACGCAGTCGGCGCTGGGCGGCTGCGGCGGCTGCGGGTTGAAGTTGATCGGCGACTGGTTGCACGGCGCGGCCACCATCGCGTCGACCAGCGCCGTGTTGCCGGTGACGCTGCCGAACACGGCATACCCCGCGGTCGACGCGCTGGGGTCGAGGATGGCCGCGTTGTTCGCGGTGTTGATGAAGAACTGCGACGTCGCGGTGTCGGGCGCCGACAGCCGCGCCATCGCCAGCGTGTAGCGCACGTTCGACAGCCCGCGCCCCACCTCCAGCGGGATCGCTGCGCCGGCCGTCTTCTCCGCCGGGAAGGGCGCCGCGCTGCTCACCGGCGCGGTGTAGCCACCGCCCTGCAGCACAAAGGTGCTGCCGTTGGCGTACTTGCCGTGGCGGTGGAAGACCAGGCCGTTGTAGAAGCCGCTCTTCACGTAGGCCAGGAAGTTGTCGACCGTGCGCGGCGCGGCGTCGGGGTTGAGCGTGAAGACCAGCGTGCCGGCCACGCCGGCGCTGTTGCCCACCACCATGCTGACCTGCGGCACCGGCACCGTGAAGGGCACGCTGGCCACCGTCTGACCGGCACCGGACACCGTGACCACGCGGTTGCCCGTGCCCGAGGTGATGCAGCTGTAGTAGGCCGTGGTCGCCGTGCTGATGTTCGGCGCCGTGGTGCTGCGCACGAAGTTGCGGCAGCCGGTGGATTCGAGCGTCAGCGCCTGGTCCAGCCGCACGCCGGTGAGCGTGATCAGCATGGGCTCGCCGTACTTCACGCTGGTGGTGCTGAACAGCGTGACCACCGGCGGCTGCACGCCGGCGTCGCCACCGCCACCGCCGCAGGCGCCGAGCAACACGGCCAGGGCCAGGGGCGACAGGTTCAAGAGGGGAGAGCGCGGCATGGGGTACTCCAGGTTCATCGGTGTCATTCGAACATCAGCTTGCTCAAGCCGGCCACGGTGAAGAGCCGCCCCGGGTTCTGCGTCTCTTCGAGCACGCCGCTCATGCGGCGCAGGATGCGCGGGCTGCGCCGCGCGCGCCAGATCACCAGGTCGGCCAGCCACGGGTGTTCGTTGACGCGGCTGGCCAGGTCGTAGAGATCGAACTTCGGCTGCAGCGCGCGCAGGCCGGCTTCGTGGCGCAGCTGCACCGCGGCGTCGTCGGCTTTACGGTCATGCAGCAGCGCGTCGGCCGCCAGCAGGCCGCTTTCCAGCGCCTTGCCGATGCCTTCGCCGGTGAAGGCGTAGGTGGTGCCGGCGGCCTCGCCGGCCACCAGCAGGCCCGGGCGCGACCAGCGTGCGCCGCGCAAGGAACAGCGCAACGGCGCGCCCTTGATCTCGCCCTGCAGCGTGCCCTGCTGCATCAGCGTGGCGGCGGGGGCGTAGACGTCGCAGAAGGCGTCGAACATCTCGCGCAGGTTCATCTCGCGCTTGCGGCCCTTGCCCTGCTCGACACGGTGGCTGCCGGTGAGGCCGGCGCCGATGTTGAAGACGCCGCCGGGCGCCGGGAAGATCCAGCCGTAGCCGCCGCTCAGGCGCTTGTGCCAGACGATCTGCAGTTGCGTGATCTGCCCCACCAGCGCCGGACAGTGCACGTAGCCGCGCAGCGCCACGCCGCTGGGCGTGTGGCGTTCGCACAGCCCGGCGGCCGTCAGCCCCTGGGGCACGGCGCCGGTGGCGAGCACCACCCAGCGCGCGGTGATCTCGTGCGTGCTGCCTTCGCCACGCTCAGACGCCTTGAAGCGTGCACCCACCACACGCTCGCCGTCGAGCAGCGGGGCCTCGAAGCGCAGCGGCGTCAGCAGCCGCGCGCCGGCGCGTTCGGCGGCACGCACGAGCACGTGGTCCAGCACCTTGCGCGGCAGCACGCTCAGCGAACCGGGCACGTCGACCTGGCCGCCACGCGGCCCGACACAGCGCACGTGCTGCACCGGCTGCGCCAGCGCGGCCACTTCCTCGTGCACGCCCAGGCGCTTCAGCGCGGCGTGGGTGTCGGGGATGAGGCCGTCGCCGCAGACTTTGTCGCGCGGGAAGTTGTGCTGGTCGACTAGCAGCACGTCGAGACCGGCGCGCGCCAGCGTCTGCGCGCAGGCGCTGCCCGCCGGGCCGGCGCCGATGACGAGCACGTCGCAGTGCGTGGGCAGAAGGACTTCGGGCATCGTCGGCCGATTCTAGGCATCGCCAACGCTTGATTCAGCGCAGCCTGGGCCGCCTCGGTAGTGTGGTAGCTTCGCCCGGCCGCAGGACAGCCCCGGCCCGTGAACGGCTGCGGGCTGGGGCGATGGCGGCGTCCATGACCACGGGCCCCAGGGGCGGTTGCGGCTCGGCTAGGGCGCGACGCAGCCGTGGGCCCCTTGCAGACTGCTGGAGGAGACCAAGACATGCTGATCGGCGTTCCGAAGGAATTGGCGGCGGGTGAAAAGCGCGTCGCCACCGTGCCCGACGTGGTGGAAAAGCTCATCAAACTGGGCTTTTCGGTGGCCGTGGAAAGCGGTGCCGGCGATGCCGCCAATTTCGCCGACGACACCTACCGCGCCGCCGGCGCCGAGATCGTGCCCAGCGCGGCCGAGCTGTGGTCCAGGGCCGATATCGTCTTCAAGGTGCGCGCGCCCAGCGCGGCCGAGGTGGGCCTGCTGCGCGAAGGCGGCTCGCTGCTGAGCTTCATCTGGCCGGCGCAGAACCCCGAGCTGATGCAGCAGCTGGCGGCCAGGAAGGCCACCGTGCTGGCCATCGACAGCCTGCCGCGCCAACTGTCGCGCGCGCAGAAGATGGACGCGCTCACCTCCATGGCCGGCATCAGCGGCTACCGCGCCGTCATCGAAGCCGCCAACGCTTTCGGCCGCTTCTTCAACGGCCAGATCACGGCCGCCGGCAAGATCCCGCCGGCCCAGGTGTTCATCGCCGGTGCCGGCGTGGCGGGCCTGGCGGCCATCGGCACGGCGGCCAACCTGGGCGCCATCGTGCGCGCCAACGACACCCGCGCCGAAGTGGCCGACCAGGTGGTGTCGCTGGGCGGTGAATTCGTCAAGGTCGACTACGAAGAAGAAGGCGCGGGCGGCGGCGGCTACGCCAAGGTCATGAGCGAAGGCTTCCTGCAGGCCCAGCGCGAGATGTACGCCAAGCAGGCCAAGCAGGCCGACATCATCATCACCACGGCCCTGATCCCGGGCAAGCCGGCGCCCAAGCTCATCACCGCCGAGATGGTGCAGAGCATGAAGCCCGGCAGCGTCATCGTCGACATGGCCGGCGAACAAGGCGGCAACTGCGAACTCACGGTGCCGGGCGAGGCCGTGGTGCGCCACGGCGTCACCATCATCGGCTACACCGACCTCGTCAGCCGCCTGGCCAAGCAGAGCTCGACGCTGTACGCCACCAACCTGTGGCGCGTGAGCGAAGAGCTGTGCAAGACCAAGGACGGCGTCATCAACGTCAACTTCGAAGACGACGCCATCCGCGGCCTCACCGTCATCAAGGAAGGCAGCATCACCTGGCCGCCGCCGCCGCTGAAGCAGGCGGTGGCCGCGCCCAAGCCGGCCGCGGCCGCCGCGCCGGCCGCCAAGAAGGGGCATGGCCACGGCGGCGCCAGTGAACCGATGTCGGCGCGCTCGCTGGCCACGGTGTTCGGCGTTGGTGCACTGGCCTTCTTGCTGGTGGGCCTGTACGCGCCGGCCAGCTTCCTGTCGCACTTCACGGTCTTCGTGCTGGCCTGCTTCGTGGGCTACATGGTGGTGTGGAACGTGACACCTTCGCTGCACACGCCGCTGATGAGCGTCACCAACGCCATCTCCTCCATCATCGCCATCGGCGCGTTGGTGCAGGTGGCGCCGCCGCTGGACGCCGCCGGGGCCGCCGACCGGCCCAACACGCTGATCCTGGGCCTGGCGGTGTTTGCGCTTGCGCTCACCGCCGTCAACATGTTCGGTGGCTTCGCGGTGACGCGCCGCATGCTGGCGATGTTCCGCAAATAAGAAAAAGGAAACGGACATGACTTCCAGCCTGGCCACCGTCTCCTACATCGCCGCCACCATCCTCTTCATCCTCAGCCTGGGCGGCCTTGCCAACCCCGAAACCGCGCGCCGCGGCAACCTGTTCGGCATGATCGGCATGACCCTGGCGGTGCTGGCCACGGTGCTGGGCCCGCGTGTCACGCCGGCCGGCTACGCCTGGATCGTCGGCGCCCTGACCGTGGGCGGCGGCGTCGGCCTCTTCGCCGCGAAGAAGGTGCAGATGACGCAGATGCCCGAGCTCGTCGCGCTGATGCACAGCCTGGTGGGCCTGGCCGCCTGCCTGGTGGGCTTCGCGAGCTACGTCGACACGTCCACCGTCTTCCCGACCGCGGCCGAGAAGTCGATCCACGAGATGGAGATCTACATCGGCATCCTCATCGGTGCCATCACCTTCTCGGGCTCGATCGTCGCCTTCGGCAAGCTCAGCGGCAAGATCGGCGGCAAGCCGCTGATGCTGCCGGGCAGACACTGGATGAACCTGGCGCTGCTGCTCATCGCCATCTGGTACGGGCGCGAGTTCCTGCACGCCCACGACATCCAGGCCGGCATGCTGCCGCTGCTGGTGATGACGGTGGTGGCGCTGCTGTTCGGCATCCACATGGTGATGGCCATCGGCGGCGCGGAAATGCCGGTGGAGGTGTCGATGCTCAACAGCTATTCGGGCTGGGCGGCGGCGGCCACCGGCTTCATGCTCAGCAACGACCTGCTCATCGTGGTGGGCGCGCTGGTGGGCAGCTCGGGCGCCATCCTCAGCTACATCATGTGCCGCGCGATGAACCGCAACTTCATCAGCGTCATCGCCGGCGGCTTCGGCACCGGCGGCGGCGCGCCGGCCCCTGCGGCGGGCGGTGCGGCCCAGCCGGCTGGCGAAGTGGCGCCCATCCTGGCGCTGGAGACCGCCGAACTGCTGCGTGACGCCAAGAGCGTGATCATCGTGCCCGGCTACGGCATGGCCGTGGCGCAGGCCCAGCACACGGTGTACGAGATCACCAAGTACCTGCGCGAAAAGGGCGTCAACGTGCGCTTCGGCATCCACCCCGTGGCCGGCCGCATGCCCGGCCACATGAACGTGCTGCTGGCCGAAGCCAAGGTGCCCTACGACATCGTGCTGGAGATGGACGAGCTCAACGACGACTTCCCGAAGACCGATGTCTCGATCGTCATCGGCGCCAACGACATCGTGAACCCGGCCGCGCAGGACGACCCCACCAGCCCCATCGCCGGCATGCCGGTGCTGGAAGTCTGGAAGGCCAAGACCAGCATCGTGATGAAGCGCAGCATGGCCAGCGGCTACGCCGGCGTGGACAACCCGCTGTTCTACAAAGAGAACAACCGCATGCTCTTCGGCGACGCGAAGAAGATGCTGGACGAGGTGCTGATGGCGTTGAAGAGCTGAGCGGGCCGCCCAGGCGGATCGCGTTTGCGGGAAGGGCCGGCACCGCCGGCCTTTTCATTTGCGGGTACCAGCGGCCGTCTGCTGCACGGGCAAGACCATGATGGTCTTCGGCGACGCGAAGAAGGGCGCTGAGGCCTCCTTCGGCGTCTTGCGCGCCCGACACGCGTTCTGCCCCACGGATGAAGGGTGACCCCGGGCCGCCGTGTGCGGCACCGTGCACCAGAATGCGATTCGCCCCCCGAGGGCGCCGCCCTACCGCTGCCAAGGACACCGCCATGACCCCGACCCTGCTGAAGCACGCCGCCGCCGCGGCCATCGCCACGCTGTGCACTACCGGCGCCGCGCTGGCCGCGCCGGCCTGGATCACCATCGGCGGCGACGCCCATGCCGTGCTGCAGAAGGTGGCGCCGCACGCACGCACGCTGGCCAGCGCGCAGGTGGCGGTGACGGTGCCGGTGCAGCGCGGCGGCAGCCAGCTCAGGCAGGCCAGCGAAGCGGTGCACGCGGTCGAGGTCGACGACGAGATGATTCCGACGCTGTCGCTGGCCGTGCACCGCCAGCTGCGCAAGTGCGGCGGCTTCGTGCAGCACGAATCGATGGCCGAGGCGCTGGCCACGCTGCACCGGCTGGAGAACCCCGAAGCGACACAGCTGCTGCTGCCCAGCTACGCCATCGACAACCCGACCCAGGTCAACGCGCTGCTGCCGCAGCTGCAGGCCAGCAACCTGCTGTCGACCATCACCGACCTGTCGGCGTTCCAGAACCGGCGCTACAACAGCACCCACGGCGTGGCGGCCTCGAACTGGCTGCGCACGAAGTGGCTCACGCTGCTGCCCTCGCGCACGCAGACCGGCAGCCGGCCGCGCTGGCGCCTGAACCAGATCACGCACACCTGGGCGCAGAAGTCGGTGGAGTTCGAACTCATCGGCACCGGCAACACCGGTGAGACGCTGGTGCTCGGCGCCCACCTCGACAGCATCGCCGGCAGCAACATCGAAGCGCGTGCGCCCGGTGCCGACGACGACGCCAGCGGCGTCGCCGGGCTGACCGAAATCATCCGCGTGCTGGTGGCCAACAACTTCCAGCCCAGGCGCAACATCCGCTTCATCGCCTATGCCGCCGAGGAAGTGGGGCTGCTGGGTTCGGCCGCCATCGCCAGCGCCGCCGCTTCGCGGCCCGACCGCGTGGTCGGCGTGATGCAGCTCGACATGACGGCCTTCAAGGGCAGCGTGCAGGACCTGTGGATCTACACCGACTACACCAACGCGGCGCAGAACCAGTTCCTGGCCAACCTCGCGGCGGCCTACCTGCCCAACCTCACGGTGGCCTACGACGCCTGCGGCTACGGCTGCAGCGACCATGCGTCCTGGCACAACCGGGGTTATGTCGCGTCCTTCCCCTTCGAGGCCGCCGACAACGCCTACAACTTCGCCCTGCACACCGCCAACGACACGACCGCCACCTTCGGCAACCAGGCCGATCACGCACTGAAGTTCACGCAGCTGGCGCTGGCCTGGCTGGTGGAACTGGCCAGCGACAGCACGCCGGCCGCGCTGGCCCCGGAGACGGGCGCCAAGCTGGGCGCCAAGGCGGCGCCGGCGGGCCGCAGCGCCGCGCGCTGAACGTACCGGCGCGGGCTGCCGCGGGCCTCGCCCCTCAATCGGTGCGCCGGCGCCGCGACAGTGCGCCAGCCAGCAACAGCCCGGTGCAGGCCAGCGTCCAGCTGCCGGGTTCGGGCACCGCGGTGACGGCCGACGCACTGACGCTGGCAATGCCGTGGCCGAGCAGCTGGCCGTCCGAGAAGGCCATCACCTTGAAGTTGCTGTAGACGGTGGTGCCCGCCGCGGGCAGGCCGAGGTCGAACCAGGCCGACACCGGCTGGCTGAAGGCGCCGAGGATGCCGCTGGCGGCGTCACCATCGACGAAGGCATCGACGATGTCGATGCCGGGCTGGATGACGGGCCAGTCCTGCCCCGAGGTCATGAGCTCGAGCGCGGCGATGAGCTCGTCCTCCAGCGTGTTGCGGAACAGCGTGCCCCAGGCGATGCCCGTGGCCGCGCTGGCAGCGGTGTCGGACATCATCATCACGATGTGCTTCTGGCCCGGTGTGCCGTCGCCGGGCAGGTCCTGCACCAGGCCGAGCATCAGCGCGTTCAGCGGCGCGTTGTCCGAGCGCTTGGTGAAGGGGTCGGTGATGGTGTGGCTGGCGGTGTTGCCGGGCACCTCGGACGACCACCACGCACCGCCGCCGCCGTCGGCGAACTTGTTGAAGGTGACGATGTTGGTGATGGCAGGCAGGTTGCCCGCCGTGTTCACCGTGTAGGCCAGCGTGAGATCGGACACCGGCGTGGCCAGCGCGGGACCGGCAGGCAGCAGTGCGGCAGCGGCCAGCGCGAGGCTGGCGATCAACGGTCGAAACATGAGAGGACTCCTTGGGCGCGAGACAGACGCCGGGGCGGGCTGCCCCGGCCGACGCTGCGCAGCGTGCGCGCCGACCGTTAGGCAAGCGCTAGCGCACCGGGCCGGAGGCCCCCCCCAAAGCGGGGGTGCGGGTCGGAACGTGGCCGGCCGGCGACGCGGCTCAGGCCCGCAGCGCCAGCTGCACGGCCGCGGCCAGGTCCATCGTCGCGCCTTCGAGTTCCAGCGCCTGCGCCCGCGCCGCACCACGCTGCGCACGCACCAGCCCGCGCACGCGGCGGATGTCGGCGGCATCGTCGTCGCCCAGCGGGCCGAAGTTCGACGTCCAGTAGCCGGCGGCAAAACCCATCAGCTGCATCGCGGCATCGGGCCGGCGCAGGCGCGCCAGCAGGCGCGGTGCATTCCACAGCGCGTAGCCCAGGCCGTGCCGGTGCCAGCGCTGCCAGCACAGCGCCACGCAGCGGCGGTTGGCCTGCAGCGCGTCGTCCCAGCGGCGCTGTACGGCCAGCATCGAGGTCAGCGATATCAGCGTGTCGATCTGGCCCACGCCGTCACCGTCTTCGCGCGCCGCACGTTCACACTCGGCCAGGCAGGCCATGGCCTCTTCGCGGCGGCCCAGGTGCAGCCAGCACTGCGCGCGGTTGCGCAGGCGCGCATAGGCCTTGCGGCGGTCACCCAGTCCTTGCCACAGGGCCTGCGACTGCGCCAGCAGCGCCTCGCCGCCCACCCAGTCGGACTGCGACTGCGTCACCAGCACGGCCTGCTGGTGCAAGGCCCGGGCCTGCAGTTCGGCTTCGCCCGCGCCACGCGCCAGCGCCAGGGCCTCGGCCAGCATGGCGGCACAGTCGGCGTGGCCGGGAG
>CAMTUD010000152.1:0-1824 GCA_947084805.1 uncultured beta proteobacterium | reverse complement strand
CGCCGCAGCACCGGCTGCCGCCGCCACGCTGCCCGCCCACCAGCCCGCGGCGGCGTCGGTGGCCGGGCTGCCGCATGCCTCGCCGACGATCCGCCGCCTGGCGCGCGACCTCGGTGTGCCGCTGGGCGAGGTGAAGGGCAGCGGGCCCAAGGGCCGCATCACGCAGGATGACGTGCAGGGCTTCGTCAAGGGCGTGATGGCCGGCGAGACGCAGACCGCGGCGCAGAAGGCCAAGGCGCCGGCAGCGGCACCCGCTGCCGGCGGCGGCGCCTTCCCCGGCCTGCTGGCCTGGCCGCAGGTCGACTTCGCCAAGTTCGGTCCCGTCGAGCGCAAGGACTTGAGCCGCATCAAGAAGATCAGCGGCGCCAACCTGCACCGCAACTGGGTGGTGATTCCGCACGTCACCAACCACGACGACGCCGACATCACCGAGCTCGAGGCCTTCCGTGTCCAACTCAACAAGGAAAACGAGAAGAGCGGCGTCAAGGTCACGATGCTGGCCTTTCTGATCAAGGCCAGCGTCGCGGCGCTGAAGAAGTTCCCCGACTTCAATGCCTCGCTCGACGGCGAGCAGCTGGTGCTGAAGAACTACTTCCACATCGGTTTTGCGGCCGACACGCCCAACGGGCTGGTGGTGCCGGTGATCAGGGACGCCGACAAGAAGGGCATCTTCCAGATCAGCAAGGAGATGACCGAACTGGCCGGCAAGGCACGTGAAGGCAAGCTGGGCCCGGCCGACATGACGGGCGGGTGCTTCAGCATCAGCAGCCTGGGCGGCATCGGCGGGCGCTACTTCACGCCCATCATCAACGCGCCGGAAGTGTCCATCCTGGGCGTCTGCAAGAGCAGCACCGAGCCGCGCTGGGACGGCAAGCAGTTCGTGCCGCGCCTGATCCTGCCGCTGAGCCTGAGCTGGGACCACCGCGTCATCGACGGCGCGTCGGCGGCCCGGTTCAACGCCTACCTGGGCCAGATCCTGGGCGACTTCCGCCGGGTTCTGCTTTAGATGAGCACAGTCGTCGTCGCCCGCGTGGGCGGCACGCTGGCCATCGCCTCGGACAGCCTGGTCACCTTCGGTGAAACCCGGCTGCCGCCAGGTTACGAGGCCAACGACAAGATGTTCACGGTCGACGGTGCCTGGATCGGCGCCGTGGGCAGCGTCGCGCACCTGCCCGTGCTGCGCCAGGCGCTGGCCGCGCTGCCCGCCGACGAACGGCAGCTGCACACGCGCGAAGGCCTGTTCGACACATTCGTGCGCCTGCACCCCAAGCTGAAGGACCGCTTCTTCCTGAACACGAAGGAGCACGACAGCGACCCCTACGAGAGCAGCCAGTTCTCGATCGTGATCGCCAGCCCGCACGGCATCTTCGGAGTCGAGAGCTACCGCGAGGTGTTCGAGTTCGAGCGCTTCTGGGCCATCGGCTCGGGCCGGCGTTTTGCGCTGGGCGCCATGCATGCCGTCTACGCCAAGGCAAAGACGGCGCGTGAAGTGGCCGAAGCCGGCGTGCTGGCCGGCTGCGAATTCGACACCAGTTCGGCCGGTCCGGTGCGCCTGCACGGCTTCCGGCTGAAGACCCCCACAAGCAAGGAATGACGACCATGGCCCTCATCGAGATCAAGGTTCCCGACATCGGCGACTTCAAGGACGTGGCGGTCATCGAGGTGCTGGTCAAGCCGGGCGACAGCATCAAGGCCGAGCAGAGCCTGCTCACCGTCGAGAGCGACAAGGCGTCGATGGAGATCCCGTCGTCCGCTGCCGGTGTCGTCAAGGAGCTGAAGCTCAAGGTCGGCGACGTGGTGAACCAGGGCACCGTGGTGCTGCTG
>CAMTUD010000151.1:0-32362 GCA_947084805.1 uncultured beta proteobacterium | reverse complement strand
CCGCCTCGACACTCTTTCCCTACACGACGCTCTTCCGATCTGCCTGCAGCGCCGGCGCCTCGGGTGCCGCCGCCCGCTGCAGTTCGCAGCGCTGCGGCGTGGCGCCGCCCTCGACGCGGGCCAGCAGCGTGGACAGGACTTCGGCGCTGTGCGGCGACAGGAATCGTGTCAGCCGCTCTCCGCAAAGGGCGTCTCGCTCGCCGCCCAGCAGCCTGGCCGCAGCGTGGTTGAGCTCCTGCACGCACAACGTGGTGTCGATCGTCAGGTAGGGCATGGGGGCGTCGTCGAACAGCGACGACTTGCGTGCCAGGCTGGCCTCGAGCTCGCCCCGCGCGCGGCGCAGCTCTTCGTGCTGCATTTCGAGCTCGACCTGGTGCAGTTGCAGTTCGTGCAGCAGTGCCAGCGCGTCGGCGGCGGTGGCGGGGGCCGAGGCCAGCGAATACAGCACCGCCAGCGCCGGGACCGGGCTGGCGCTCGCGGGAGAGGGCGGTTTGCCGGCAGTGAGCTGCGAAAGCGCGCGCTGGCGCAGGTCGAGGCTGGCCTGGGCTTCGTTGGCGTGGGTTGTCATGGGGGCCTCCGGATTCGGTGTGGGTGGGCTTCAGCGCGAGATCAGGCGCCGCGCAGTCGCGCCTCGAGGGACTTGGCCTCGGTGATGTCGATGAAAGTGATGACCAGACCCTGGATCGCGTTGGCCAGCGTACGGTAGGGCTTGATGCGCACCAGGAACCACAGGCCGTCGCTGGTGGCGATCTGTTTTTCAGTGGTGCTCAGTGTGCGCAGGGTCTGGCGGGCGTCGTCGTCGAGTTGCGGGTACAGCAGCGTGCTGGCCAGGTCGGTCAGCGGCCGGCCGACGTCGCCTTCGCGCAGGTGGATGATGCGCGTGATTTGCTCGGTGTAGCGCCTCACGTTGAGTTCGCTGTCGAGAAAGAGCGTCGCGATGTCGGTGCTGTTGAGCAGGTTCTGCATGTCGCTCTGCGCCAGCGCCAGGTCGTCGAGCTTCGATTGCAGCTCGCCGTTCAGCGTCTGCAACTCCTCGTTCATCGATTGCGACTCTTCCTTCGAGGTCGTCAGCTCCTCGTTGGCCGACTGCAGCTCTTCGTTGGTCGACTGCAGTTCCTCGTTGGCGGCCTGCAGTTCCTCGGCCGAGGCGCGCATCTCCAGGCGCAGCGCCTGCACCTCGTCTTTCAGTTGCTGCAGTTCCTCGGCCAGCGCGGGGTCGGGGCTGCCGGGGGCGCGGCGGCGGCGGCGCGGCGCGCTGGTGCCGGCGGCATTGGCGCGGAAGGCGATCATGACCAGCCCGGCCAGCGCGTTGGGCGTCTGCAGCGCCTGCACGGTGACGTGCACCGTGTCGGGCGAGGCATCGTCGGGCCGCAGGCCGGGCAGTTCGACGGGCTGCGGGTTCTGCACCGCATGGCGCAGTGCGGCAGCGATCTGCGCGCGGATCGCCGGCCTGGCCATCACGTGGATGTTCCAGTTCGCCTTGCCTGCCGCCGGCTCGAGGTACCTGCCCACGCTGCCGTGGATGTAGATCACGTCGCCCAGCGCGTTGACCAGCACCGCGGGCGGCGAAAACGCCTGCAGCAGCGCCTGCTCGGCGAAGGACTGCAGGTTGACGGGTGGGCTTGCCGATGCGGTCACGTGGGACTCCTGTGGGGGCCTGCCGGGGCGCAGGTGGGACAACTTGACGGGGAACTCCACGCCACGGGCACCGAGCGCGGTCTCGTTGCGTCGGTACAGGCGCGAGCGGCCGCTGATGGACGTGAACTCGCTCTGCGGGCTGCCGACCGTCTCCGAGGTGCCGAGCATGAGCACGCCGCCAGGGCGCAGGCTGTAGCTGAACAGCGGCAGCAGGCGACGCTGCAGCGGCGCCCTGAAGTAGATCATCAGGTTGCGGCAGCACAGCAGGTCCAGCCGCGTGAAGGGCGGGTCCTGGATCACGTCGTGCTGCGCAAACAGCACCATGTCGCGCAGCCGCGCATCGACGAGGAAGGCATTGCCGTGCGGCGCAAAAAAACGCGTCAGTCGCTCGGCGCTGACGTCGGCGGTAATGTGCTGCGGATAGCTGCCGCGGCGCGCTACGGCGATGGCGTCGGCGTTCAGGTCGCTGGCGAAGATCTGCATCGAGCGTGTGGCGCCGCCGGGCAGCGCCGTGGCCGCCTCCTGGAACACCATGGCCAGCGTGTAGGCCTCTTCGCCGGTCGAGCAGCCCGCCACCCAGGCGCGCAGCCTCGCGCCGTCGGGTGTGCGCGCAATCAGCGCCGGCATCACCTCGTCGCGCAGTTCCTGCCACACCGCCGGGTCGCGGAAGAAGCTGGTCACGCCGATCAGCATCTCGTTGAACAGCAGGTCCAGTTCCTGCGGGTTGTGACGCAGGAAATCCGCGTAGGCGGCCAGCGTGACGAGCCCGTGCACCCCCATGCGCCGCAGGATGCGCCGGTGCAGCGTGCTCGGCTTGTACTCCGACATGTCGTGGCCGCAGCGCCGGTGCAACTGCTCGAGGATGGCCACGAGCGCCTGCGCGTTGCTGTCGTCGCTGCCCTCGGGCAGCAGCGAGGCCGCATGCCGCGCCGCCGTGACGCGCAGGATGCGGTCGGGCAGTTCGCCGGGCAGGTCGACGACATCGACGCAGCCCGTGGCCAGGGCGCTTTTCGGCATCGCGTCGTATGCAGCCGACTCGGGCGACTGCACGAGCGTCAGCCCGCCCTGCGACTTGATGGCCTGCAGGCCGAGGCTGCCGTCGGCGCCCATGCCCGAGAGCACGACACCGATGGCCTGCTCGCCCTGCTCGCGCGCCAGCGAAGAGAACAGCACGTCGATGGGCAGCCGCAGCCCCCGTGGCTGCGCCGCCGGGCCGAGTTGCAGCGTGCCGCCGTGCACCGTGAGCTCTCGGTCGGGCGGGATGACGTAGACGGCGTCGGGCGCCAGGCGCAGGCCCTGCGTGGCCTCGCGCACGGGCATCGCCGTCACGCGCTGCAGCAGTTCGACCAGCAGTGTCCGGTGTGTCGGGTCGAGGTGCTGCACGACGACGTAGGCCAGGCCGCTGCCGGCAGGCACCCGCGCCAGGAACTGCTCCAGCGCGACCAGACCGCCGGCCGACGCACCCAGCCCGACAGCGCGTGTACCCGTGGGTTCGCGCCGAGGGAATCCGTCGCGTTGGCCCGGGCTCATGCCCCGTATGGTGGCATGCCGAGCGCGCCGGTGGTGTCGCGATGCCGGCGCGCGCGACGTAGGCATTCGCTGACAAGGCGGCGGGGTGGGCGCCTGCCGACAGTTCGGCACCGGACGAAGATGATCGCGCTCAGAAACGGTCAGGTGCGCCCGGCGGGCGCGCCAGCCGTGATGGCCGGGCGATGGCGCCGGGCCGATGCTCGAGACGGGATCTGTCATGCCGAACACCAACACCATCCGATCTGCCGCGCTGCAAGCGCTCCGCCTGGCCGGGGTGCGCGCATGAACGGCGGCAAGCTCGTCGGCATCCTGCTCATCGTGGCCGGCGCACTGGCGCTGGTCTACGGCAGCTTCTCGTACACCAAGAACACGCACGAGGCCAAGCTGGGCCCGATCGAGCTGTCGGTGAGCGAGAAGCAGACCGTCAACGTGCCGGTGTGGGCCGGTGCCGGCGCCATCGTCGCGGGCATCGCGCTGCTCGCCTTCGGCGGCCGGCGCGGCTGACCCCGGCGGGGCCGCTGCGGTCATCCCGCACGGCCTGGCCCGCGCGCGTCGTTCGCGGCGGTCTATGCTTCAGGTGGGCGCCGGGCTGCAGGCGCTGTTCACCCTGAAGACCCCCGACGATGGACGAGACCCCCTGCAGTGCCTGCCCCTTGCGGCCGCTGTCGCTGTTCCAGGAACACGCACCCGACGAAACCACGCTGGTGCAGTCGCTCAAGCGCCGCGAAGTGGCGCTGGGCGCCAACGAGACGCTGATCCACGAGGGCCAGACCGATGCGCCGCTGTACACGCTGCGCGAGGGCTGGGCCTTTCGCTACAAGACGCTGAGCGACGGGCGCCGCCAGATCCTGAGCTTCCTGCTCGCCGGCGACTTCATCGGCGTGCAGCAGAAGATGGCCGACGCCGCCGCGCACGGCGTCGACACGCTGACCGACGCGCTGTTCTGCGTCTTCCAGCGCGATGCGCTGTGGGAACTGCACCGCCGCTCGCCGACGATGGGCTTCAACATCACGTGGCTCACGGCGCATGAGGAGTCGTTGGTGGACGACACGCTGCTGTCGGTGGGCCGGCGCAGCGCCGAAGAGCGCATCGCCATGTTGCTGATCCTGCTGTTCAAGCGCGCCGCAGCGCTGCAGGCCGACGCCGGCGCGGGCGGCGTGCCCTTCCCGCTGACGCAGCAGCACATCGCCGACGGCCTGGGCCTGTCGCTTGTGCATACCAACAAAACTTTACGCAAGCTGGAGCGGCGCGGGCTGCACCGCATCGCCGACGGGCGGCTGTACATGCGCGACGTGAAGGCGCTGGCGCGCCTGGCTGACCTGTGGGGCGACGGTCGCCCGCCGCAGCGGCCGCTGGTCTGAGGACCGCGTCGGCACCCCTTCTGGGGATACGTCTTTCGACACATTGGGGCCGGTTGCGGGCTCCTACATTGCTGACGGCCCCCAGTCGGAACACCGTCAGCAAACCCAATGCAATCCTCGTTTCCCCGTCCTTCGCAGAACCAGCTCCTGGCCACGCTGCCGGCCGCCGACTGGCAGATGCTGAATCCGATGCTCGAATGGGTCGAGCTGCCACGCGGCATGCTGCTGTACGAAGCCGGCATGGGGCTGACCCACGTCTACTTCCCCACCACCGCCGTCGTGTCGCTGACGGCGACGATGCGGGACGGCGCCTCGGCCGAGATCGCCGTCGTCGGCGGTGAAGGCGTGGTCGGGGTCTGCGCCTACATGGGCGAGGGTCGCTCGCTGAGCAACGCCGTTGTGCAGGGCGCCGGCCAGGCCCTGCGCATGCGTGCGGCCGCCTTCCGCGGCGCCTCTCGCGAGTCGGCGCCGCTGATGCAGGCGCTGCTGGGTTACACGCAGGTGCTGTTCGCGCAGATGGCGCAGACCTCGGCCTGCAGTCGCCACCACGCGCTCGACCAGCAGCTGTGCCGCTGGCTGCTGCTGCACCTGGACCGCCTCAGCGGCAACGAGCTCGCGGTGACGCAGGAACGCATCGCGCAGATGCTGGGCGTGCGCCGCGAGGGCGTCACGGTGGGTGCGCTGAAGCTGCAGAAGGCCGGGCTCATCCGCTACGGGCGCGGCCGCATCGCCGTCGTGGACCGCGCCGGCCTGGAGGAACGCTGCTGCGAGTGTTACGCCGTCGTCAAGCGTGCCTACGACAGCCTGCAGCAGGCCTGCAGCCTGCCGGCGGCCTGCGCCGCGGCCTGAACCCCGGAGCGTCGCGCCTCAGGCCGCGCGCTGGCGCAGCCGTGCCGCGAAGGCCAGCACCTCATGCGCTGCGGCCGCTCCCGGCTGCGGCGCGGCCAGCACGCTGGCCAGCACACGCTGCAGGGTTTCGGGCTGCGGCGCCAGCGGACCGGCGAAGCGCAGCCCGTCGTCCACCAGCACGACCACGGTCGGGAAGGTCTCGACGTCGAACTCGCCCAGCAGTTCGGCTTCGTCCTCGATGTCGATCCAGTGCGTCAGCAGTTGGGGGTGCTGCGTGCGCAGGGCCTGCGTGACACGTTCGAAGACCGGCGCGTAGTCGTCGCACAGCCGGCACCAGGCGGCGCACAGGCAGGCCACGTGCACGGTCCGGCCCGGCGGGCTGGTGGGCGCGGTGGTGGTCACGGCGTGACCGACGATCGCCGCTTCAGCGGAAGAGGCCCAGCCGTTGCGCTTCCAGCGCCGCCTCGGCGCGCGAGCTCACGTTGAGCTTGCGGTAGATCTGCTTGACGTAGTCTGCGATGGTGTGCCGGCTCAGGCCCAGCTGCACGCCGATCTCGGGCAGCGTGTAGCCCTTGGCCACGCGCAGCAGCACTTCGCTCTCGCGGTCGGTCAGATTGACGGCGGGGATGGCGTTGGCGTTGGACGCCGGCTTGGCCTTGGCGCTGAAGTAGGCCATCACGCGGCGCGCGATGCTGGGCGACAGCGGCGGCTCGCCCTGGCTGATGCGGTGCAGCTGTTCCGTGATCAGCTCGCGCGCCTGTTCCTTCAGGATGTAGCCGAAGGCGCCAGCCTGCAGCGCCGGGAACAGGTGCTCGTCGTCGTCGTGGATGGTGACCACCACGCTCTGCGCCTCGGGCTGCAGGTCGCGCAGCTTGGTCACCACGTCGACACCGCTGCCGTCGGGCAGGCCGAGGTCGATCAGCGCGAGGTCGAACTTGACCGCGCCGACAAGCGCGATGGCGTCGTGCACACGCGCGCTTTCGGAGATCGTGGCGCCCGGAAAGACCTGAAGCACGAGCTTGCGCATCCAGGCCCGGATCTCGGGCAGGTCTTCCAGCAGCAATATCGTTTTCATGGGCAGGTGCGGGGCGGGGGCGATTCGATGTTATCGGCCGTGCTGCGCCGCATCATGAAGCCTGGGTGGCACGATCCAGCGGAACCGTGAGCCGTATCACGGTTCCATGGCCGGGTGTGCTCTCCACCAGGCACTGCCCCTGCAGCTGCTTGGCGCGGTTCTTCATGCTGGCCAGGCCGTGGCCGCGATCGAGGCGGCCGTCGATCTCGCTCGCGATGCCGTCGCCGTTGTCCTGCACGACGAACTGGAAGTCGTTGTCGGTGATGCTGGCCTGCACCGTGCATTGCGTGGCGCCGCTGTGCTTGATGATGTTGCTGGTGGCCTCGCGCAAGATGCGCGTCGTCTGCACGTAGGCGCGTGCGCTCAGCGTCTGCGGCAGGTCTTCAGGCGCGCTCCAGTCGCCCTCGATGCCGGCCTGGCCCAGGCGCGACACGACCTCGGCGCGCCAGTCGCCCAGGGCATCGGCCAGGCGCACCGGCCGGCCGGTGAGGCCGCGCACGCTCAGCCGCATCTCCTCGAGCGCTTCGCGCGCCAGCGTGCTGATGCGCTCGCTGTCGCTGGTGTGCACGATGGTCAGCAGCTTGGCGCCGAGGTCGTCGTGCAGGTCGGCGGCGATGCGTTTGCGTTCACGTTCCGTGACCTGTTCGACACGCAGCTCGGCCATCTGGCGGAAGTTGCGCTCGATCTCGACCGTGGCCTCGCGCACACGCTGCTCGAGCACGGCCTTGTCCTGCTCGGCATGCTGCAGCGCGCGGCCGTGCTGCTGCACCAGGCGCAGCCCCATCAGCACGAAGATCGTCGGCACCAGCAGCTGGGCGACGTGCGAGGCCAGCGTCAACCGCGACGGCAGGTCGCCCGTCCACTGCGCCGTGAACTCGATGAGGCCCGCCACCGTCACCGCGCCCAGCAGGCCGGCCATCGGGCGCCAGGTGCGGCCGTGGTGCCGATGCTGAAGGTGCCACACCGACGCGGCCAGCACCTGGCCGGCCAGCAGCAGGTACCAGACGCTGGCCACCGCGTGCAGCCGCTGCGGCCCGGCCAGCACCAGCGACACCGCCAGCAGCGCACACTGCACCGGCAGGCCGACGTCTGCCATGCGGTGACGCACGCCGGCGTAGCGCAGCAGGAACTGCACCGCGGCCCAGGTGATGAAGCCCAGCATCGCACACACCAGGAACTCGGTCTCGGAATGCCCCAGCGGCATGCCGCGCAGCCACAGCCGGCCGTCGATCAGCGCCCAGCCCACGCACAGCGCGCCGAAATAGGCGAGGTGGCTCTCGCGCCGGTTCAGGAAGCCCAGCACGAACATGAAGCCGCCCATCAGCAGCAGCGTGGCGCTCACCGCCTGCGGCGCCCAGACCTGCAATGCCGTCAGCCGCGCGTGGCGCGCCGCCAGCTCCGACTGCGGGCCGACCACCAGCGCCGACAGCGCGCCGGCGCGCTGGCGCGAACCCACCTCGGCCAGCGGATGGCCGACGACGCGGATGTCGAGCACGTTGCCGCCCTTGCGCAGCAGCGCCGACGGCAGCGCCACCAGCTGCGGGTGGTTGCAGTTGTGCGTGTAGGGCGTGCTCATGCGGCCGCCGCTGTGCAGCTTCTCGCCGTTGAGGTAAACCTCCAGGTTGCTGCAGACATGTTCGATGAACAGCGCGTAGAGCTCGTCGCCCGCGCCGTCGTCGCGCAGCGGCGGCAGTTCGGTGCGGTACCACAGCGGGCCGCTCTGGTCGGCCCGCGTGCGGGCCCATTCGTCGGGCAGCGCCACGCGCTGCGCCGGCGCCCGGTCGGGAAAGGCCGGGCCAGCGCCGTAGGCGCGCAGCGCGGTGTCGATGGTCAGTGTCTGTGCGTGCCCCAGCGTCCACGGCAGGCCCAGCACCCACGCCAGAACCAGCACCAGCAGCGCGCGCCATGGCGCCGCGCGCGCCGCGCGCCTGGGGATGTGGTGGGGTGTCGTGGGCATGGCGCGGCGCATTGTGCATGTCGGCCCGGTGCAGCCGGCGCTGCGACAATGGGCGCCCGTGCGCAAAGGGCGCGCCCTGAGCCTTCCCCGTGATCCGCCGCCACGCCTTCGACAACGCCGACAACCGCCGCCTGGCCCATCTGTGCGGGCCGCTCGACGCCCACCTGCGCGCCATCGAAGGCGCTGTAGGCGTGACGCTGGCACGGCGCGACGCCAGCTTCCGCATCGAGGGCCCGCGTGACGGCGTCGAGCGCGCCGTGCGCCTGCTCGACACGCTGTACGCCGGCGCCGCGCACCCGATAGGCGAACGTGCGCTGCAGCTGGCCTTGCTGAAGTACGCCGCCACCGTGCCCGGCGCGCCGCAGGCGCCGACCGTGCTCGGCGGGGCCGACGGCGACGGCGAAGTGGTGCTGCATACGCGCCACGCCGACCTGCGCGGCCGCACGCCCAACCAGGTGCAGTACCTGCAGCAGATCCTGGCCCACGACATCACCTTCGGCATCGGCCCGGCCGGCACCGGCAAGACCTTCCTCGCCGTGGCCTGCGCGGTGGATGCCCTGGAACGCCACGGCGTGCAGCGCATCGTGCTCACGCGCCCGGCCGTGGAGGCCGGTGAACGCCTGGGCTTCCTGCCCGGCGACCTGGCGCAGAAGGTCGACCCCTATCTGCGGCCGCTGTACGACGCGCTCTACGACCTGATGGGCTTCGACCGTGTGGCGAAGGCGTTCGACAAGGGCTTGATCGAGATTGCGCCGCTGGCCTTCATGCGCGGGCGCACGCTGAACCATGCCTTCGTCATCCTTGACGAAGCGCAGAACAGCACGCGCGAACAGATGAAGATGTTCCTCACGCGCATCGGCTTCGGCAGCAAGTGCGTGGTGACCGGTGACGTGAGCCAGATCGACCTGCCCAAGCACACGGCCAGCGGCCTCATCGACGCCCACCGCGTGCTGCGCGGCGTGGACGGCATCGCCATCACCGAGTTCACTGCCGCCGACGTGGTGCGCCACCCGCTGGTGGCGCGCATCGTCGAGGCCTACGAGCGTCACCGCGCGGGCGAGGACGAGCGGTGAAACCGCCGCTGCGCCCCGCATTGCAGCTGTCGCTGCAGTTCGCCGACGCGCGCCACCGCGACCAGCTGCCGCGCCACCGCGTCGCGCGCTGGGTGCGCGCGGCGCTCGAAGTGCCGGGCGAGATCACCGTGCGTTTCGTCGACGCCGATGAAGCGCTGGCGCTGAACCGCGATTACCGCGGCAGGGCCTACGCGACAAACGTGCTGACCTTCGGCTACGAACACGGCGGTGATGACACAGGCCCGGTCGTGGCCGACCTGGTGCTCTGTGCCCCCGTGGTCGAGGCCGAGGCGCACGAGCAGGGCCTCAGCCTAGAAGCCCATTACGCGCACCTGCTGGTGCATGGCACGCTGCACGCCCAGGGCTACGAACACGACGGCGTGCCCGAGGCCGAGGCGGCAGCGATGGAAGCGCGCGAGTCGGCGCTGATGCAGGCGCTGGGCTTCGCCGACCCGTACCGGCGCCGAGGCACCTGACCAAGCTTCCCGCCACGGATCCGGCTCCGCCGGTCCGTCGGCGGAGCATTCCCCTCGGGGGGGGCACAGGCCGCGGCTCCAAGTCCGCCTGCGCGGACTTGGACGGCCAAGCAAGCAAGGCCTCTGGCCTTGCGTGGATCGCCAGCGAGCTTGGAGGCCCTATTTCGTGCCGAACAGCCGGTCGCCGGCGTCACCGAGCCCCGGCACGATGTAACCGTGGTCGTTCAGCTCGCGGTCGATGGCTGCGGTGTAGATCGGCACGTCGGGGTGGTGGCGCTGCATGTTGGCGATGCCTTCCGGCGCCGCCACCAGACTCACGAAGCGGATCGACTTCGGCTTCGTTTCCTTCAGCCTGTCGACTGCGGCCACGGCCGAGTTGCCGGTGGCCAGCATGGGGTCGAGCACCACGGCGTCGCGTTCGTCCATGTTGTGCGGCATCTTGAAGTAGTACTCCACCGCCACCAGCGTCTTCGGGTCGCGGTACAGGCCGATGTGGCCGACACGCGCGCCCGGCACCACCTCGAGCATGCCGTCGAGGAAACCACTGCCGGCGCGCATGATGACCACGAACACCGTCTTGCGGCCCTCGATCACGGGCGACTGCATCGTTTCCAGCGGGGTCTCGATCTGAATCAGCTGCGTCGGCATGTCGCGCGTGACCTCGTAGGCCATCAGCATGCTGATCTCGTGCAGCAGGCGGCGGAAGCTGCTGGTGGACAGGTCCTTGCGGCGCATCAGCGTGAGCTTGTGCTGCACCAGCGGGTGGTCGATCACGTGGACGGGGGCGGGGGAGGTCATCTTCGGGTCTCGTACGGGGTTGGGGCAGGCGGGCTAGAAGAGCGTGCCGTCGCTCTCGATCTTCAGCGGCGGGGCGCCGTCGCTGCGCAGTTCACGCGCGATCTCGCGGCCGGCGGCCCAGGTGCCGCCTTCCAGGATGCAGGCCAGCGGCAGTTCCGCCGCGGTCTTGCCGAGCTGTTCGCGCACCAGCACGGCCAGTTCGTCGAGCAGCGCCACGGTGAGCGCGCGCCACTCGACGATGTAGTCGTCCTGCGGCTTCCAGCTGCGCGTGAGCGTGCGCCTGTCGCGCGGCACGATGACACCGCCGTCGATGAACAGGCCGCCGTTGCGGTACTCGGGCAGGCCGGTCAGCGCGTCGAGCTCGGTGACCCGCACGCCGGCCCACTGCAGCGGTTCCAGCAGCGAATAACTCAGCCATTGGCTGAGCTTGTGGAAAGGCACGTAGCCGCCGGTGGTCGGGTCACGGCCCGCGGTGGCGCCGCTGCCGGTGGCGTCGCCCGCCCAGCGCTGCGGCCAGACGTCGCCCGCCGGCAGGCCCTGCACGCGGCTGCCTGCGGTCCAGATCGGGCCCAGCACACGCAGCACCTCGCCCAGCACGGCAGCGGCGCTGACTTCGGTGCGTGTGCCGCCGCCTGCCGCGTCTTGCGTCAGGCGGTCGTAGAGCAAGCCCGGGCGTGCACTGCCGCCGGCGCGTGCGGCTTCCTCGCGCAGCGCAGCACCCAGCCGCACCAGCAGCCCGGCGCGCCCTTCGAGGCCGACCAGCGGGTTGGCCTGGCTGCTCTGGAACAGCGCACGCAGCACGCTGGCGTCGATGCGCTCGAGCGCCGCGGCGTCGGCACGCAGCGGGTCGTCGGCGGTGGCCGAGAACACGCCGTTCAGGAAACCGTGCCAGGTGGCCACGCCCAGGCCTTCGGAGCGCTGCAGCACGAGGTCGGTTCCGTGCTCCGCACCCGCGGCGCCCGCGTCGCGGGCTTCGGTATACCGCCAGGCCGGCCCGGCGCCCGCGTCCAGCAGCACGCTGACCACCGTGAGGTCAAAACGTGCACGCGCCGCGTCGGCCACGCTGCGCCCCTGCAACAGCGCGTCGAGCACCGGCTTGCGGTCGACGCCGCCGGCCTCGAAGTGGCGCCAGCGGCTGTGGTACGGAATGTTCAGGTCGGGGAAACGCTTGAGCGTCAGCGCCACCACGCGCGCGGCCAACGCGGGCAGGGCGCCGCGGTCGACGGTGAAGTGCTCGCTGACGTTGTCGTCGGCGGCGCGCAGGATGGCCGCGCAGCGGGCGCGTATGGTGCCCGGGTCGCGCAGCAGCGCCAGCGGGTGGCGCTTGTCGGGGGCCAGTTTCAGCAGGGCCTTGCGTTCTTCACTCAAGTGCGCGCCCCTTGACCTGGGCCAGTTCGGCGGCGCTGGGCACCGCGCCATCGGTGAAGTAGCCGGCCGCCACCTTGGCGTCCATCTCCACGCGGGCGTCGGCCGGTATCAGTGCGTCCGGGATCTTCACGCGTTCACCGACCTCGATGCCGCTGCCGGTGATGGCGTCGTACTTGTCGTTGCTCATGCTCACGAGGCGGTGAATCTTCGTGATGCCCAGCCAGTGCAGCACGTCGGGCATCAGTTCCTGGAAGCGCATGTCCTGCACGCCGGCCACACATTCGGTGCGCAGGAAGTACTTGTCGGCGCTGTCGCCACCCACCTGCCGCTTGCGCGCGTTGTAGACCAGGAATTTGGTGACCTCACCCAAAGCCCGGCCTTCCTTGCGGCTGTAGGCGATGAGGCCCACGCCGCCTTGCTGCGCGCCACGGATGCACTCCTCGATGGCGTGCGTGAGGTAGGGCCGGCAGGTGCAGATGTCGCTGCCGAAGACGTCGCTGCCGTTGCACTCGTCGTGCACACGCGCGGTCAGCGTCACCGCGGGGTTGGCCAGGTCGCGGATGTCGCCGAAGACGTAGAGCGTCTGGCCGCCGATGGGCGGCAGGAACACTTCGAGGTCGCTGCGCGTGACCAGTTCCGGGTACATGCCGCCGGTTTCCTCGAAGAGGGCGCGGCGCAGGTCGGCTTCCTTGACCTTGAAACGCTCGGCCACGCCGGGCAGCCACCACACCGGTTCCACTGCGACCTTGGTGACGGTGGCGCTGGCGTCGCCGAGCAGGATGCGGCCGTCGACCTGCAGTCGCTGGAAGGCCAGCGCCTGCTTGATCTCGGGCAGGTGCACGTGGGCCTTGGTGACGGCGATGGTCGGCCGGATGTCGTAGCCCTGTGCCATCCAGTCGGCGAACACGGCCTGCACGCTGGCGCCCCAGGGGTCGATGCTGACGATCTTGCGGGCATCGCCCCAGGCCGGGTAGGGGCCGATGAGGTCGGTGGGCGCGGTGTCGGTGAGGTCGGCGCGGTGGCCGCGTGCCAGGTTGCCCGCCGCCACCGCCAGCGCGCGGTAGACGCCATAGCTGCCGCTGTGGGTGCCGATGACGTTGCGCTGGCTGCGGTTGGTGGTGCTGCCGATGACGGGGCCGCGTTCCAGCGGCTCGGCCGCGCCCCAGCGGATGGCGGGCGCGCCGGCGCTGTCCTGGCCGGGGTGCGAGGTCAGCCGGATGTGGCGGGTGGTGGGTGTGGAGGTCATGGCGGCGCGCGGGAGGAAGGTGCGGAAGATACGCTACCCGCGGCCGCGGCGCGTCGACGTGAAATTTCACTTGGCCCGGACGCAGTGCATCACGAGAATGCGGCCGACGGCGTACAGACCGTTACAGCAACAGGTTTGGAGGGGCAGCATGAACTCACATCACGGGGCCGCACTGGCGCTGGCCATGGCCTTGCTGGCCGGTGGCGCGCAGGCACAGACACTGTCGCGCTCGATGGGGGCGCCGCCCATCGACGTGAAGGTGGTCGACGGTGCCATCCGCGTCTCGCAGACCAGCATACGCACGGCCTCGGGCACGGCGACGCTGAGCTGGCAGCTCAGCACCGAGGGCTACCGCTTCAACAGCGGCAGCATCGACTTCGGCGATGCCCAGGGCTACTTCAGCTGTGCCACCTACAACAGCGGGCTGGGCATACGCTGCACGAAGAGCGACCAGGCGCCCAGCGGCCAGCTGAGCTACCGCATCCGGCTGAGCGACGGGCAGTCGATGCTGGAGATGCCGCAGCCGAACGTGTTCATCATGAACGACTGAAGCCCGACAACGCGGTCAGCGCCTCGCCGCGCCTGCGCTGCCGCGCGGCGGCAACTGGTGGCGCACACGCGCCAGGGCGGTGCCCAGTTCCGAGCGCGGGCCGGCATCGCAGGCCCGGGCCAGCGACTCGGCCTCGTCCAGGGCCTGCCACGCCGCCGCCGGATCGCCGGCCAGGCCCTCGGCTTCGGCACGCTGGCACCACATCAGTCCCATGCTGACCGTGTCGCTCAGGGCCTGCAGCAGGGCCAGGCCTCGTGCCAGGCCGGCGCGTGCGGCGTCGAACTCACCGCGGCGCGCCTGGGTCAGTGCCAGGTGACCCAGGAACTGGCCTTCGGTGCGCTGGTCACCGAGCTGGCGCGCCAGCGTCAGGGCGGCCTCGTAGCGCACCAGCGCCTCGTCCAGGCGGCGCGCCGCGTCGTGCACCAGCCCCAGGTTGCCGAGCACGATGCACTCCAGTCGCACATGCCCGAGCTCACGCGCCACGGCCAGGCCCTGCTCCAGCGCGTCGCCCGCGCCTTCCGGGTCGCCTTGCAGCAAGCGCAGCATGCCCAGGTTGCACAGCGTGTTGCCCTCGCGGGTGCGGTCGCCGAGTTCGCGCAGCGCCTGCAACGCGGCTTCGCTGTGCTGCAGCGCCTCGTCCAGGCGGCCCTGCGTCGCGTGCAGGTTGCCCAGGTTGCCCAGCAGGCTGCCTTGCCAGCGGCGGTCGCCGGTGCGCTGCGCCAGCGCCAGCGCGGCTTCGTAGTGGCCGCGCGCCTCGTCGACCCGCCCGGCCTCGAAGTTCACCCCGCCCAGGCCATTGAGCGCGGCGCATTCCAGCGCGCCGTCGCCCAGTCGCCGCGCGAGTTCGAGCGCGTGGCCGTGGGCCTGACGCGCCGCTTCGGCCCGCCCGGCGCGGGCGTGCAGGCCGCCGATGCGCACGGTCACTCCGGCCTCGCAGGCGGTGTCGCCGGCCGCCTGCGCGTGCGTCAGTGCCCGTTCGTAGTGCCCGCCCGCCGCCTGGCGCTGGCCCGAGGCCTCCAGCGCGCCGCCCATCACGGCATGCGCGTGCGCCGCGTCGCGGCCGTCCAGCCCCGGCATCGCGCAGACTTGCGCCGCCAGGTCGACACCCACCTTGAAGGGCCCGCGCAGGTTCAGCACCGCCCAGGCGCCGTCCAGCGTGCCGACGGCCTGCGCCGTGTCGCCGCGCGCCACGGCGCGACGGCAGGCCACCACCAGGTTCTCCAGTTCCGCCCGGCCCTCGGCGGCGGCACGCTGCGGCCCCAGCGCCGCGAACCAGGCGCCGTGGCGGGCCTGCGCCGCGGCCAGCGCGGCCGGGCCGCTGCCGGTGTAGCGGCCCTCGGTGACGAGGTGCTCGTCGGCATAGGCCTGCACGCTGACGAGCAAGTCGAAGCGGTCGCCGGCCAGCGGCCGCACGAAGCTCTTGTCGACGAGCGACGTCACCACGTCCAGCGTCCACGGCGGGTCTTCCAGCAGCGACAGGTCGATCACCGCCTCGGCCGATTCGAGCGTGAAGCCGCCCTCGAACACCGACAGCTGCGCCAGCGCCGCCTTCTCGGCGGTGGGCAGCAGGCCCCAGCTCCAGTCGAAGGTGGCACGCAACGTGGCCTGGCGGTCGAGCCGGCCGCCGCTGCTGGCCAGCAGCTTGAAACGTTCGCTCATGCGCGCCAGCAGCGCGCGTGGCGCCAGCGTGCGCACCCGCGCCGCGGCCAGTTCGATGGCCAGCGGCAGGCCGTCGAGCAGACCCACCAGCGTGGCGATGGCCGCCTCGTCCTCGGGCCCGGGCGCGAAGTCGCGCTTGGCCGCCGCGGCGCGGCGCGTGAACAGCGTCTGCGCGTCGCGCGCCGGCAGGGGCGCCAGGGCCAGCGTCTGCTCGCCCGGAATGCCGAGCACCTCGCGCGTGGTGACCAGGAACAGCGCGTCGGCGGCGCCGTCCAGCCAGCGCCCCAGCGTGGCTTCGGCCAGCCGCGCCAGGTGCTCGAAGTTGTCGAGGATGACCAGGCAGCGCCCGCGCCCGGCGATGGCCTGGCCCAGCTGCACCACCGGGTCTTCCTGGCCCAGCGGCACCTGCAGGCCGTGCGCGACGGCGCTGCACAGGCCTTCCAGGCTGCGCGCCGGCGCCAGGTCGCAGAACCACACGCCGCCGGGGAAGTCGCCCATCCAGGCCCAGCCGAAGCGGGTGGCCAGGCGGGTCTTGCCGCCGCCGCCGATCCCCAGCAGCGACACCAGCCGCGCGCCTTCGTCGAAATGCCGCGCCAGCGCCAGCAGCGGCTCGCGGCGGCCGACGAAGGCGTCGCGTTCGGCCGGCAGGCTGTGGCGCAGCTCGCGCAGCGGCAGCCACAGGTCGCCCTGGCGCACCACGCGCCAGACCTTGGCGGCGTCGGGCGGCGGCGTGAAGGGCGCGCCTTCCTCGCCCACCTCGTACAGCGCCAGCGGCACCGGCAGGCCCTTGACCTGCCAGTGCCCGTGCGCGGCCACGCGGTGCGGCGTCGGCCCCAGCGCGTCGAGCGCGGGCTGGGTCAGCAGGGTCTGCCCGCCCAGCGCGGTGGACATCACGCGCGCCGCCAGCGGCTTGCTCACGCCGTCGACCTCGAAGGGCTTGGCGCCCAGCGCCACGTCGGCCGCCGGGGTCGCGCGGATCGTGATCTGGCCGACGTGCAGCCCGGCGCGCGCCTTCATCGGCACCGGCAGCGCCGCCAGTGCGCGGTGGTAGTCCAGCGCGTAGCCCAGCGCGTCGGCGGCCCGGGCGAAGATCAGCAGGAAGCCGTCGGTCTTGTCGATCTCCTGGCCGTGCCACTGGCGCAGCAGGTCGCGCGCGACGCGGTCGTGCGCGGCCGAGATGCGCGCCATCGCCTCGTCGCCCAGTTCGGCGGCCAGGGCGGCGCTGTCGACGAGGTCGGTGAGCAGCAGCGCCACCGGGGCGTCGGTGCCCAGCGTTTCGGGCGCAGGGCGGTGGGCGGGCACGGGCGGCAGCCCGGTGGTGGGGGCGTCGGTGGCCATGTCAGCGCAGGCCGCGCACGGGCCGGTCGGCGTCGCGCTGCAGCCAGTTCTCGGCCGCGTAGGCCGCCCTGCCGTCGGTGACGTGCAGCGTGTAGGCCAGGCGGCTCTTCGCGCTGCGGTTGGGCGGGCTGCAGTGCGGCAACAGGCCGGGGAAGACCACCAGCGTGCCGGCGGCCACCGGCAGCGGGCGGGCTTCGGCCGTGGTCGGCCAGGGTCTGCTGTCCAGCGGCTTCATCAGCAGGCGTGGCGGCTGCGCGGCGGTGCCGTCACCACGTTCGCACACGTACTGCTCGCGCAGCACGCTGCCCGGCCCGCGGTGGCCGCCGGGCAGCACCCACAGGCAGCCGTTGTCCGGCGTGGCGTCCTCCAGCGCGAACCAGAAGGTGGTCACCGTCTGCGGCGTGGTGACGAAGAAGCTGGCGTCCTGGTGCCAGCCGACCTCGCCGCCGATGTGCGGCTGCTTGAAGATGACCTGGCTCTGCCAGACCTGCGGCTGCGCCAGACCGAGGTCGGCGGCCAGTCCGGCCAGCGCCGGGCCGTGCGAGAAGGCGTCGAAGACCGGGTCGCGGTCGTGCAGCGCGTGGCCGATCTTGTTGATGCTGCGTTCCTTGGGCACCCGCAGGCGGCCGGCGTCGTCGAGCGCCTCTTCCTCGAAGAAGCAGTGCACCGCGTCGGCCGAAGCCAGCAGCGCGGTGTCGGCCAGCTTGCTGCGGTCGCGGGTGGAGAAGCGGCTGCTGGTCGCGCCGGGTTCGAAGGCGGCGACGATCTCGTGCGCGCGCCGGCACACGGCGGCCAGATCGTCGGCGGTCTTGAAGCCGGGCAGCACCAGAAAACCTTCCTGGTGCCAGGTGGCGAGTTGGGCGGGGGTCAGCATGTGTTGCGTGCAGGCGTCGAACCGGTGGGCGAGGGCCGGGCCGCATCCTGGTTTTCACCAAGTTCGGCCCTGTCGGGCGGCATCATCCGATGCTATTCGCAAGGCCCCCCCGGACATCGGACCCGGCCGGCGACTTCAGCGCATCACCGCCCCACCCACTTCCGGAGTTCTGCCCATGTCCGCTTCCCGCACCGCCCGGCGCCTGCCTGCCACCCCCGTGCACCACGCGCTGGCCGCTGCCGCGCTGGCGCTGCTGAGCACCGGCGCCGCCGCGCAGGCCACTGGCGGCCAGCTGCAGACCATCACCGTCACCGCCGAGCGCCGGCTGGAGAACATCCGCGACGTGCCCAGCTCGGTGAGCGCGCTGCAGGGCGAGATCCTGGAAGTGCTGAACAGCGGCGGCCAGGACATCCGCCTGCTCGCCGGCCGCGTGCCCAGCCTGAACATCGAATCCAGCTTCGGCCGTGCCTTCCCGCGCTTCTACATCCGCGGCATCGGCAACACCGACTTCGACCTCAATGCCAGCCAGCCGGTGAGCCTGGTCTACGACGATGTCGTGCAGGAGAACCCCATCCTGAAGGGCTTCCCGATCTTCGACATGGAGCGCATCGAGGTGCTCAACGGCCCGCAGGGCACACTTTTCGGCCGCAATTCACCGGCCGGCGTGGTGAAGTTCGAGTCGGCCAAGCCCGGCAAGAAGTTCGAGGGTTATGCGCTGGCCAGCCTGGGCCGCTACAAGGCGATGAATTTCGAGGGCGCGGTGAACGTGCCGCTGTCGCCCACGGTGTCGCTGCGCGTGGCCGCGCAGTCGCAGAACCGCGACGACTGGGTCAGCAACACCTACGCCGCCGGGCCGACGCGCGAGCTCGAGGGCTACAACGACAACGCGGCCCGTCTGCAACTGCTGTGGACACCGAGCAAGGACTTCAGCGCCCTGGCCAACGTGCACACGCGCGACCTCAAGGGCTCGGCGCGGGTCTTCCGCGCCAACATCATCGCGCCGGGCACCAACAACCTGGTGGCCGGCTTCGACGAGACCAAGGTCTCGCAGGACGGCATCAACAGCCAGAAGGTCAGCAGCACCGGTGGCAGCCTGCGCCTGCGCTGGGACTTGGGGCAAGGCATGGCGCTGAACAGCATCACCGGCTACGAGACCGTCGATTCGCTGAGCCGCGGTGACATCGACGGTGGTTTCGGCGCCAGCTTCCTGGGCGCGGGCAACTTCGGCCCGGGCAACATCGCATTCGACGCCGAGAGCGCCGACGGCATGCCCAAGCACAAGCAGTTCACGCAGGAGGTGCGGCTGGAAAGTACCGGCAGCGGCGCGCTGCAGTGGCTGGCGGGTGTGTACTACTTCGACGAACAGCTGAAGATCGACAGCTTCAACTACAGCAGCCTGGGCGGCAACACGCTGAACGGGCTGGCGCGCCAGGACCAGGACAACAAGGCCTACGCGCTGTTCGGCAGCGTGAACCTGGAAGTCAGCCCGCAGCTCAAGCTGCGCGGTGGCCTGCGCTACACCAAGGACGAAAAGGACTTCTACGCCGACCGCCTGATCGCGCCGCCCTTCAGCCCGACCTTCATCGGCCGCCGCACGGCCGAGACCAGCGCCACCAACACCAGCGGTGACTTCAGCGCCACCTACGCGCTGGACAAGACGACCAACGTCTACGCCCGCGTGGCCACGGGCTTCCGCGCCCCGGCCATCCAGGGCCGGCTGCTCTTCGGCGACACGCTGTCGGTGGCCAAGAGCGAGAAGGTCACGTCGTACGAAGCCGGCGTGAAGGCCGACCTGATGAACGGCCGTGCACGTGTCTCGGCCGCCGTCTTCAGCTACACCATCAAGAACCAGCAGCTCACCGCGGTGGGCGGTGCGGCCAACTTCAACCAGTTGGTGAACGCCGCCAAGACGAGCGGCCAGGGCGTCGAGTTCAACACGCAGTGGCTGGCCACCGAGAACCTGCTGCTCACGCTGGGCGGCAGCGTCAACGACACTGAGATCAAGGACCCCGGCCTGCGCGTCGACGCCTGCGGCAGCGGCTGCACGGTGCTCGACCCCATCACCGCGCCCATCAACCCGGCCATCGGCAAGTTCGCACCCACGGTGTCGATCAACGGCAACCCGCTGCCGCAGGCCCCGAGGACGACGCTGAACTTCACCGCGCGCTACAGCATGCCGGTGCAGGGCGGCGACCTGGTGCTGCTGGCCGACGTGGTCCATCGCAGCAAGGTCAACTTCTTCCTCTACGAGAGCACCGAGTTCACCGGCAAGGCGCTCACCGAACTGGGCGTGCGCGCCGGCTACAACTTCGGCAACGGCAAGTACGAGGCTGCGGCCTTCGTGCGCAACCTGGCCAACACCATCCGCGTGGTGGGGGGCATCGACTTCAACAACCTCACCGGTTTCATCAACGAGCCACGCACCTTCGGCGTCAGCTTCAAGGCGAACTTCTGAGGATGAGGGCAGCGCTGGCGGCCGCGCTGGCCGCCTGGGCCGTCGTGGCCCAGGCGCAGCCGGCGATCATCTTCGAGCTGGGTGGCAAGAACGACAAGAGCTTCGGCACTGCCGCCTGGGAAGGCGCCGAGCGGTGGAAGAAACAATCCGGCAAGCCCTACCTCGAGTTCGAGATCGCCAACGCCGCGCAGCGTGAACAGGCCGCGCGGCGTTTTGCGCAGCGCGGCGCCAACCCCATCGTCGGCGTCGGCTTCCCGCAGGCCAGCAGCATCGAGTCCGTGGCGCGCGAGTTCCCGAAGCTGAACTTCGCCATCGTCGACATGGTGGTGGCGCTGCCCAACGTGCAGAGCTTCGTCTACCGTGAACATGAAGGTGCCTTCCTCGCCGGGCAACTGGCGGCGCTGGCCAGCAAGACGGGCAAGCTGGGTTTTGTCGGCGGGCAGGACATCCCGCTGGTGCGCAAGGTGCTCTGCGGCTACGAGCAGGGTGCCAGGTACGCCAACCCCAGGGTGCAGGTGATCAGCGCCATGACCGGCACCACCAACGCCGCCTGGACCGACCCCGCGCGCGGCGCCGAGCTCACGCGCACGCAGGCCGCGCAGGGCGCCGACGTGATCTTCGCCGCCGCCGGCACCACCGGCCTGGGTGTGCTGCAGGCCGCGGCCGATCTCGGCCTGCTGGGCATCGGCGTCGACAGCAACCAGAACGGCCTGCACCCGGGCCACATGCTGACCTCGATGCTCAAGCGCACCGACGTCGCGGTGTTCCAGGCCTTCAGCGGTGTGCAGCCCGGCATCACCACGCTGGGCTTGAAGGAAGGTGGGCTCGACCTCGCCTACGACGAACACAACGCGAAGCTGGTGAGCCCCGAGATGCGGCGCCGGGTCGACGCCGCCAAGGCCGACATCGTGGCCGGGCGCATCAAGGTCATCGACTACACGGCGGCCATGGCCTGCAGGTGAGCCACAGCCTCTAGACTGCGCGCCGATGCGCACCGTGACGCTGGGCCGCCGGCCCTACACCGAGACCGAGGCCGCGATGCGGGCCTTCACCGCCGCACGCAGGCCCGACACCGAAGACGAACTCTGGCTCGTCGAGCACGAACCCGTCTTCACGCAGGGCGTCGCCGGCCGGGAAGCGCATGTGCTGGCCGCCGGCGACATCCCCGTCGTGCGCACCGACCGCGGCGGCCAGGTCACCTTCCACGGCCCCGGGCAGGTGGTGGCCTATCCGCTGCTGGACCTGAAGCGCATCGGCATCTACGTCAAGGAATACGTCTTCCGCATCGAAGAGGCCGTGATCGACACGCTGTGGGCCCATGGCGGCGTGGTCGGCCACCGCGTGCGCGGCGCGCCGGGCATCTACGTGCGGCTGGACGACCCCTTCGGCCACGCGCGGCTCGTCACCGGCGGCCTCGACCCCTTCGTCGGGCTGGGCAAGATTGCAGCCCTGGGCATCAAGATCAGCCAGCACCGCAGTTACCACGGCGTGGCGCTGAACGTGGCGATGGACCTCGAGCCGTTCACGCGCATCGACCCCTGCGGTTACGCCGGCCTGCGCACGGTCGACCTGCGCACGCTGGGCGTGCAGGACAGCTGGGCCGACGTGGCACAGCGCTTGGCCGAAAACCTTCGGGTGCGGCTCAGCGCCTGAAGGTGTCGGCGGCCAGCGGCCGATTCAGGCCGCCCCGCGCAGCAGCGTCACGAGCAGCACCAGCACACCCAGGCCCAGGTTGATCGCGACCCAGTTGCGGATGTTTGCCAAGGCCGCACCAGCGGCGGCCCACTCGGACGCCGCGACGCCGCGGCCGAACCGCTTGTAGAGCACGAAGCGGATGTGCATGAAGATCGCGACCATCGCGATGCCAAGCACCGCCATCACGGTCCAGGCCAGCGGCATCTCGAAGCTGGCACCCGACTGCACCACCTGCTTGGCCACGCGGCCCAGCATCCACACACCGGTGGCCAGCGTCAGCAACGAGGCCGCCAGCACGGCCCGGAAGAAGCGGCCGAGCACATCGTGCATGAGCCGCAGTCGCACGGCCGGTTCGAGCTGGGCGACGGCGGGGCGCAAGAAGAAGTGCGCAAACACCATGCCACCGATCCATACGACGATGGACAGCACGTGCAGGGTCTTGAGGATTGCATAGATCATCGAAAAAGCTCCATTCCAATTGAGACCCAGCGCACGACCCATTCACTGCCCCAGGCCCATGCCATCAGCATCAGGCCGGCGGTGACGCACAGCGCCAGCGCCGCCATGAGCAGCCCGAGGACCACGGCGACGCCATCGCGAAAGACCAGTCCCAGGCCGATGAGCATCGAAGCCAGCGCCGGCAGCACGTTGCCGAAGGGGATCGGCAGCACAACGATGAAGGCCATCAGCCCGATGGCGGCGGCGGTCCAGGACCGGCTGCCCGGGGACGCAAGATGGCTCAGTCGGGCCCGGGAGAAGCGGCCGGCCATCGCATAGGCCGACGCGAGCATGCCGAGCACCCGCTGCGCCCAGCGGCGCGAGAGTTCGAGTTCGGCCACCCGCCGGGGTAGGCATGCCGAGGGGTGGCCGCGCCACATCGCGGCCGCCAGCACGGCCATGCCCAGGCCCAGCACCGTACCCACGCCCGGCACGGGCAGCAGGCAGGGCCCGGCCATCAGCAGCAGCAAGGTCCCGTGTGCCGCGGGGCCGTGGGCTTGCGCCAGGGTCTGCATCGATACACGCTCGTCTGACAAGCCCGCGGCTGTTTCGCGCAGCCGCTGCACGAGAGGCCCCGTCATGGGGGCCCGCCGCTTGTGGCGGGGCGGCGGACCAGCACCACCACCAGCGTCACCACCGTCAGCGGCACGACGAAGCCGAGCATCACGCCCGAGAAGGCCGGCAACGCGGCATGCTGCTGCGCGGCCAGGATCAGGTAGGCCACGTAGGCGACGTAGTAGCCGAAGAAGACACCACCTTCCCAGCGTGCGATCTCGCGGCCGGTCATGAACACCGGCAGGCAGGCCAGCGCCACCGCCAGCATGACCCAGATGTCGAAGGCCAGCAGCGAGGGCGCAATCGCCAGACCGAGGTCGCCCGACACCAGCCCCGACAAGCCCAGGCAGCCCAGGATGTTGAAGGTGTTGCTGCCGACGACATTGCCCACGGCGATGTCGCGTTCGCCCTTGATGGCGGCCGTGATGCTGGTGGCTACCTCGGGCATGCTGGTGCCGGCGGCGACGATCGTCAGGCCGATGACCAGGTCGCTCACGCCCATGGCCTTGGCGAAGTTCACCGAGGCCTGCACCAGGTAGTCCGAGCCCAATACCAGCGCCACCAGGCCGGCGGCGATCAGGCCGATCTGTACCGCCCAGTGGCTGTCCCAGGCCCCGGCCCCGGCGGGCTCGACCTCCCCGGCCAGATCGGCCTTGGCGGCCTGGGTTTCGCGGCGCGACTGCACCACCAGGAACACGGTGTAGGCCACCAGCAGCGCAAACAGGAAGCCCCCGTCCAGGAACGAGATCCGGCCGTCCAGCGACAGCGCCAGCAGCAGCAGGCTCGCGCCCAGCATGATCGGCACCTCCTGCCGGATCAGCTGGATGTTGACCACCAGCGGCGCGATCAGGGCACTGATGCCCAGGATGAACAGCACGTTGAAGATGTTGCTGCCCACCACGTTGCCGATGGCGATGTCGGTCTTGCCGTCGAGCACGGCGCCGATGCTCACCGCGACCTCGGGCGCGCTGGTGCCGAAGGCGACGATGGTGAGGCCGACCACGAGCGGGCTGATGCCGAAGGACATCGCCAGCCTGGACGCACCGCGCACCAGCGTGTTGGCGCCAATGACCAGAAGGACCAGGCCGCCGAAAAACATGAGCATGTTCATGGTGGGGCACTGTAGCCAGAAATGTCAGCCCACCGCGGCGGCGCCGCTGTCTTGTGCCCGCGAGGGCGGACCACCGCCGTCATGCGGCCATCTGCCTGTCCTGCCGAGGACCGGAACCGCCATCGCGGCGGCGCCACATCGCCACCAGCAGATGCAGCCCCACCCCCAGCAAGATCAGCAGCGCGCTGCCGAGGCCCCAGATCACCCAGGTCGCCACGGTCAGCCCGCCGGCCAGCGCCGGCGCGGCCTGAAGCAGGCTCTCGACCGCCGGCGCCAGGCCCGACAGCAGAGAAGTCAGCGCCTGCACGACTTCCGGCGGCACCCAGGGGGCCAGCCACTCCGGCAGACGAAGACCCGCTGCGCCAGAGGCCGCGCCCGATGCTGCGCCGCTCAATGTGCCCGCGTTCGAGACCGCCCACACGGCAACCGCCTGCGCCGCCCAGGTGGCCAGCGACCAGAGTGCAAGAAGGCTGAAGATCACAAACCAGCTGAGTGCGTAAAACATGTTCGATGGGTCTTGGTTGAATGGCGACGAGCACCGAGTCTCGAGCACTCCGCGATTCGAATAAACCAGCGACAGGCAGATATAGACTTCCGTTTTTCCGATGTGAGATCGGCATGCTGAACTACCGCCATCTGTACTACTTCTGGGTCGTCACCAAGGAGGGCGGCTTCGCACGGGCGGCCGAACGGCTGGACATGGCGGTCCAGACCATCAGCGCGCAGGTGCGGGAGCTCGAGAAGACGCTCGGCCACCAGTTGCTCAAGCCGGCCGGCCGCGGTGTCGCGATGACCGAGGCGGGACAGGCCGCCTTCGCTCGCGCCGAAGAGATCTTCCAGATCGGTCAGGTCATCCCCGACGAAGTGCGTGAGGCCGCCAGCGGCAAGGTCGCCCGACTGGCGGTCGGGCTGTCCGACGGCATTTCCAAGCTGGCGGCACATGCGCTGCTGGAGCCCGTGCTGGCCACGCCCTCGTTGCGGCTGGTGTGCCACGAAGGTGAGTTCGAGCAACTGCTGGCCGAACTGGCGCTGCATCACCTGGACCTGGTGCTTGCCGGGCAGCCCGCACCGCGCAACCCGAACCTGCGTCTGACGAGCGAGCGCTTGGTGGCGTCGCCGGTCGACTGGTACGGGCCCGCGGCGCATGTGCACAAGGCCGACGTGGACCAGTTCCCGCAGTCGCTGAACCGGCTGCCGGTGCTGCTGCCCACCGGCCATTCGGCGCTGCGCCCGACCCTGGATCGGTGGTTCGAGGCCCAGGGCTTGCGGCCGCGCATCGTCGGAGAGTTCGAGGACAGCGCGCTGATGGCGGTGTTCGCGGCACGCGGGCTCGGGGTGTTCCCGGTCAGCCGCCTGGGCTCCGGTGACGTGGGTTTGATGCGCGGATTGCGTTTGCTCGGGCGCTGCGATGACGTGAAGGAGGAGATCCACGCCATCCGCTCACGCCGCGGGCAACACCACCCCTTGGTGATGCAGGTGGTGGCAGCGGCACGGCCTTGAACGTGCTCGATCGGGGGTGCTCAGGCGGCGTGGCGCCGCGCCGACGTCGGGGCGCTCGGCTCCTGGCCATCGACCAGCCGCCAGTGGTGCCGCGCGGCCTCCACGACCACGGCCTCGCCGTCGGCGAGGTGGCCGTCGGCCCGCGCGGCGGCCAAGGACAGGCGCAGGACGGTGCGCTGCAGTGCCGGATCGGAGATCTCGGCCATCAGTGAGGCCAGGGTGCTGTCATCGACGTTGCCCATCAGCGAACCTGTTTCATATCCACCCGCCAGCAGTTCCTCGCACAGCGTGTGAACGATGTGCGGCAGGAGTTGGGGCTCCAGGCCGAGTTCTCGTTCGGCGCCCAACTGCTTGAGGATATCGAACTCGGTGCTGCACACATGGCCGTCCGAGATGAGGACCAGCGCGACGATGCGCGCGGCGGCTTCAGGGCTGTTGTGGGGGTAGCTGCGCATGGAGAAGTGCCTTCTGTGTTGACGGGGTGATGAAGAGCCAGGGCGGCGAGTCGCCGCCGCTCGCAAGGTCGTGGGATCGAAGGTGAAGCTTCGCGGGCAAGCCCTTGAGAGGTTTCGACAGCTGGACTTTGTCGCCCGTTCGAATTCGGAAAAAGCAGATTCGCTGTGAGCTCGGGTTCGGAAACTGCGAAGTTGCCGAGTTGATGTCCACACCGTGTGGCCCACGGCGCGGGCAGGCGGGCAAAGGCCCGCCGCGTGGCCGGCCTTGCCTGCGATCAGGCGCGGTCTGGTTGCACGGCCGTGATCGCCGTGCGGACGAAGGCCCGCTCGTGGCGCGCAAAGTCCCAGCGCTCGATGACGCAGCAGTCCCCCGCTTCGGGCCGCGTCTGCGTTTGCGCATCAGGCCCGCCGGCCGGCTTGCCCCAGCGCAGGATGTTCACCGAATTGGGCACCCCAGGGCGGGTGCGCGACGAGACGGCGGTTCCGGCCTGGACCACGCACAGTCGCCGCGCCAGCCCGTGCAGCGCCAGTGTGTAGGGCAGATGAATGTGCCCGCCCATCACGAGGTCGACCCCGGCGGCCGACCAGGCCTGCGTGGCCGCAAGGTGGCCACGCAGCAGGTTGCGCCGGTCCCGATCCTGGGTCACGGCTGCGGGTTGGTGCACCACCACCACGCGCAACTGCCGCGGGCCGGCGGCGGCCAGCCGTTGCGCCACGCGATCGACTTGCGCCGTGGACACCTCCCCTTGCTTGTGACGCCATGCTCGCGTGGTGTTGACGCCGATGACCAGCAGATCCGGCGACGCATGCACGGGCTCGAGATCGGCCCCGAAGGCCGCGGCATAAGCCGCGTACGGGCGGGTCAGCCGCGCCCAGATGTCGAACAACGCGATGTCGTGGTTGCCGGGAATGGCCAGAACCGGTGCATCCAGTCGTTCGACGAAGGCCTTCGCGGCGCAAAACTGAAGCGGCCGTGCACGCTGCGTGATGTCACCCGACAGCACCACCACATCCGGCCGCTGCCGCGCCGCCAGGGCCACCAGGGCCTCGACCACCGGCGGCTGTTCGGTACCGAAGTGGGTGTCCGAGATCTGCAGCAGGACACTCATGGCGCCGCCTCCGGCGCGGTCTCCGAACCCGATGCGGCTGCTGCGCCAGCCGCCTGCAGCAAGTACAAGGGCTTGTCGAGCACACGAATGTCGATGGGCGAGCGCATCACGGCGACCTCGCCGTCGAACGCCACGACGATGTCCCTGCGGCCGGGTGCCAGCCTGGGCTTGACCACCATGTGCTGGAACTCGAAGCTCTGCACGCCGGCGGCTTCCCCCAGCCTGCCCATCGCCCCATGCAGCAGGAGCCCGATCATCGACAGCGTGCCGATGGGCCGCAGCATCACCGCGGCCATGCTGCCGTCGCCGGGCGTGCCGGACAGGGTGTCGTCCGGCTCGGCACCGAACTGCTGCAGTTGCAGCCGGTTGTTGCCCACGAAAAGCGTCAGGGTCTGCACCTCGCGCACCTTGGCACCCATCTCGATGTGCAGGCGCAGCCGACGCTGCGCGCGCAGCAGCGTTGCACAGGCCGCCACGAACGCCACCCAGCGGCTGCGGCCGAAGCGCGCCTTGTAGGCCTCGCGGTCTTGCAGCAGTTCGGGGTAGACGCCCAGGCTGGCGTTGACTAGGAACACGCGGTCGTTGATGGCCGCCACCTGCACCGGCAGCGGGCGCGCATCCAGCAGCAGCTGCGCGGCCGCGGCAGGCTCGGTGGGCAGGCCGTGGGTCCGGGCGAAGTAGTTGAAGGTGCCGTAGGGAATGACGCCCATCGCGCAACCGGCTGCGTGCGCGGCCTGGGCCACCGTGTTCAGGCTGCCATCGCCGCCGACGGCAATCACCGCCGTACCGCGTGCCACCGCCGCCGCGGCGGCCTCGGTGGCCACCCGCGCCAGCTCGTCGGGCCGGCAGGTCAGCAGTTCGCCCTTGCGCCCCCGCGCCGCCAGGGCCGATTCGATCACCGCGCGCTTGGCATCGATGTCGAGGGCCCCCGCAGCGGCGTTGATCACGAACAGCAGGGCCGACGCGGGGTCGAGCGGCGGGGCCGACATCGCCCAGCGCTGTGCGCTGCCGGTCCCTGTGCCATTGACGCCGGACACCATCAGTCATGTCGCAACAGGTCGCCGAAGACCGTGTGCTCGCCGTCCCGGCGATCGGCCCCCGGGGCGTCGTACAGCACCAGCCAGCGGGGCCTGCCGCCGGCGACCGCAGGTGGCAGGTTGCAGATCGCCTCGGCGCGGTTCGTGCCGCGCCCGTGGGGCAGCGAAACCGACTCTGTCAGTGCCGATTCGAAGCGCACCGGCTCGCGGTTGGCTTCGATCACCGTGCGGGCGAGCGGCCACTTGAACACGCGGATCTCGCCGTTGAGCACCATCGTCGGCCCGGCCAGCACGTAGAGGTCGTCGCCGGAGAAGTGCAGGTCGCGAATGCCCAGGCCGTCCAGTTGCAGGAAGTGCTTGCGCAACAGGATGCCGCTGTCGTCCAGGGGCGCCAGGCGCAGCTGATCGCCGCGCACCTCGACCGCGATTTCGAGCAGCGCCGACCAGCCCCGCAGCACCGGGCCGCGCAGGCCGAGCAGCAGCCGGCGTCCGTCCACCGCCAGGCCTTCGATGTCGAAGCCGTTGTCCTTGCCCGGGATCCCCATGTAGGGCCCGAGGTGGGGGTCGTCGGCCAGTGCGCGGGTCAGCAGGTTGCTTTCCGAGTCGCCCTTCAGCCGCAGCGCCCGCCGACCGTCCTGGGCCTGGCGCACCAGGCAGGGCTCGCCCTGGGCGTCGGGCTCGATGGGCAGGCAGGCCAGCAGGCGCCGGTTGCCGTCGAGCGCCACCTTCGCCAGCCGCCTGGCGTTGTCGGCGTGGCCCCGGTCCGGCTTGGTGTTCTTGCGCTTCAGGCCATGCGAGCCGACCACCCAGAGGTAGCCATCGGCCACCGCCATGCCTTCCAGATCGGCCTCTTCTTCGGCGGTGCCGGGCAGGTCCAGCAGGTCGGCCAGCGGGAAGTCGCGCACATCGCCAAAGCGCAGGACCTCGCGCCCCACGGGGTCGAGCCGGCGCAGGCGATCCAGGCCGCAGGCCTCGTCGCCGGCCACCCAGAGCCATTCGCCGGTGAAGGCCGCGCCCGACAGGTTGGTTTGAACCAGGCAGCCGGGTGCGAACTCCAGGCGAACGGCATTCGCGGTTCGGGTGTTGGGCATGGAAGGGTTCTCCGGAAGAAACAGCGCCAGGAAGGCTGCGCAGCACAACGCGCGCAAGCCCCAGCCGCCGAACAGCGAAGTCTGCGGCCGAAGGCGTGTCCTTTGTTCAGTCTTTTCCGATGTTGGCATTCTCCAAAAGCTGCTTTTTCAGAGCGGTGCGGCAGCCCACATTGCGGCCGTCCCTCAACCGAAGGAGATCCGTGATGCAAGTGCTCTTCAAGACCCGCCATCCCCAGGCCACCGACCTGCGTGAGCTCACCGAGCGCCGAGTGCGCTTCGTGCTGCGGCGCCTGGGCTGGCTGGTGCCGCGCGCCGAGGTGCAGATGTCGGACGTGAACGGCCCCCGTGGCGGCATCGACAAACGCTGCCAGGTGGAACTCAGGACCGATGGCGCCGGGTCGGTGGTCGTCGCCTCCGTGGCGAGCGACTGGCGCACGGCGCTGGACAACGCCTTGGCGCGCGCCGCACGGTTCCTGATGCGTCTGTGGCGCCGTGGCAGCGACTCGCGCCGCATGCGTCAGCGCCTGATCGCCCACGACCGCTGAAACCGTTCAAGCCGAACGAACCGCGGCCCCCAGGACACCACCAGGAACACACCATGAAGTGCCCGAGTTGCACCGAAACTGCGCTTGTCATGAGCGATCGCCAAGGTGTCGAGATCGACTACTGCCCGCAATGCCGCGGTGTGTGGCTGGACCGCGGCGAACTCGACAAGCTGATCGAGCGCTCGGCCGCGATGGCGCCGGCCCCGCCGAGCCCCGGGGCGAGCAGGTCGCAGCCCCAGTTTGCCGATTCCGACTACGGGCACGGTCGAAGCCCGCAGGGCGGCCGCAAGAAGTCGTGGCTGAGCAACATCTTCGACTGAGCCACGTCCTGCGGCACCCGGAAAAGGGGCGACGGCTCGTGCATGCCGCTGCATGCGTGGGCGGTTGCCCGGCCTCAGCGCGCCCACCAGTCGTCGCCGAACTGCCCCTGCAGCCAGTCGACGAAACCCGTCACCTTCGTCGGCACCAGCCGCGGCGACGGGTAGACGGCGTGCATCTCCTGCGAAGGCAGCGCCCAGCCCGGCAGCAGCGGCTGCACCGTGCCGCTGCGGATGCTGTCGTGCGCCACGTAGCGCGGCAGCACGGCCAGGCCCAGGCCGGCGCGTGCGGCGGCGAGCAGCGCCGACAGGTTGTTGCTGCGCAGCGGCCCGTGCACACCCACGGCCCGCGCGCCGCCGTCGGGGCCGGTGAAGTGCCAGACGTCGTCGCCCTGCACGGTGCTGTAGATCAACGCGCTGTGCTGCGCCAGTTCGGCCGGCGTCAGCGGCGTGCCGTGTTCACGCAGGTAGGTCGGCGCACCCACCAGCACCCAGTGGTTCACGCCCAGGTAGCGTGAGCCCAGCGAACTGTCGGCCAGCCGGCCCATGCGCAGCGCCAGGTCGATGCCTTGCTCCACCAGGTTGACGTAGCGGTCCTCGAAGCTGAGGTCGATGTGCAGTTCGGGGTGCTGCTGCATGAAACGCAGCACCAAGGGCACCAGCACGCGGCGACCGAAGGCCACGCTGGTGCTGATGCGCAGCGTGCCCGTGACGCGGCTCTGCATCAGCGCGGCCAGGTTGTCGGCGTCTTCCAGCTGGCGCGCGATGCTCTTGCATTTGTCGTAGTAGGCCGCGCCCACCTCGGTGGGCGTGACACCGCGTGTGCTGCGGTGCAGCAGGCGCGCCCCCAGGCGCTTTTCCAGCGCCGCCACGTGCTTGGTTGCCGTGGGCTGCGTGATGCCCATGTCGGCGCTGGCCTTGCTGAAGCTGCCGGTCTCGACGACGCGGATGAAGAGGCGGATGCCGGTGACGGTGTCCATGGCTTAAGGGGGCTTGTCGGGTCACTCGTCGCTGCCGCCGCGCCAGCGCGCGACGTCGAAGGCGTTTACGGCGGCAGCGCCTTCGCGCCGGCGCAGCCAGGTCACGATGTCGGCGATCTGCGCGTCGCCCAGCACATGGGCAAAGGGCGGCATGCCGAAGGGCCGCGCATGGCCGGCGGTGACGGCGCCAAAGCCGCCCAGCGTGATGGCGCGCACCAGGTTGGCCGGCGGGTCCATCGCCACCATGCGGTTGCCGGCCAGCGCCGGCATCACCAGGTGGCCGCGTTCGGGGCCGTCGCGCAGCACGCCACCCTCGCCCTGCGCGCCGTGGCAGCCGGCGCAGTGTGTTTCGTAGAGCCGGGCGCCGGCTTCAACGCGTGCCGGGTCGGGCGGCTCGGCAGCGCGCCGCTGCGCCGCGGCCTCGACCGGCAACGACTTCAGGTAGACCGCCATCGCACGCAGGTCGGCCGCCGGCAGATGCTGCGTGCTGCGCATCACCACCTCGGCCATCGGGCCGATGGCGCGGCCGCGGGGCGCCACGCCGTCGCGCAGCAACGCCACGATCTCGTCCACCGGCCAGTCGGCCACGCTGGCCTCGGCAGCGCGCGTGAAGGCCGGCGCGTACCAGTTGCGCGTGGGGATCAGCCCGCCGCCGAAGCCGGCGTCGGCGGTGGCGCCCAGCGCGTTGCGGCCGCCGTGGCAGGCCACGCAATGGCCGGCGCCGTTGACGAGGTAGGCGCCACGGTTCCACTCGGCACTCTGGCGCGCATCGTCCTGCCATGCACCGGGCGTGAAGAACAGCAGCCGCCAGGCGGCCAGCGCCAGCGGTGTGTCGTAGGGCCAGCGCAGGGCGTGCGGGCGGTTGGGCTGCGCCACGGCGGGCAGCGTGCGCAGCCAGGCGTAGAGCGCGTCGCTGTCGGCGCGCGTGATGCGGGTGGTCTCGGTGTAGGGGAAGACCGGCACGAGGCGGCGGCCGTCGAAGCCCCGGCCGTGGTGCAGGGCACGCCAGAAGTGGTCGGCCGTCCAGGCGCCCAGGCCGGTGCCGGCGTCGGGCGTCAGGTTGCCGGCGTAGACGGTGCCGAAGGGCGTGGTGATGGCGCGGCCGCCGGCATAGGGTGCACCGCCGCGTGCGCTGTGGCAGCCGGCGCAGTTGCCGGCCAGGGCCAGCACGCGGCCGCGCTCGATCGTGAGATCGGAAGAGCGTCGTGTAGGGAAAGAGTGT
>CAMTUD010000150.1:0-7711 GCA_947084805.1 uncultured beta proteobacterium | reverse complement strand
GTCGATCAGGAACAGCGCCTGGCCGGCCCGCACCTCGCTGCCTTCGCTGAACTGGCGCTTCAGCACCACGCCGTTGACACGCGCCCGCACCTGCGCCGTGCGCAGCGCCTCGACGCGGCAGGGCAGCTCGGTCTGCAGCGCCACGGTCTGCGGCGCCACCGTGATCACGCCGACGGGCGGAGGCGGCGGCACGCCGCCGGCAGCCGGCGCACCGGCGGCCGGGTCCTTGGCGCCGCAGGCCACCAGCGCCAACGCGACAACAGCCACGGCGGCGTGCGCGGAGAAGGGAAACGCGATGCGGAACCGGGAGAGGCGGGCTGTCACGGGGTGGAACCTCGGTGGAAGCGATGGGGAGCGCGGCGGCTTCACGGGCGCGGGACGACGGCGGCGCTGCGGTTGGGACTCTGGGCGACAGCGGCCACGGAGAGCAACCAGCGCCGCCCCGCGCAGACTGCAGTCAGCCTTCAAACGATGAGGCCTAGTGTACATACGTTCATGAATGTATGCTTGAGCTCCCGCCCCTTCGCCTCAGCCTGTTTTCCACATCCCATGCCCCGCAAGACGAAGGAAGAAGCCCAGGCCACGCGCAGCAGCATCCTCGACGCCGCCGAGCAGCTGTTCCAGGCCCAGGGTGTCTCACGCACTTCGCTGCACGACATCGCCTGCGCCGCCGGCGTCACACGCGGCGCTGTCTACTGGCACTTCAAGGACAAGAGCGACCTCTTCAACGCCATGATGGACCGCGTCATCCTGCCCATGGAACAGGCCAGCGCCGGCCTCGACGCCGACAACGGCCACGCCGTGCTCGCCGGGCTGCGCTGCTTGCTGCTGGACGTGCTGGCCCGCGTCACGCAGGACATCCACGTGCGCCGCGTGCTGGAGATCGCGCTGCACAAGACCGAGAACGTCGACGAGCTCAGCGCCGTGCGCGAGCGGCGCCGGCAGATGCGCCAGGGCTACCGCGCGCGCCTGGAACGCATGCTCGAACGCGCCCAGGCGCGTGGCGAGATCGGCAAGGCCGTGCCCGCGGCGCAGCTGGCGGTCGGCCTGCACGCGCTGCTCGACGGTCTGCTGCAGAACTGGCTGTTCGACCCCGGCAGTTTCGACCTGCAGGCCGTCGGGGCCTGCGCGGTCGACGTGCAGCTGGCCGGCATGGCGCCCGGACCCGATGCCGTGGCGCGCCCTTCCAGGCCCGTCAGGCGCCGCTGATCCTGGAGCGGCTGGCTGCGATGCGGTAGCGCGCCTCAGGGCGACGGCGGCTCCGCAACAGCGCCTTGCGTCACGGCCCGCGCCTGCTCCAGCGCCGTGTCCAGCGTGTCCATGAACTTGACGACATTGATCGGCTTGGTCAGGTAGCGGAAGAAGCCGGCCTCCAGGCCCTTCTCGACGTCCCGGGGCATGGCGTTGGCGCTGATCGCCACGACCGGGATGTGCGACGTCAACGGGTTGCCGTGAAGGATCTTGAGCGCCGTGATGCCGCTGATGCCGGGCAGGTTGATGTCCATCAGGATGACATCGGGCAGGGCCGCATTCACCAGCTCGATGCCCTGCAGGGCGTTCCTCGCGGTGAGCAGACGGATGTCGGGGCGGCGCGCCAGCAGCTTGCTGACCAACAGCAGGTTGGCCGGGTTGTCCTCGACGCAGAGCACGGTTCGCTGCGCGCCAGGCGCTGCACTGCCTGGCGCGGTGGGCTCGCCATGACCCGCATGGAGTTCCACGGCCTGCGCAGCAGCCAGCTCGACCCAGAACACGCTGCCGACACCGACAGCACTCTCCACGCCCATCGTGCCGCCCATGATCTCGGCCAGCTGCTTGCTGACGAACAGCCCGATGCCGGTACCCTGCACGAGCCCGGATTCCTGGCCCAGCCGATTGAACGGCTGAAACAACTGCGCAAGCTTGTCCGGGCCCAGGCCTTGACCCGTGTCGCGGAAGCTCAGGCGCACACGCGCGTCCGGGCGGGCGCTGCAAGTCACTTCGACCGCGCCGCGGGCCCGGTTGTACTTGATCGAGTTCGACAGCAGATTGACGAGGATCTGCTTGACCCGGGTGCGATCGCCCATCACGAACACGGGCTTCTCGGGCTGCGTGAAGCGGACCTGGATGCCGGCCTCGTGCGCCTGGGGCTCGACCATGGCCAGGCAGTCCTGCATCAACTCGTCGAGCGAAAGCGACTCCAGCGACAAGGACACCTTGCCGGCCTCGATGGCCGCCAGGTCGAGGATCTCGTTGATGAGTTCCAGCAGATACCAGCCGGCCTTGATGATCTGTGCGGCGCTTTCCTTGTGCCCGGGTGTGAGCGGCGGCAATTCGGAGTCCATCAGCTGGGCGAAGCCGAGAATCGCATTCAGGGGCGAGCGCAGTTCGTGGCTCATGCTCGACAGGAAGTCCGACTTCGCGCGGTTCGCGCGGTCCGCTTCGGCCATCGCCGCCTGCAGCTCGACGTTCGATGCGTGCAGCGCCAGATTCAGCCGCGCCCGCTCGGCCTCGATCTGCTTGCGCGCCGTGTTGTCAGTGCCGATCAGCAGGTAGCCGATGATGGCCTCCTGCCCGTCGCGCAGTGCCGTGGCAGAGACCACGGCAGGCAGGTGGCTGCCGTCCTTGCGCAGGTAGCTCAGTTCGTAGGTGTCCTCGAGGCTCCGCGATGCCCTGAAGATCAGCGCGTCGAGGCCGGAGGTCACGGGCACGTGGAACTCGGCACTCACGGCGGCGGCCCGCTCGGCCAGTTCCGCAGGGTCGAACATGTCCGCCAGGGAGATCTTGTCGACCACCTCTGCCGCGCCGTAGCCCAGCATGCGCTCCGCGCCCGGGTTGAAGATCTGGATCACCCCCGAAGCGTCGGTGGCAATGCTGGAGAAGTTCGTGCTCTTGAAGATCGCATCCTGCAAGGGGTTGGTCTTGAGCAGGGCGGCACGCACCGCGGCCCTGGTTTCTTCGTCCTGTTCGAGTTGGCGCGTTGCCGTGCGCACGCGCTGGCTCTGAAACGCCAGCGCCGCCAGCAGCAGCGCCATCACACCGGCAACTGTCAGCCAGCGAGCCAGCTCGGCGTTCTTGCGCTGCTCGAGCAAGGCGCGCTCGGCACGCTCGGTCTGCTGGAGCAGATCGAGTGCCTCGTCTGCAGCCACCCGACTGGCATTCACCGCCGCGGCGATGCCGTCACGGCCCAGGCTCTGGAATGTCAGCAGGCTGGTGGCCAACAGGCCCATGCGCCTGTCGATCGCCGCCTGCAGCTTGTCCAGCAAGCGCTGCTGCGACGGGTTGTCCAGCGTCAACGCCCTGAGTGCGTCCAGGCCGGGCTGCACGGCGTCGATGGCAAGCGCCCGCTCCTTCAGGAGCCCCGGCTCCTGCGTCAGGAAGTAGGCCCACTGCCGAGACTCCGCCCGGCTCAGCGCCAAACGCAGTTCGTCCACCCGATCCATCACCCGGTACGAGTGTTCAGTCGACGTCGATTTCGTCGCGGGTGCACCGAAGCGCCAGGCCAATGCGCCGACGAGCAGTGCCAGCGCCAGCAGCCAGGCGTATCGGTACGCATGCGAGCCCCGGGCAAGCGGGTGAGTTGCGGTGGCGATGAGGTGGAACCCCTGTGGAAAACGGATGGAACCCGGACTGCAACGCTCATGCACGGCACGCCTGCGGGGGGTGCGGCGACAGGCGCCGAGGTACTCGGCCCGTCGAGCGGTGGCTTGTGACGGTGGAGGTGTCACAACCGCTGCGCCTGCAACCGGGGCAGCGAGGCCATTGTGGCGGCTGCCTGGGGGCCCGTCCATGTCTATGTCGCCCGCCAGCCAAGGCTGCCTGCCGCAAACACGGCGAAACTCGGGTGCCGGTCGGCGGGCCGGCTCGGGATTTGCGCCAAGATGGGGGCGGCCGAATTTCCTGTGCCCCGTGAAGACGAGCCGCGGCCGGCCCTGGGTACGACGCCCCCAGGCGCACTGATGCGGCCATGCAGCGGTGCAGCGGTGCCGCCCGGCGCGCGTCGAATCCGCGTGGCGTCAACCGTCGTGCCTGCATCGACAACCCGGAGAACCGCATGAAAACTTGCCTGACGACGACGGCCCTGCTGCTGGCGGCAGTGGCCGCCAGCGCCGCACCCACCGCTTACACGATCGACCCGACCCACACCTTCCCCAGCTTCGAGGCCGACCACATGGGCATCTCGGTGTGGCGCGGCAAGCTGAACAAGAGCAGCGGCAAGGTGCTGTACGACAAGACCTCGGGCACCGGTACCGTCGAGATCGTGACCGACCTGGCCAGTGTCGACTTCGGCGTGGACGCGCTGGCCACCTGGGCGCGCGGCAAGGACTTCTTCGACGTGAAGCGGTACCCGCGCGCCGTCTTCAAGGGCAGCCTGCAGTCGCCGGTCGACGGCGTGCCGACACAACTGGTGGGCGAGCTGACACTGCACGGCGTGACACGCCCGCTGACGCTGGTGGTCAACTCGCTGAAGTGCGTTCCCCACCCGATGCTCAAGCGCGACTACTGCGGCGCCGACGCCAGCGGCAGCTTCAACCGCGACGACTTCGGCCTGGACGCGGGCAAGGCCTATGGCTTCAAGATGAGGGTCGACTTGCGCATCCAGGTCGAGGCCATCGCACAGCCCTGACGGAGTGGCTGGCGCGGGTGGACCTACAGGTACAGGAAACCTTGGACGCTCGTCTTCGGGTCGAGTGCAAACACCCGTTCGATCGTGATCGCCGGCTCGGTCGGCGACTGCGCGGCCAAGCCGGGGATGAACAACTGGTGCAGCCGGCGTTCCGAAATCTGGTTGGCGTGCGGCAGCCGCAGCGTGCCCAGGCCGCCGGCGATCGGCGTGACCACCGTGTTGGCGAGCCCGCGCCACGCCAGCAGGCTGCAGGCGGAGCGAGCGCGCACGAGCTGGGTTGCGTCGTTCCACTCCGGCGGCACGAGGCACAGCAGGCGCATCGCCAGACCGAGATAGATGCCGTGCGCATTCGCGAACGAAACCAGGCGCTCGAACTCACGCGCCTCGAGCCACCAGCCCCCGCGCGCCACCTCCTGCGGCGACTGGTTGCTGCGTCCGAAACGAAACAGCCTCGTACCGTTGCGCAGCGTGTGCCGTTGCGTGTTCATCATGCCGCCCGTGCGCGCATGCGCCAGCACGCGCCCGTGCGGATCGACGATTGCCTGGGCTGGCGACAGGTTGATGCCGGCCGCGGCGGCCCGGCTCTCTGGCCGATCGAATGCAGCCTGGTTTGCGAACATGCTCATCGACGAACTCCCGGTGCCTGCAACGGTTTGACTGAAAGCCGAGTTCTTGATTTTCCCATCCCCACCCCATTGTCAATGGCCCTGGACGGTTCCTAGGGAGAGCACGCCTGCTGACGGCCTGAGGAGACGGGCATACGAGCCGTTCGTGGCCGAGGCCGTGCGCCGGCTCAACGCCCGGGTCTGGGAGGCCGAACGTGCCTGGTCGAGCTGCTGGACCTGGCCGACCGCGCCAACGCGGTGGCCGAGCTCGCCGGCGTGCTGACTGTCTCGCAGGCCAGGGACGACTTGCCCGGCATCGACGGGTTGCGAGATTGCTTCGCCCCGCGGCCGCCGAAGATGTGCTGAACTCCGGTCGACGCCTTGCCAAACAAGCCAACAAAGGTCACATCGGGAAACACCGGGAAAACAAAAAGCCCCGTAAATCAACGACTTACGGGGCCTGCATGCTTGGTGGGCGGTGCAGGGTTCGAACCTGCGACCCCTGCCGTGTGAAGGCAGTGCTCTACCGCTGAGCTAACCGCCCGAGACGCCGCAGCTGTTGCCGCGACGTTCGGTAAGCCCGCGATTATGCCATTGCTTTGCCGGCCGTCGCTTCAGCCTGGCGCCGACGCCAGCGAGCGCCACAGCGTCTTGCCCTTGCTGGCCTCGTCGATGTCGGCCAGCATGGCCTCGTGCGCGGAAAGTTCTTCGGCACTGGCCGGCAGCACGGGCAGCGTCAGGCGGCGCAGGTCGGCGACCTCGCGGCGCGCCGGCCCGTCGCCCTTGCTGCCTTCGTCGATGACCAGCGAGCCCTGGCCGCGGGTCATGCGCAGGTAGACCTCGGCCAGCAGCCCGGCGTCGAGCAGCGCACCGTGCAGTTCGCGGTTGCTGTTGTCGACCTCGAGGCGCTTGCACAGCGCGTCCAGCGAGTTCGCCTTGCCAGGGAACATCTCGCGCGCCATCAGCAGGCTGTCGCTGACCTGCGCCACGTGCCGCGAGAAGGGCAGACGCCCCAGGCGCTTGAACTCGGCGTCGAGGAAGGCAACGTCGAATCCCGCGTTGTGGATCACCACGTCGGCGCCTTCGACGAAGGCCAGCAGTTCGTCGACGATGGCCGCGAAGGGTGGCTTGTCGGCCAGGAACTCGTCGGTGATGCCGTGGATGCGCACGGCATGGGGGTGGCTGCTGCGCTGCGGGTTGACGTAGTGGTGCAACTGGCGGCCGGTGTGGCGGCGGTTGTCCAGTTCGATGCAGCCGATCTCGACGATGCGGTCGCCGTCGGCCGCCGACAGGCCCGTCGTCTCGGTGTCCAGGAAGACCTGTCTCATGCGCCTTCCCCTGCCTGGGCCGGCTGGCGGCCACACCAGACCCACAGCGCCGCGCCACCGACGATCATCGGCACACATAGCCACTGCCCCATGCTCATGCCCAGCGCCAGGATGCCCAGGAAGGCATCGGGCTCGCGGAAGTACTCGGCCACGAAGCGCAGCACGCCGTAACCGAACACAAAGGCCGCCGCCACCTGCCCGGTGGCGCGCGGACGGCGGCCATACAGCCACAGCAGCACGAAGAGCAGCAGTCCTTCCAGCGCCGCCTGGTACAGCTGCGAGGGGTGGCGCGCGAAGGTCTCGCCGCTCTGCGGAAAGACCATCGCCCACGGCAGGCTGGGGTCGGCCGCACGGCCCCACAGCTCGCCATTGATGAAGTTGCCGATGCGCACGGCCGCGATGCCGGTCGGCACGCAGGGCGCCACGACGTCCATCACCTCAAGGAACCGGCGCTGGCGCGAGCGCGCGAACACCGCCATTGCGGTGATCACGCCGAGCAGCCCGCCGTGGAAGGACATGCCGCCCTTCCAGACCATCAGGATCTCCAGCGGATGGCCGGCGTAATAGCCCGGCTTGTAGAAGAGCGCGTAGCCGAGCCGCCCGCCGATGATGACGCCCAGCACGCCGTAGAACAGCATGTCCTCGACGTCGCGGCGCTGCCAGCCCAGCGCCGCGTACTGCGGCCGCGCCACGCGGCGCGATGCCAGCAGCAGGAAGAGGCCGAAGGCGACCAGATAGGTCAGCCCGTACCAGTGGATGCTGACTGGCCCGATCGACAGGGCGATGGGGTCGAACTGCGGATGCACGAGCATCGATGGGGTCCTCGTCAAAGCAGGCCATTGTCCACGCCCGCCGCCCGATAATCGGTGCCGTCGACAACGGAGACCCCCGCATGAGCATCAACCGCCGCAGCAAGAACATCACCGAAGGCGTGGCGCGCGCCCCCAACCGCAGCATGTACTACGGCATGGGCTACACCGAAGGCGACTTCGGCAAGCCGATGATCGGCGTGGCCAACGGCCACAGCACCATCACGCCCTGCAACTCGGGCCTGCAACGCCTGGCCGACGCGGCCGTGCTGGGCTTGAAGGAAGCCGGCGCCAACCCGCAGATCTTCGGCACGCCGACCATCAGCGACGGCATGGCGATGGGCACCGAAGGCATGAAGTACAGCC
>CAMTUD010000149.1:0-5723 GCA_947084805.1 uncultured beta proteobacterium | reverse complement strand
CCGCTATCCCAAAAGACGTTTTGTATTGCGAGAGTGTGCTCATAAGTTGTTGATTTTATTGAAGCAGAAACTTAGTCTTATATAAGACACAAGTGTTCCCAATCCGCCCAAGGACAGCTAAGCTAGCGCCATCGATTTTGCTTTTTGTTCATCAACCCACGGAGCTTTCCATGACCCAACCCACCCGCGACCAGCAGATTGCCGCCCTCGAAAAAGACTGGGCCACCAACCCGCGCTGGAAAGGCATTCAACGCAACTACACCGCCGCCGACGTGGTGCGCCTGCGCGGTTCGCTGGTGGTCGAGCACACGCTCGCGCGCCGCGGTGCGGAAAAGCTCTGGAACCTCGTCAACACCGAGCCTTTCGTCAACACCCTGGGCGCGCTCACCGGCAACCAGGCGATGCAGCAGGTCAAGGCCGGCCTGAAGGCCATCTACCTGAGCGGCTGGCAGGTCGCCGCCGACGCCAACAGCGGCGGCGAGATGTACCCCGACCAGAGCCTGTATGCGGTGGACTCGGTGCCCAAGGTCGTCAAGCGCATCAACGCCACCTTCAAGCGCGCCGACGAGATCCAGTGGAGCGAAGGCAAGAACGACATCGACTACTTCGCACCCATCGTGGCCGATGCCGAAGCCGGCTTCGGCGGCGTGCTGAACGCCTTCGAGCTGATGAAGAACATGATCGACGCCGGTGCCGCCGGCGTGCACTTCGAAGACCAGCTGGCCAGCGTCAAGAAGTGCGGCCACATGGGCGGCAAGGTGCTGGTGCCGACGCGTGAAGCGGTGGCCAAGCTCGTGGCCGCGCGCCTGGCTGCCGACGTGATGGGCACGCCCACCATCCTGCTGGCCCGCACCGACGCCGAAGCCGCCGACCTGGTGACCAGCGACGTCGACAGCAACGACCAGCCTTTCCTGACCGGCGAGCGCACGGTGGAAGGTTTCTTCAAGTCGAAGAACGGCCTGGAGCAGAGCATCAGCCGCGGCCTGGCCTACGCGCCCTATGCCGACCTGATCTGGTGCGAGACCGGCAAGCCCGACCTGGCCTTCGCCAAGGCTTTCTCCGACGCCATCCACGCCAAGTTCCCGGGCAAGCTGCTGGCCTACAACTGCAGCCCGTCCTTCAACTGGAAGAAGAACCTGGACGACGCCACCATCGCAAAGTTCCAGCGTGAGCTGGGTGCGATGGGCTACAAGTTCCAGTTCATCACGCTGGCCGGCTTCCACAGCCTGAACTACGGCATGTTCGACCTGGCCTACGGCTATGCGCGCAACAACATGACGGCCTTCGTCGAGCTGCAGGAGAAGGAGTTCGCCGCTGCGGAGCGCGGCTTCACCGCCGTCAAGCACCAGCGCGAGGTGGGCACCGGCTACTTCGACGCCGTGACGACGACGATCGAGGCGCTGTCGTCCACAGCCGCTCTGAAGGGCAGCACCGAAGACGAGCAGTTCTTCGACGGCACGCACCACTGAAGCCCCCAGGCTCGCTGCGCTCGACACCCCCCGAGGGGGCTCTTGCTGCGGCCCGGCGAAGCCGGTTCCGCGCAAGGCCTTGATAGGGGGAGCAGGCGAGATCGCGCGAGGAAGCGCAACGACAAAGGGCCCCGCGGGGCCCTTTGTCATGACCGGCTTGCGAAGGGCCTCAGCCCGCAGCCCCTGCGCCGCGCTGGCGCCAGACGATCAGCAGCGCAAAACACCCTGCCGCGAACAGCAGCCCGCCGGCCAGCAGGGGCGATGGCAGTTCACGCAAGGCCAGGCCGAAGTCGTGCAGCGCCCAGGCGGGAAGGTGGCGCAGGCCTTCGCTGCCCTCGTTCGGGCCCATCTGGAAACCCTGGCCGGCATGCACCAGCGCCATGCGCGCCTGGCGCAGCAGGCCCACGGTCAGCTCCGACAGCAGCGGCTGGCCGAACAGGCGGTCCAGCAATTGCCCGCCCAGCCCCAGGCCGACACCCAGGATGACCCAGGCCCAGCGCCTGAACCAGGCCGAAAGCAGCACCACCAGCAGGATCAGCGGCGACAGCCACAGCAGGGCCAGCGGCAGGCCGGCCAGCAGGCGTGCAGCAACCGCGAAGATGGCCGGCAGCAGGTCGCCCCAGGGCAGGGTGAACCACTCGCCGATGCCGACCACGCGCCCCACCAGCACCATCGACACCAGCAGCCCGCCGGCCAGGCCCAGCAGCAGCGCGGCCGCCGGCACCAGCAGCAGGTGCACGAGCAGCGGCGCCGCGAGGCTGACACTGTGGGTCGTCGGCAGCGAGAGCCAGAACTCGATCGAGCGATCGCTGTGGTCGCGCCGCGCGACGCCGGCAACGATGATCAGCGACGTGACGGCCGCGATGAGGAAGATCACCGCGCCGCTGCCGGCGATGGAGGCCATGGCGAGCAGCGGCGGCAGCTTGTTGCCGACGCGCTCGGCGGTGTCGGTGCCGATCGCCAGCTGCCCGAAGGACAGGAGCAGCAACGCGATGCCGAAGGGAACCACCACCATCAGCATCCAGCCGAAGCGGTGTTGCAGCCATTCACGCTGCATAAGGGGAAGGAGCTTGTTCATCGCGGGGCCACTTCAGAATTGGGTGCGGTCGAGTTCGGGCTTGCGTGTCAGTGCCACGAACAGGTCGACCAGGCTGGGGCGCACACGCTGGCCGAGCGCCTGCACGTGCTCGGGCGGCGCGCCGTCGAAGATGGCCGCGTTGCCGCTGGTGCCGGGGCCCGTGCGGTAGCGCAGCAGCGGGTGGGCGGCGGCGATCTGGTCGGCCACCGCGGCGTCGTGGCTGACGCCGATGAAGCGCCGCTCCATGTCCTCCAGGCTGATGCTGAGCACCAGCTTGCCCTCGTTGAGCATCAACACGTCGGAGAGCAGGCTCTCGATCTCCTCGACCTGGTGCGTGCTGATGAGCACGCTGCGCTCACCGTCGCACCACTCGTCGATGAGCATCTCGTAGAAGGCCTTGCGTGACAGCACGTCCAGGCCCAGCGTCGGCTCGTCCAGGATCATCAGCCTGGCGTCGATGGCCGCGATCAGCGCCAAGTGCGCCTGCACGACCATGCCCTTGGACAGCGTCTTGACCCTGTCGCCCAGGCCGACGCTGGTGCGGCGCAGCAGCGCCCGCGCACGTTCGGCCGAAAAGCGCGGGTGCAGGCCGCTCATCAGGCTGATGAGGTCTTGCACACGTGCCCAGCGCGGCAGGATGGCCACGTCGGGGATGTAGCAGGCCTGTTCCAGCAACTGCACGCGCTGCTGGCGCGGGTTCAGGCCCAGCACCGCCAGTTCACCTTCGGCGGTGGCCAGGCCCACCAGCGCCTTCATCAGCGTCGTCTTGCCGGCGCCGTTGTGGCCCAGCAGGCCGACCACCCGGCCCTTGGGAATGTTGAAGCTGACGTCGTCGACGGCGCGCTTGGCACCGTAAAGCACGCTCAGGCCCTTGGCTTGCACCAGCATCGTGTTGTCCTCGGCGTTCATCAACGCGCCCCCCAGTTGAGTTGTTCTGCGCCTATGCCCAGGCGCCGCAGCCGTTCGCGCAGGCGCGGCCATTCGGTGTGCAGGAAGCGTTCGCGTTCGGCGGCGCGCAGCCGTTCGCGCGCGCCGGTGGTCACGTACAGGCCCATGCCGCGCCGGTTCTCCAGCAGCCCCTCGTCGCCCAGCGCCTGCAGGGCGCGGTTGACGGTGAGCGGATTGAGCAGGTAGCGGCCGGCCAGCGCGCGCACCGAAGGCATCGCCGCGCCCTCGCTCGGCTCGCCGTCCAGCAACTGTGCGGCCAGGATGTCGGCCAGCTGTTGGTAGATCGGTTGTCTGTCGTCCCAGGTCTGCATGACGCGGTGCCTGTCGGTGTGTTGGTGATGTAGCACACCATAACAAGCACCCCCCAGGCCGTCCGCCGTTTTGCGACGATCTGCAGCAAGGGCCGACGGTCTGCGGCAGGCGCCAGCACGCGCCGGGCGCCAGGCCCCGGTGCGCGTCAGGGGCGGCGGGCGATGAAGTCGATCTCGATCCGCGCCCCGCGTGCCAGCCCGCTGACGCCGATGCAGGTGCGCGCCGGGCGCCGCGCCGGCTCGAAGTAGCCCGCATAGACGGCATTCATGCGTGTGTAGTCCTCGTCGAAGTGGCGCAGGTAGACACGGGCCTGCACCACCTGCGGCAGGTCCAGGCCCAGGCCCTGCAGCACGCGGCGCAGGTTGGCGAAAACCTGGTGTGTCTGCGCCTCGATGCCTTCGGGGTAGGCCGAGTCGTTGGCCGTGCCGGTGAAGGGCATCTGGCCGGTGAGGAAAACCCAGCCGTCTTGCTCGACGGCGTGGCTGAACGGGGCCACCGGATCGGGCGCCCCGTCGACCATGTGGAAAAGCGGGCCGGCGCTCACAGGCTGTCGACCAGCATGCGCCGGTAGTCGTCGCGCGTGGCGATGCGCGGGTTGGTCTTGTGGCAGTGGTCGGCCATGGCGCCGTCGATCACCTTTTCGAACAGCGCTTCGTCGACGCCCATCGCGCGCAGCCCGGCGGGCAGGCCGAGGCGGGCGTTCATCGCTTCGATGGCCGCGGCCAGCTCGCTGCCGTGCGCGTCGCACCCCGCCAGCCCCATGGCCTGCGCCAAACGCTGCAGCCGGTGTTCCCGCTGGATGCTCTCGGCCGCGGCGTTGAAACGCACCACGGCCGGCAGGAAGACGGCGTTCAGCGTGCCGTGGTGCAGCCGCGGGTTGGCGCCGCCCAGGCTGTGCGACAGCGAATGCACGCAGCCCAGCCCCTTCTGGAAGGCCATCGCGCCTTGCATGCTGGCGCTCATCATGTTCCAGCGCGCGTCGCGGTCCTGACCGTCGCGCGTGGCGCGTTCGATGTGCGCCCAGCCGCGCGCCAGGCCGTCGAGCGCGATGCCGTCGGCCGGCGGGTTGACGGCCGGCGCCATGAAGGTTTCCATGCAGTGCGCGATGGCGTCCATGCCGGTGGCGGCGGTCAGCCCGGGCGGCAGGCCGAGTGTCAGTTCGGGGTCGAGCAGCGCGGCCTTGGGCATCAGGTGCCAGCTGTGGAAACCCAGCTTGCGGCCGTCGTCGACGATGACGATGGCGCCGCGCGCCACCTCGCTGCCGGTGCCGGCGGTGGTGGGCACGGCGATCAACGGCGGCACGCGGTCGGTGATCTTCGTGCTGCCGCCTTCGATGGTGGCGTAGGTGGCCAGCGGCCCTTCGTGCGTGGCGGCGATGGCCAGGCCCTTGGCCAGGTCGATGGCGCTGCCGCCGCCCACGGCGACCAGGCCGTCGCAGCCTTGGCGGCGGTAAACCTCGACGGCGGCGCGGATCGCGGCCTCGGTCGGGTTGCTGGGCGTGCCGTCGAACACGGCGTGCGGCAGCGTGCCCAGCGCGTCCAGCGCCTGCTGCAGCACACCGGCCGCGCGCACGCCGGCGTCGGTGACCACCAGCGGGCGCTTCATGCCCGTGCGTTCACATTCGGCGGGCAGCAGGCGCACGGCGCCGTGTTCGATGTCGATCTGGGTCAGGTAGAGGATGCGGGCCATGGCGGTGCGCAGCGGTGGGCGGCGCGTGGGGGCAGGGTGGGCCGCAAAGTATGCTCCCGCCTGCCTTGAGTACCCACCTGCTGACACCCCAGATGGCGGGCGTGCTGGACCGCATCCGCCGCGCCGCCCGCCCACCCTTCCACGCGCTGAGCCCGGCCGCGGCGCGTGCCGCCTACGAAGCCGGCGCCGAGGTGCTGGACCTGCCGCGCGCGCGGCTGCCGCGGGTG
>CAMTUD010000148.1:0-20159 GCA_947084805.1 uncultured beta proteobacterium | reverse complement strand
CGGCCAGCGAGACGCTGCGCCCGCAGGCGCCGCTGCAGCACGCGGCACACACCGCCGCGCAGCACGCCTCGGGACGCGCCGCGCCCAGCGGCCTGGGGCTCGATTCGGCCGCCGTGCGTCAGCGCATGGTGCAACGCCTGCGCGCCGACGGCGTGCGCCACGACGCCGTGCTGAACGCGTTTGCAACCGTCGAACGTCACCTCTTTGTCGACAGCGCGCTGGCCATCCAGGCCTACGAGGACACGAGCCTGCCGATCGGCCTGTCGCAGACCATCAGCAAACCGTCTGTGGTCGCCCGCATGCTCAGCCTGCTGGCCGAAGGCGCCACGGCGCGCACCCAGGGCCACCTGGGCCGTGTGCTCGAGATCGGCACCGGCTGCGGTTACCAGGCGGCGCTGCTGGTGCTGGTGGGGCGCAGCGTGGTCTCGATCGAGCGCCTGAAGGGCCTGCACGACAAGGCACGCGAGAACCTCGCCGCCCACCGCCATGGCGACCTGCGCCTGGTCTATGGCGACGGCCGGCTCGGCCATGCACCGCGTGCGCCCTACGACAGCATCATCGCCGCGGCCGGTGGTGAAGACCTGCCGCAGGCCTGGCTCGACCAGCTGGCCGTCGGCGGCCGACTGGTGGCGCCGATGCAGGACGCGGCGCGCGGTGGCCAGGTGCTGCTGGTGGTCGACCGCCAGCCCGAGGGCCTGGTACGGCACTGGCACGATGCCGTGCATTTCGTGCCCCTAAAATCGGGCGCTGCATGAAGCCCATGACCTCTTCCGATTCCACGACCCCGCAGCGCCTGCGCGCCTGGGCCATCCTCGCAACAGCGGTGTCGCTGCTGGCCGCCTGTGCCTCGCCTTCGCACCGCGCGCCGGTGGAAGACCGCCGGCCCGCCATCACGGTCGCGCGCCCGACGGCGCCAAGCTCGACGGGCACCGCGCCGACGGTGCCACCGCTGGCCACGGTCGAGCCTGCGGCCAAGCCGCTGCCGGGCGCCGAAAACGCCGGCAAGCCCGGCTACTACACGGTGAAGCCGGGCGACACGATGATCCGCATCGGGCTGGAAAACGGCCAGAACTGGCGCGACGTCGCACGCTGGAGTGGCATCGACAACCCCAACCTGATCGAGGTCGGGCAGGTGCTGCGTGTCGTGCCGCCGGCGGCCGATGCCACGCTTGCCAGCGCACAGCCGGTGGCTGCGCCGGGCCGCATCGATTCGCGTCCGCTGGACGCAACGGCGTCGACACCCGCGGCGGCCTCGGCACCCGTCGCCCCCGCGCCGGCTGCCGCGGCACCCCGCGACGCCGAAGGTGAGCCGAACTGGATGTGGCCCGCCGCCGGCGCCGTCGTCACGCCCTTCGACGACGTCAAGAGCAAGGGCCTGGCCATCACCGGCAAGGCCGGCGACCCGGTCTACGCGGCGGCCGACGGCCGTGTCGTCTACGCCGGCGCCGGGCTGCGTGGCTACGGCAACCTGGTGATCGTCAAGCACAACGCGACCTACCTGACGGCCTACGCGCACAACCAGGCGCTGCTGGTCAAGGAAGACCAGGCCGTGCGACGCGGCCAGAAGATCGCCGAAATGGGCTCCAGCGACGCCGAACGGGTGCAGCTGCACTTCGAGATCCGCCGCCAGGGCAAACCCGTCGACCCGGCGCGCCTGCTGCCGGCGCGCTGACGGCTGCGCCCGGGCGGCACGCCGCGGGCTGGATAATCCGGGCCGATGAGCAGTGGATTTGATTGGCTCGAGGTCGAATCGCTCGATCTCGAAGCGCAGGGCGTCGCCCGCCGCGCCAACACCGAAGGCCCCGACGGCACCTCCACGCCCGGCAAGGTGGTGTTCATCGAAGGCGCCTTGCCGGGCGAGCGTGTGCAGGTCAACGTCTCGCGCAAGAAAAACAACTGGGAACAGGGCCAGATGTCGGCCCTGGCGCGCGAGAGTTCGCAGCGTGTGCGCCCTGGCTGCCCGCACTTCGGCCTGCACGCCGGCGCCTGCGGCGGCTGCAAGATGCAGCACCTGCACCCCGCAGCGCAGGTGGCGGTGAAGCAGCGTGTGCTGGAAGACAACCTCTGGCACCTGGCCAAGGTCAAGCCCGAACGGCTGCTGCGGCCCATCGAAGGGCCGGCCTGGGGTTACCGCGACCGGGCACGCCTGTCGGTGCGCTGGGTGGCCAAGAAGAACACGGTGCTGGTCGGCTTCCACGAGCGCAAGTCGCGGTACGTGGCCGACATGCAGGTCTGCCCGGTGCTGCCGGCGCATGTCAGCGCGATGCTGATGCCGCTGCGCGCGCTGATCGGCGCCATGGACCTGCGCGAACAGATGCCGCAGATCGAACTGGCCATCGGCGACGGCCGTGACGGCCCGGTGACCGCGCTGGTGCTGCGCAATCTGGCGCCCGTGAGCGCCGCCGACGTGCAGCGCCTGCGTGACTTCGCTGCCGTGCACGCGGTGCAGTGGTGGCTGCAGCCCAAGGGTCCGGAGACCGTGCACCTGCTCGACGAAGGTGGGCCGGTGCTGGCCTACCGGCTGCCCGAGTTCGGCATCACGATGCCCTTCAAGCCCACCGACTTCACGCAAGTCAACCCGCACATCAACCGTGTGCTGGTGGACCGCGCGCTGCGCCTGCTGGACCCGCAGCCCGAAGAGCGCGTGATCGACTGGTTCTGCGGCCTGGGCAACTTCACGCTGCCGCTGGCCACACGCGCGCGCCAGGTGCTGGGCATCGAGGGCAGTGAGGTGCTGGTGGCGCGGGCGCGCGAAAACGCCCGACTCAACGGGCTGGCGGGGAAAACGGCCTTCGAGGCGCGCAACCTGTTCGAGATCACGCCGGCCGACCTGCAGGCCGCCGGCAGCGCGCAGCGCTGGTTGGTCGACCCGCCGCGTGAAGGCGCCTTTGCGCTGGCCAAGGCGGTGGCCGACCTGCACGCCGCGGGCGGTTTCGAGTTGCCGCGGCGCATCGTCTACGTCAGTTGCAACCCGGCCACGCTGGCCCGTGACGCCGGGCTGCTGGTGCACCAGGGCGGCTACCGCTGCAGCCTGGCGGGGGTGGTCAACATGTTCCCGCACACCGCGCACGTGGAAAGCATGGCCGTGTTCGATCGGCAGGAATGAGCAAGGGCCCCGAAGGGCCCATGCGAAAATCAAGCGGACGGTGCGGAACCGGCTCTGCCGGGCCGCTGGCGTCGCCCCCTTGAGGGGGAGGCGCCGCCAGGCGCTCCGGGGGTGGGTCGATCAGTCGCGGTCACCGCCGAAGATGCCAAGCAAGGCCAGCAGGTTGCTGAACACGTTGTACAGGCTCAGGTAGACACCCAGCGTGGCACTGATGTAGTTGGTCTGCACGCCGTCCTGCACCTGCTTCAGGTCGTGCAGGATGAAGGCCGAGAAGATGCCGATGGCCAGCACCGACAGCGTGATCATCAGCGCGCTGCTCTGGATGAAGATGTTGGCGACCATCGCCACCAGCAACATGATCATGCCGATGAACAAGAACTTGCCCATGCTGGACAGGTCGCGCTTGATCACGCTGCTCAGCGTCGCCATGCCCAGGAAGATGGCGCCGGTGCCGCCGAAGGCCAGCATGATGAGGCTGCCGCCGTTGGCCAGGCCGAGCACCGAGCCCAGCAGACGCGACAGCATCAGACCCATGAAGAAGGTGAAGCCCAGCAGCAGCGGCACGCCGGCTGCGGAGTTCTTGAACTTCTCGACCGCGAACATCAGGCCGAAGGCGCCGACCAGGAAGACGATGGCGCTCATGCCGGCACCCATGCCCCGCATGAAGCCGGACTGCACGCCGATCCAGGCGCCCAGCACGGTGGGCACCATCGACAGCGCCAGCAGCCAATAGGTGTTGCGCAGCACGCGGTTGCGCTGGGCGGCCAGCGCGCCGCTACCGGCGAGGCCAGGATAGTTCTGCACGCTCTGATTCATGAAACCTCCAGGAAGATAGACAAGGCGCCAACTTCGACGCGAACCGCATTCTAGGGCGGGCACCGCAAGCGGCTGATGGCCCTACCCGGGCGGCCAGATATCGGGCCGCGTCTGGCGTTATCGTTGCGGCCATGAAGAGCAAACCCACCCTCACCCTCGAAGACACCCGGGCCATCGCGGCCGCCGCCGAAGCCGAGGCCACCGCCCACGGCTGGGCCGTCACCCTGGCCATCGTTGACGACGGCGGCCACCTGCTGTGGCTGCAGCGGCTGGACGGCGCGGCGCCGATCTCGGCCGAGATCGCCCCCGCCAAGGCACGCACGGCCGCCCTTGGCCGTCGCGAGAGCAAGGTCTACGAGGACATGATCAACGGCGGCCGCGTCTCCTTCCTCAGCGCGCCGGTGCTGCACGGCATGCTGGAGGGCGGTGTGCCCATCGTCGTCGAGGGCCAGGTGATCGGCGCGGTGGGGGTCAGCGGCGTGAAGTCGACCGAGGACGCGCAGATCGCCCGCGCCGGCATCGCGGCGTTGGCCACGGCCTGACCGCCGCGCAGGTGGGCCCTGAGCCCCGTACGGCTCAGGGTTTGCCCGAAAGTTCGGCCGACGCCGGCTATACTCCGGCGGTTTACCCGCCAACAACGCAGCCCTAGCGAAACTCCGCAGTCGGTTTCCCCTCGGACCCCTCCTTCGCCCCTGGCCACCCAGGGAAAGAAGGAAGGCGCTGGGTGCGCGCGAACCCCGGAGCTTTGCCTTTGCTGCCGTCACTGGTCCCCCCGCTGCCCCCCGCGCTGCTTGCCCTTGCAGACGGCACCACCTTTCTCGGCCACAGCGTCGGCGCTGCCGGCCGCACCGTCGGCGAAGTGGTGTTCAACACCGCGCTCACCGGTTACCAGGAAATCCTGACCGACCCGAGCTACTGCCGACAGATCGTCACGCTGACCTACCCGCACATCGGCAACGTCGGTGTCAACGCCGAGGATGTCGAGGCCAACAAGGTCCACGCGGCCGGCCTGATCGTCAAGGACGTGTCGCTTCGGGTCTCGAACTTCCGCGCCACGATGACGCTGCCCGAGTACCTGGCCCGCGAAGGCACGGTGGCCATCGCCGGCATCGACACACGGCGCCTGACGCGTGTGCTGCGCAACAGCGGCGCGCAAAACGGCAGCATCACCTGCTACCCCGTCGGTCACGACGTGACGCCTGCCGACGTGGCCGAAGCCGTCACGGCGGCGCGGGCGGCACCGTCGATGGCGGGGCTGGACCTGGCGCAGGTGGTCTCGGCCACCGAGCGCTACGAGTGGACGCAGACCGAGTGGACGCTGGGCCGTGGCTACGGCGAACTCGCCGCGGCGAAACACCATGTGGTTGCCTACGACTTCGGCGTCAAGTTCAACATCCTGCGCATGCTGGCCAGCCGCGGCTGCCGCGTCACCGTGGTGCCGGCGAAGACGCCCGCGTCTGCCGTACTGGCAATGAAGCCCGACGGCCTCTTCCTCAGCAACGGCCCCGGCGACCCTGAGCCCTGCACCTACGCCATCGCCGCCACGCGCGAACTCATCGAAACCGGGCTACCCACCTTCGGCATCTGCCTGGGCCACCAGATCCTGGCGCTGGCCTCGGGCGCGAAGACTTTCAAGATGAAGTTCGGCCACCACGGGGCCAACCACCCGGTGAAAGACCTGGACAGCGGCCGCGTCAGCATCACCAGCCAAAACCACGGTTTTGCGGTCGACGAGAAGTCCCTTCCGGCGAACCTGCGCCCCACGCACATCAGCCTGTTCGACGGCACGCTGCAAGGCCTGGCACGCACCGACAAACCGGCCTTCTGCTTCCAGGGCCACCCCGAAGCCAGCCCCGGCCCACACGACATCGCCTACCTGTTCGACCGCTTCGTTGCGTCGCTGGAGAAGAAGTAATGCCGAAGCGCCTAGACCTCAAGACCATCCTCATCATCGGCGCCGGCCCGATCGTCATCGGCCAGGCCTGCGAGTTCGACTACTCCGGCGCCCAGGCCTGCAAGGCACTGCGCGAGGAGGGCTACCGCGTCGTGCTCGTCAACAGCAACCCGGCGACGATCATGACCGACCCGGGCATGGCCGACGCCACCTACATCGAGCCCATCACCTGGCAGGTGCTGGAGAAGATCATCGCCAAGGAACGCGCCGCGCGGCCCGACGACACGATGGCGCTGTTGCCCACGATGGGCGGCCAGACGGCGCTGAACTGCGCGCTCGACCTGCACCGCAACGGCGTGCTGGCCAAGTACGGCGTCGAGATGATCGGCGCCAACGAGCAGGCCATCGAGAAGGCCGAAGACCGCATGAAGTTCAAGGACGCGATGACGTCCATCGGCCTGGACTCGGCCAAGAGCGGCATCGCGCACAGCATGGAAGACGCGCTGGCGGTGCAGAAACACATCCAGGCCCAACTTGGTGGCGAGGCCGTGCACTCGGGCTTTCCGATGGTCATCCGCCCCAGCTTCACGATGGGGGGCACCGGCGGCGGCATCGCCTACAACCCGGAAGAGTTCGAAGAGATCTGCAAGCGAGGCCTGGACCTCAGCCCCACCAAGGAATTGCTGATCGAGGAGAGCCTGATCGGCTGGAAAGAGTTCGAGATGGAAGTCGTGCGCGACCGCGCCGACAACTGCATCATCGTGTGCAGCATCGAGAACCTCGACCCGATGGGCATCCACACCGGCGACAGCATCACCGTGGCCCCGGCGCAGACGCTCACCGACAAGGAATACCAGGTGATGCGCAATGCCAGCATCGCCATCCTGCGCGAGATCGGCGTCGAGACCGGCGGCAGCAACGTGCAGTTCTCGGTCAACCCGCAGAACGGCCGCCTCATCGTCATCGAGATGAACCCGCGAGTCTCGCGTTCGTCGGCGCTGGCGTCCAAGGCCACGGGCTTCCCGATTGCGAAGGTGGCGGCCAAGCTGGCGGTGGGCTACACGCTGGACGAACTGCGCAACGACATCACCGGCGGCGCCACGCCGGCGAGCTTCGAGCCCAGCATCGACTACGTCGTCACCAAGATCCCGCGTTTCGCGTTCGAGAAGTTTCCCGCCGCCGACCCGCACCTGACGACGCAGATGAAGAGCGTGGGCGAGGTGATGGCCATCGGCCGCACCTTCCAGGAGAGCTTCCAGAAGGCGCTGCGCGGGCTGGAGACCGGCATCGACGGCCTCAGCGAACGCAGCGCCGACCGCGACGAGATCGTCGACGAGATCGGCAACGCCGGGCCCGAGCGCATCCTCTTCCTGGCCGACGCCTTCCGCATCGGCATGACGCTGGACGAGATCTTCGAGGAAACCGCGGTCGACCCCTGGTTCCTGGCGCAGATCGAGGAACTGATCCAGATCGAGCAGCACGTGGCCGCGCGCGAACTGGCGGCGTTGACCGCGGTTGAACTGCGATTCCTCAAGCAGAAGGGCTTCTCCGACCGCAGGCTGGCCAAGCTGATGCGCACCCACCAGCACGCGGTGCGCGAACGTCGCCACGCCCTGGGCGTGCGCCCGGTCTACAAGCGGGTCGACACCTGCGCGGCCGAGTTCGCCACGCAGACGGCCTACATGTATTCCACCTACGACGAGGAATGCGAGGCCGAGCCGACCACGCGCAAGAAGATCATGGTGCTGGGCGGCGGGCCCAACCGCATCGGCCAGGGCATCGAGTTCGACTACTGCTGCGTGCACGCCGCCCTCGCCATGCGCGAAGACGGCTACGAGACCATCATGGTCAACTGCAACCCGGAGACCGTGTCCACCGACTACGACACCTCCGACCGCCTCTATTTCGAGCCGGTGACGCTCGAAGACGTGCTGGAGATCGTCGCCAAGGAGCAGCCGCTGGGCGTCATCGTGCAGTACGGCGGCCAGACACCGCTGAAGCTGGCGCTGGACCTGGAGCGCGCCGGTGTGCCCATCATCGGCACCAGCCCCGACAGCATCGACATCGCCGAAGACCGCGAACGCTTCCAGCAGCTGCTGCATGAGCTGGGCCTGCGCCAGCCGCCCAACCGCACCGCGCGCACCGAAGAAGCGGCGCTGGTGCTGGCGCAGGAGATCGGCTACCCGCTGGTGGTGCGGCCGAGCTACGTGCTGGGCGGCCGCGCGATGGAAATCGTGCACGGCGACAAGGACCTCAAGCGCTACATGCGCGAGGCGGTGCAGGTGAGCGAGAAGTCGCCGGTGCTGCTCGACCGTTTCCTCGACGACGCCATCGAGGTCGACGTCGACTGCATCGCCGACAGCACCGGCGCGGTGATGATCGGCGGCATCATGGAACACGTGGAAGCCGCTGGCATCCACAGCGGCGACTCGGCCTGTTCGTTGCCACCCTACACGCTGAGCGCCGCGCTGCAGGACGAGATGCGCCGCCAGGCCGCGGTGATGGCGCGCGCGCTGAAGGTCGTGGGCCTGATGAACACGCAGTTCGCCATCCAGGGCGAGGGCGACGCTGCGGTGGTCTACGTGCTGGAGGTCAACCCGCGCGCTTCGCGCACCGTGCCGTATGTGAGCAAGGCAACAGGCCAGTCGCTGGCCAAGATCGCCGCGCGCTGCATGGCCGGGCAGTCGCTGGCTTCGCAGACCAGCGCCGACGGCCTTGCGCCGCGCGAGGTCATCCCGCCCTACTACAGCATCAAGGAAGCGGTCTTTCCGTTCAACAAGTTCCCGGGCGTGGACCCCATCCTCGGGCCCGAGATGCGCTCGACGGGCGAGGTCATGGGCGTGGGCCGCAGCTTCGGCGAGGCCATGCTCAAGAGCCAGCTCGGCGCCGGCTCGCGCCTGCCTTCGCGCGGCACGGTGGTGATCACCGTCAAGGACAGCGACAAGGCGCGCGCCGCGGTCGTGGCGGCCGACCTCGTGGAACTGGGCTTCCAGGTCGTCGCCACCAAGGGCACGGCGGCGGCCATCGCCGCCACGGGCACGCCGGTGCGTGTGGTCAACAAGGTCAAGGACGGCCGGCCGCACATCGCCGACATGGTGAAGGCGGGCGAGATCCAGCTCGTCTACACGACGGTGGACGAGACGCGGACCGCCATCGCCGATTCGCGCTACATCCGCACCGCGTCGCTGGCCAACCGCATCACCTATTACACGACGATGGCCGGCGCCGAAGCGGCCACCGAGGCCTTGAAACACCAGGAGTCGCTGAGCGTCAGCTCGCTGCAGGAACTGCACGCCGAGTTGCTGCAGTGACGCTGCCGCTGCGACGCCCGGGGCAGGGGCTCGCGGCTTTGCGCGCTTGGCGTTAAACTCGGCTCTCGCCATCCGCCGCAGGCTGCCCATTCCGGGTCCCCTGCGGCGGATTCACTTTTGCCCACAGCAGACGTTGCCCCATGGTCACCATCCCCCTCACGCGTCGCGGCGCCGAATTGCTGAAGAGCGAACTGCACCGGCTCAAGTCGGTGGAACGGCATGCCGTGATCCAGGCCATCTCCGAGGCCCGCGCCCAAGGTGACTTGTCGGAGAACGCCGAATACGAAGCCGCCAAGGACAAGCAGGGCTTCATCGAGGGCCGCATCAAGGAAATCGAGTCCAAGCTGGCCGCGGCCCAGGTCATCGACCCCTCGTCGCTGGACGCCGGCGGCAAGGTCGTTTTCGGTGCCACCGTCGACCTGGAAGACCAGGCCGGCGGCACCCAGGCGCGCTACCAGATCGTCGGCGACGACGAGGCCGACCTCAAGCAAGGCCTGATCTCGATCAGCAGCCCGATCGCGCGTGCCCTCATCGGCAAGGAAGCCGGTGACGTGGCCGAGGTCGTGGCGCCCGGTGGTGTGCGCCACTGGGAAATCGTGGACGTGCGCTACCTCTGATGACGCTGCTGGAACGCGCGCGCCGGCTGCTGCCGGGGCTGTGGGCCGGCTGGCTGCTGTGCGTGGCCCTGCTGGCCACGCCGGCGGTGTTTTCGCAACTGTCCGGCGCCGAGGCCGGCCGCCTGGTCGGCCGCATGCTGGCGCAGGAGGCCTACACCAGTCTGGCGCTGGGCCTGCTGCTGCTCGTGCTGGAGCGTGTGGCTGCCCGGCGTGCCGCGCTGGCCCGCACCGGCCCGCAGTTCAGCGTCGGCATGCTGCTGGCGCTGGGCGCGGTGTTCTGTACCGTGGCCGGCTACTTTGGGGTGCAGCCGCTGATGCCGGCGGCGCGGCTGGGGCAGGGGCCGCTGAGCTTCGGGCAACTGCACGCCGTCAGCGCGGCATTCTTCGTGCTGAAGACACTGCTCGTGCTGGCCCTGGGCTGGCGCGCGCTGTCGCCGCGCGCCGCCGGTGGTGCGGCCTGAAAACCGCCCGCCCTGCCGGGTCAGGCGTTCTGCGCCTTCTTCTTGGTGCTGATCACGCGTTTCTTCACGCGTTTGATCTGCCCACCTGCGGTGACACGTTCGTTGCCGAAGACCTTGACCTTCTTGACCGTGGCCCGGTGGTTGCCGCTCTTGGAGAAGCTGACGATCTTCACCGTGCGCGGCCCGGGCATGCGGTCGTCGCGCGGCGTGTCTTCCTTGGGCGGGATCGGCCGCCACAGCACCAGCAGCTTGCCGATGTGCTGGATGGGCGCGGCAGAAAGCTGTTCCGACAGCGTGGCCAGCATGGCCTCGCGCGCCGGGCGGTCGTCGGAGAAGACACGCACCTTGATCAGCCCGTGCGCGTTCAGCGCAGCGTCGACCTCCTTCTGGACGGCGGGCGTCAGCCCGTCGCCGCCGATCATGACGACCGGGTCGAGGTGATGGGCTTCGGAGCGGTGCGCCTTGCGTTCGGCGGGTGTGAGCTGTATGGCGGTCATCTGCGTATTATCGGGCGCGAATGAAGATCGACAGCAAGAGCAAGAAGATCAACAAGGCGTGGCTGAACGACCACGTCAACGACACCTATGTGAAGCTGGCGAAGATCGAGGGCTACCGCGCCCGCGCCGCCTACAAGCTCAAGGAGATCGACGAGGCGCTGCGGCTCGTCCGTCCCGGCCAGGTCGTGGTCGACCTGGGTTCGGCGCCCGGTGCCTGGAGCCAGTACCTGCGCCGCCGCTTCGCCCCGGAAGGTGCTGCGGCCGGGGCCCTGAATGGTTCGCTGATCGCGCTCGACATCCTGGAGATGGCGCCGATCGAGGGCGTGAGCTTCATCCACGGTGACTTCCGCGAGGAGGCCGTGGCGCAGCGGCTGCACGAGATGCTGGACGGACGACCGGTGGACGTGGTGGTGTCGGACATGGCACCCAACCTCTCGGGCATCGCGGCCACCGACGCGGCGCGCATGTCGCACCTGATTGAACTTGCGATCGAGTTCGCGGTCGGACACCTGCGCCCCGAGGGCGCGCTGGTCTGCAAGGCCTTCCACGGCAGCGGCTATGAGCAACTCGTGAAGCTCTTCAAGGACACCTTCCGCGTCGTCAAGCCGATGAAGCCCAAGGCCTCGCGCGACAAGTCCTCAGAGACCTTTCTCGTCGGCGTGGGACTGAAAGGCCGCTAATCTCGTCCGCCATGCCTGTCTCCCTACCTGCAAAGCGCGAAACAGCACCCGTTTCCCCCCTTTCTCAACCGCGAGCCGCCGGCTGCCCCCACCCCTTGACTGCCCTAGAATCGACCCCAAATACCGTGGAATCCGGCGCGCCCATTTCGGTACGCCGTGCCGCTGAACTGGAAAAGGAGCCGCGGTGAACAACCAGTGGTTTTCGAAAGTAGCCGTGTGGCTGGTGATCGCGCTCGTGCTGTTCACCGTCTTCAAGCAGTTCGACCGTGGCGTCGCGCAGGGCAACCAGATCGGCTACTCCGACTTCCTCGTGGAAGTGCGGAACAAGCGCATCAAGGCCGTGACGCTGCAGGAAAGCCCGGGGGGTGGCACCGAGATCATCGCCGTCACCAACGACGACAAGCGCCTGCGCAGCACCGCCACCTACCTCGACCGCGGCCTGGTCGGTGACCTCATCGCCAACGACGTGAAGTTCGACGTGCGCCCGCGCGAAGAGCCCAGCCTGCTGATGAGCATCCTCGTCAGCTGGGGCCCGATGCTGCTGCTGATCGGCGTCTGGATCTACTTCATGCGCCAGATGCAGGGCGGCGGCAAGGGTGGCGCCTTCAGCTTCGGCAAGAGCAAGGCGCGCATGCTCGACGAGGCCAACAACACCACCACCTTCGCCGACGTCGCCGGCTGCGACGAAGCCAAGGAAGAGGTCAAGGAACTCGTCGACTTCCTGAAGGACCCGCAGAAGTTCCAGAAGCTGGGCGGTCGCATCCCGCGCGGTGTGTTGCTGGTCGGCCCTCCGGGCACCGGCAAGACGCTGCTCGCCAAGGCCATCGCCGGTGAAGCAAAAGTGCCGTTTTTCAGCATCAGCGGTTCCGACTTCGTCGAGATGTTCGTCGGCGTCGGTGCGGCGCGAGTGCGCGACATGTTCGAGCAGGCCAAGAAGAGTGCACCCTGCATCATCTTCATCGACGAAATCGACGCCGTCGGCCGCCATCGTGGTGCCGGCCTGGGCGGCGGCAACGACGAACGTGAGCAGACGCTGAACCAGATGCTGGTCGAGATGGACGGCTTCGAGACCAACCTCGGCGTCATCGTGATGGCAGCGACCAACCGGCCCGACATCCTCGACCCCGCGCTGCTGCGCCCAGGCCGTTTCGACCGCCAGGTTTATGTCACGCTGCCCGACGTGCGCGGCCGCGAGCAGATCCTTAACGTGCACATGCGCAAGGTGCCCGTGGGGCAGGACATCCGTGCCGACATCCTGGCGCGTGGCACGCCGGGATTCAGCGGCGCCGACCTGGCCAACCTGGTCAACGAAGCCGCGTTGTTCGCGGCACGCCGCAGCGGCCGCGTCGTCGAGATGATGGACTTCGAGAAGGCCAAGGACAAGATCATGATGGGCCCCGAGCGGAAGTCCATGGTCATGCCCGAGGAAGAGCGCAAGAACACGGCCTACCACGAGGCAGGGCACGCGCTGGTGGCGCGCCTCATGCCCAAAACCGACCCGGTGCACAAGGTGACGGTCATCCCCCGTGGCCGTGCACTCGGCGTGACGATGCAGCTGCCCGAGGGCGACCGCTACAGCATGGACAAGGAGCGCATGCTCAGCACGATCAGCGTGCTGTTCGGCGGCCGCATCGCCGAAGAAGTGTTCATGAACCAGATGACCACCGGCGCCAGCAACGACTTCGAACGCGCCACGTCCATCGCCCGCGACATGGTCACGCGTTACGGCATGACCGACGAACTCGGCCCGATGGTCTACGCCGAGAACGAAGGCGAGGTTTTCCTCGGCCGCAGCGTCACCAAGACGACCAGCATGTCGGAAGACACGATGCGCAAGGTGGACGGTGTCATCCGCCGCATCATCGACGAGCAGTACGGCATCGCCCGCAAGCACATCGAGGAGAACAAGGACAAGATGCACGCCATGGCGCAGGCGCTGCTCGAATGGGAAACCATCGACGCCGACCAGATCGACGACATCATGGCCGGCAAGCCACCGCGCATGCCCAAGGACTGGACCCCGTCCTCGACCAAGCCGCCCAGTGGCCCGTCGACCCCGGTCGGCCCCGACGGCGCGCCGGCCGCCGCCTGATCCGGGACATCGGTCCACTCTCCATCGAAGCGGGGCTGCGGCCCCGCTTTCCATTGGCGCTTCAGATCCTGGCCCGAGGTACCGACTTCACCCCATGCACTGGCAGACCACCCGCTTCCGCATCGACCTGAGCCGCCCGCAGGTGATGGGCATCGTCAACGTCACGCCCGACTCCTTCGCCGACGGCGGCCGCCACGCGACGACGGCCGCCGCGCTGTTGCATTGCGAGCGCCTGGTGGCCGAGGGCGCGCACATCCTGGACATCGGCGGCGAGTCGACACGCCCCGGCTCGACCGCGCCCGACGCGGCAGAAGAGGCGGCGCGCGTGCTGCCGGTCATCGCGGCGGCGCTGCGCCTGGGCGTGCCCGTTTCCGTCGACACCAGCGAGCCGACGGTGATGCGTGCCGCGCTGGCGCTGGGCGTCGACATCGTCAACGACGTGCGTGCGCTGCGCCGCCCAGGCGCGCTGGCCTGCATGGCCGAACACGCGGCAGCTGGCGTCTGCCTCATGCACATGCGCGGCGAGCCGGCCACGATGCAGACGCAGGTCGATTACGGCGACGTCGTGGTCGAGGTCGCCGACTTCCTGGCGCAGCGCGCGGCTGAGGTGATGGCGGCGGGCGTGGCTGCCGAACGCATCGTGCTCGACCCCGGCATCGGCTTCGCGAAACGGCCCGAGCACAACCTGGCGCTGCTGCGGCGCCAGCGCGAACTGGTTTCGCTCCTCAGCCGGCCGCTGCTGGTGGGCTGGTCGCGCAAGGGCACGCTGGGCCTGTTGACGGGGCGAGCGGTGCAAGACAGAGGGGCCGCCAGCGTGGCCGCGGCGCTGGCCGCCGTGCACCACGGCGCGGCGGTCGTGCGTGTGCACGACGTCGCAGCCACGGTCGACGCGCTGAAGGTCTGGCAGGCCGCCTGCGGCGACTGAGTCACGACATTTACGCGTCGCGCGCGGCCAGCAGCGGCGGCAGCGCCCGCGCAGGCTGGAAAATGACGGCAAGGAGAAGACAACAATGAGCAGAACCTACTTCGGTACCGACGGCATCCGCGGCGCCGTCGGCAAGCCACCGATCACCCCCGACTTCATGCTGCGCCTGGGCCACGCCGTGGGCCAGGTGCTGCGCCGTGACGGCGAGCGCCCGACGGTCGTGATAGGCAAGGACACCCGCATCTCGGGCTACATGCTCGAATCCTCGCTCGAGGCCGGATTTGCTTCGGCAGGCGTCGACGTGCTGCTCAGCGGCCCGCTGCCCACGCCCGGCGTGGCCTACCTGACGCGGGCGCTGCGCCTGGACCTGGGTGTGGTCATCAGCGCCTCGCACAATGCCTACGCCGACAACGGCGTCAAGTTCTTCTCGTCCGGCGGCGAGAAACTGCCCGATGAATGGGAGATGGCGGTCGAGGCTGAACTGGAGCGCGCGCCACGCTGGGTCGAATCGGCACGACTGGGCAAGGCCCGTCGCCTGGAGGACGCACGCGGCCGCTACATCGAGTTCTGCAAGAGCACCGTGCCGCACAGCCTGTCGCTGCGCGGCATGAAGATCGTCGTCGACGCGGCGCATGGTGCCGCTTACCACGTTGCACCCGACGTCTTCCACGAACTCGGCGCCGCCGTCGTGACCATAGGCTGCTCGCCCGACGGCCTGAACATCAACGCCGGCGTCGGTGCCACGGCGCCGCAGGCGCTGGTGAAGGCGGTGGCCGAGCACCGCGCCGACTACGGCATCGCGCTCGACGGCGACGCCGACCGCCTGCAGATCGTCGACGCCGAAGGCCGGCTCTACAACGGCGACGAACTGCTGTACGTGATGGCCATGGACCGCCGCGCGCAGCAGCGGCCGGTGCCGGGTGTGGTGGGCACGCTGATGACCAACATCGCCATCGAGCAGGCGCTGGCACGCCGCGGCGTGAGCCTGGTACGCGCCAAGGTCGGTGACCGCTACGTGCTCGAGGAACTCACCGCGCGCGGCTGGCAGCTGGGTGGCGAGAGCTCGGGGCACCTGCTGGCGCTGGACCGCCACACCACGGGCGACGGCATCGTCAGCGCGCTGCAGATCCTGCAGGCCGTGCGCAGCGCCGGCACCACGCTGTCGGCGTTGCTCGAGGGCGTCAGCCTGTATCCGCAGACGATGATCAACGTGCGCCTGCGGGCTGGCAGCGACTGGCAGCAGAACACCGCGCTCAGCGACGCCCGACGCAGCGCCGAGCGTGAACTCGGCGACAGCGGGCGCGTGCTGATCCGGGCCTCGGGCACGGAACCGGTGCTGCGCGTGATGGTCGAGGCACGTGATGCCGGCGTCGGCCGGCGCTGCGCCGAGAGCATGGCTGCCGCTGCGGCGGCCGGCTGAAGCGGCGCGGCGGCCACAGCGCCGCCGCTGTCGTCAGCGCGGTGCGCGCCGGAAGACCTGCGTGACCTCGTCGCGGTCGGTCGGCCGGCGCGCTTCGCCGACCAGCTGCCAGCCGGGTGGCGCGGCCGGAAGGGGTCGCGCCTTGGTGACCCGCAACTGCCAATCACAAGGGCCGTCGGCAGCCGCGTCGCGGCCGTCGACACGCCAGTGGCCGAAGTATTCCAGCGCCGCCACCGTCGCCGGCGCCAGCGTGGCGCCGGCGATGCAGGCCCCGGGCGGCACCATGGTGGCCACACGCTGCACCCACGGTCGCGGGCTGCGGGCGTAGTCCAGCAGCGGCAGCCACAGCGTCATCAGCAGCAGCCAGCACAACGCCACGCCGCTGGCGGGCAGCACCAGGCTCTTCCACAGCGCCTCGCGGTGGCGCCCGGTACGCCAGCGCACCAGCCATACCCAGGCCAGCGTGCCGGCCAGCGCAAGCACCAGCGCCAGCAGCGAGAACTGGCTGACAAAGCCCGGCGCCAGCCTGGCGACGTTGGCTGCGGGCTTGGCTGGCACATCGGTCTGCAGCGACGCGTAGACCACCCAGATCGTGATGGCGCAGGCGGTGAAGAAACACATCGAGAACCAGTCGATGGCCGCGGCCGCGCTGCGCTTGAGGGTCGGCAGCGCAAACGCCGCCAGCACCGCCATGCCGGGCAGGCCGAGCAGCAACGCGCGGTCAGAGCCGGTCATCGCGATGTTGGCGCCCAGCGCCGCCGTCACCGCGATCAGCGGCACCGACAGGTGACGGTGCGACAGCTGGCGCCGCCAACGCCACAGCGTCCACAGGGCCAGCGGCCAGGTCGGCCACAGGAACCACAGCCACTGGCGGGCGATCGGTGCCACGTCCGCCGGCGCCAGGCCGTGCGCGCGCCAGCGCCAGGCACCGAGCAGCATGGCCAGCACGGCGGCGCCCGCCATCGCCATCGCCACCCACAAGGTGAACGACCGCACCTGGGCATAACGCGACAGCGCGCAGACCACGAGGCCGCCCAGCCCGGCGGCCAACGCCATGCTCGGTGCGCCGCTGCCGGCCAGCAAGGGCAGGGCGGCCAGCACCGCCAGGCGCGAGAGCCGCACGCGGTAGGGTGCCGCGGCCAGCGCGTAGGTGTAGAGCGCCAGCGCGCACAGCTGGCCGAGCTCGGGTGTCGTCTCGTGTCCCAGCTGCAGCAGGCCCAGCGTAGCCATCAGCGCCAGCACGGCACCGTCGGCGACGGCACGGGCGTAGTCGATGGGTTCGGCCTCGCCCCCGAAGGCGAACGGCACCGGCTGCGCCGCGTCGGTGCGCGCGAGGTGGAAGGTGGTGTACCAGGTCAGCGCCAGCGTCAGCGCCAGCAGCAGCGCAAAGGGCAGACGCGCGGCCAGCGCCGGGTCTGTCCAGCCCTGGCCCAGCGCGATGAAGGCGGCGCCCAGCCAGTGCGGCAGCAGCGCCGTGTCGGCGGGCACACCGCCGAGCATGGGCGCCCACCACGAGGTGCGGCCTTCGGCGATGGCCACCATCTGACCGAAGGCCGTCATGTCGGCGTTGCGCCAGGGGTCGCGCCCGACCAGGCCCGGCAGCAGGTAGGCCGCGCACAGCAGCAGCAGCGGCACGCGCGGCAGGCGGCGCGCGCCACGCAGGGTCACGAGGGCAGGTTTGGGACTGGTCACGGTGGCGGCGATGCTAGCCCGATGGCGCCCACGAAAAAGGCGGCCGAGGCCGCCTTCATGGGATGTCGCACGCGGAGCAAACGCTCAGTCGGCGCTGGCTTCCGGCGTCGCGACGGCGGACGGCTTCTTCAGGCCGACGCGGGCGAACTTGTTGCGGAACTTCTCGACGCGGCCGCCCAGGTTGTCGATGCTCTTCTGCGTGCCGGTGTAGAACGGGTGCGTCTCGCTGGTGGTTTCCAGCTTGATCAGCGGCAGTTCACGGCCGTCTTCCAGCTTGATCGATTCCTTGGTCGGGGCGCAGGAACGCGTGACGAACTTGAAGCCGTTCGACAGGTCCTGGAAGCAGACCTCGCGGTAGTTGGGGTGAATGCCGTCTTTCATGGGGAGCCTCGGTATGTGTGTGGCAGCCGCGCTGCTGGGGGCCCGGTGCGGGCGGGCAGCGTACTTACGCGGGGGGCGAAAAGCCCATGAGTATAGGCTAGCCGCCGCGCCGCATCATGTCGAAGAAGTCGAGGTTGTTCTTGCTCGCCTTCATCTTCTCGAGAATGAACTCCATCGCCTCGATCTCGTCCATCGGGTAGAGCAGCTTGCGCAGGATCCAGCTCTTCTGCAGGATTTCCGGCTTCAGCAGCAGTTCCTCGCGGCGCGTGCCGCTCTTGTTGATGAGGATCGACGGGTAGACCCGCTTCTCGGCCATGCGGCGGTCGAGGTGGATCTCGCAGTTGCCGGTGCCCTTGAATTCCTCGTAGATCACCTCGTCCATCTTCGAGCCGGTGTCCACGAGGGCCGTGCCGATGATGGTCAGCGTGCCACCTTCTTCGGTGTTGCGCGCGGCGCCGAAGAAGCGCTTGGGGCGCTGCAGCGCGTTGGCGTCGACGCCGCCCGACAGCACCTTGCCGGAAGACGGCAGCACGTTGTTGTAGGCGCGGGCCAGGCGGGTGATGCTATCGAGCAGGATGACCACGTCCTTCTTCAACTCGACCAGGCGCTTGGCGCGCTCGATCACCATCTCGGCCACCTGCACGTGGCGCGCCGCGGGTTCGTCGAAGGTGGAACTGATGACCTCGCCGCGCACGGTACGCAGCATTTCGGTCACTTCTTCCGGCCGCTCGTCGACGAGCAGCACGATGAGGTGGATCTCGGGATGGTTCGCGACGAGGGCGTGCGCGATGTGCTGCATCATGACCGTCTTGCCCGTCTTGGGCTGCGCCACCAGCAGCGCGCGCTGGCCTTTGCCGATGGGCGCGATGAGGTCGATGATGCGGCTGGTGATGTTCTCTTCACCCTTGATGTCGCGTTCGAGCTTGAACTGCTCCTTCGGGAACAGCGCCGTCAGGTTCTCGAACATGATCTTGTGCTTGCTCTCCTCGGGCGTCACGCCGTTCACGCGGTCGACCTTGACCAGCGCGAAGTAGCGTTCACCGTCCTTGGGCACCCGCACTTCACCTTCGACGTTGTCGCCGGTGTGCAGGTTGAAGCGTCGGATCTGGCTGGGGCTGAGGTAGATGTCGTCGGTAGACGCCATGTAGCTGGCCTCGATCGAGCGCAGGAAGCCGAAGCCGTCGGGCAGCACTTCCAGCACGCCGTCGCCGAAGACCTGCTCGCCGGCCTTGGCGCGCTTCTTCATGATCGCGAACATCAGTTCCTGCTTGCGCAGGCGGGCGACGTTTTCGATCTCCAGTTCCTCGCCCATGGTGATGAGCGCGGAGACGTGCAGGGCTTTGAGTTCGGACAAGTGCATGGGGCAGCACCCTCGCAGGGCAGATGCGGTGCGGCTCACGTGCCTTCAGGGCGGCACGGGCGGCAGAACGCGGATGAGAGTCGCCGGATCCACGCTGCGGGCCCTGGGTTTGCCGGCATGAAGGCCGGCGGGGCGTGCGTGGTGGCGGGTCAGCCGGCCCGCGCATGAAGCGCCGACCGGTGACGCAGATTATAGATGAGCGTCGATGAAGGCGGTCAACTGCGCCTTCGAGAGTGCGCCGACCTTGGTGGCCGCGAGCTGTCCGTCCTTGAACAGCATCAGCGTCGGGATGCCGCGGATGCCGTACTTGCCGGGCACTTCGCGGTTCTCGTCGACGTTCATCTTGGCGATCTGCAGGCGACCGTCGTAGTCCTTGGACACCTCGTCCAGGATCGGGGCGATCATCTTGCAGGGCCCGCACCACTCGGCCCAGTAGTCGACGAGCACGGGCTTGTCGGCCTGCAGGACGTCGGCGCCGAAAGAGTCGTCGGTGATGTGTTTGATCAGTTCGCTGCTCATGGGGAGGGTCTCCGGGCCCGGACACATGGCGACGCCACGCATGCAACAAGGCAGAATGATTTTGACATAAGGCTCTCGCCCGGCCCGGGCAGGCAGGCAGCAGTTCCCCTATGACGTCGATAGACACGATCGCGCTGCCCGAGGGCTGGCGCTGCGCCGACCTCTGGCCCGCCGTGGCGCAGCAGCTGCAAGGCTGGCTGCAGGGCCGCGGCTTGCCGGCGCGCGACGCCGTGCTGCTGCTGCCGTATGCGGCCTTGCTAGCGCCAGCGCGCGCGGCGCTGGCAGCGCGGGGTGGCTGGCAGCCGCGCGTGGAAACGCCCTTGACGCTGGTTGCAACGCTGGGCCCGCCGCCGAGATCGGAAGAGCGTCGTGTAGGGAAAGAGTGTCG
>CAMTUD010000147.1:0-6666 GCA_947084805.1 uncultured beta proteobacterium | reverse complement strand
GAGCACCGCAGGGCAGTCGGCGCGAAGCGCCGACCGCCTCAGTCGCACGCCGCGCCCCGCCCGGACGGCCCTTTGCCGTCACAACCGTCAGCACGCCAAGGCGGACGGCGAACTTCCGCAACGGGCCGCGAGCCGCCGCCGCAGTATGTATAACCCCCAACCTCCTGGGCTCGGCGGCTGCGAGACACTGGTAGCTTCGTCCCAGACGCCCGCACCCTACCGAGACCCCATGGCACGCAACAACACTGTCAAGGCCGATGCCAACGCACCGGCGGTCACCGAACTGCTGGCGAACTTTGTCATCGCCCACCCCAGCCGCGGCTGGAACGACGCCGTCGAACGCGAAGCCCACCGCACCTTCGTCAACTGGGTCGGCTGCGCCATCGGCCCGTCGCACCACGAAACGGTGGAGGCCGCATTGACTGCGGTGCAGGAACTGCAGCCCTCGGCGCAGGCCAGCATCCTGGGCCGGCCCGAGAAGGTCGACATCGCCAGCGCTGCGCTCATCAACGGCATCAGCTCGCACACCTGGGACTTCGACGACACCCACCTCAAGACCATCATCCACCCCGCCGGCCCGGTGGCTTCGGCGGTGCTGGCGCTGGGCGAGCACCTCAACGTCGCCGGGCGTGAACTCATCGACGCGCTGGTCATCGGCATCGAGGTCAGCTGCCGCGTCGGCAACGCCATCTACCCCGACCACTACGACCGCGGCTGGCACATCACGGGCACCACCGGCATGCTGGGCAGCGCCGCGGCGTGCTCGCGCCTGTTGGGCCTGGACGCCGCGCGCACGCAGATGGCACTGGGCATCGCGGCCTCACAACCCATCGGGCTGCGCGAACAGTTCGGCACCATGACCAAGCCCTTCCACCCCGGCGGTGCCGCTCGCGTGGGGCTGATGTCGGCGCTGATGGCCAAACACGGCTACACCGCCAGCAAACGTGCGCTGGAAGCGCCGCGCGGGCTGCTGCAGGTGTTCAGCGACAAGACCGACTGGTCGGAGATCAGCGAAGGCCTGGGCCAGCGCTGGGAAGCGGCGCTCAACACCTACAAGCCGTTTGCCTGCGGCATCGTCATCCACCCCGCCATCGACGGCTGCGTGCAGTTGCGCAACGCCCACGGGCTGACGGCCGACGACATCGCCAAGGTGACGCTGAAGGTGCACTCGCTGGTGCTCGAACTCACCGGCAAGAAGACGCCCAGCGACGGCTTGCAAAGCAAGTTCAGCGTCTACCATTCGTGCGCCGTGGGCCTGATCTTCGGCCAGGCTGGTGAACACGAGTACACCGACGAGGTCGTCAACCGCCCCGACGTGCTGGCGCTGCGCGCCAAGGTGGAAGCCGTCGTCGACGACCGCATCGACGAGGCCGCCGCCGACCTGACCATCCACACCACCGACGGCCGCGAGCTGCATGTCTTCGTCGCGCACGCCATCGGCAGTGTCGAAAACCCGATGAGCGACGCGCAGCTGCGCGCCAAGTTCATCGGCCAGGCCGACCCGGTGCTGGGCGCCGACAAGGCCGCCGTGGCCTGGGACCTGGCGCTGGACCTGGCTCAGCAAGCCGACCTGCGCGCCTTCATCGCCGCCGCGACCTGAAGTGCCGCGGCTGGCGCTCAGGGTGCCAGCAGCGCGCGCAGATCGTCTTCCCAGCCCTTCAGCGTCTCGCGCGCCCGCTGGCGCTGCGCCGGCGTGGTGGCGTTGTGGATGCGCGCCGCAAAACCGCAGTTGTAGTCGCCCAGCCTGAGCTGGTAGGCGCGGTAGACCGGGTCGGGTGAACGTTCGGTGTGCGCGGCCAGCAGGCGCAGCGCGGCCAGGCGCTGTTCGGCGTCGGCACGCTCGGCCGCCAGACGGCGCAGCGTGGCCAGCACCTCGCGCTGGCGTCGCTGGCGCTCCTTCAGCCACAGCGCGGCGTCGAAGGGCGACTCGAGCACACCCGCGCGCACCAGGCGGCGCTGCGCCTCGTCGAGCCGGCCGTACAGCCTTTCGGCGCGCTCCAGCGCGCGCTTCACCGACGCCGTCAGGCGTTCGCCCGGGTCGTCCTGCAGGAAGTCGTCGCGCATCTCGTCGTTGCCCTTGACGTAGCGCTGCGCCAGGTGCGTGAACTGCGCCTCGCCCAGCCCCGGCAGCTGCTCGGCGGTGAGCTGCAGCGCGCGCTGCAACGTCGGCTCGAGCTGCTCGCGCACCTCGACCTGCCAGCGGCAGGCCTGCGCCGGCGTCGTCGGCTCGAGGATGGCGGGCTGCGTGCGCGCCAGCAGTGCCGCGTAGGCCGGCAGCTGGGTCGCACGATGCCAGTCGAAGAGGCCGTCCAGCGCCTGCTTGACCTGCGGCGCCTGTTCGCGGCTGAAGTCGACATGGCCGTCGAGCCACCACCAGCTCAGCTGCGGGGCGTTGTTGTAGGCCAGTCGCACGCTGCTGCAGCCGGCCAGCAGCGCCACGGCCGCCAGCAAAGCCAGCGCACGGAAGCCGCCTTGCCGCGCGTCGATAATCTGATTTTTGATGCGAGACAGCTGCATGGCACCTAACGTCGTGATCATGGCCGCGGGCAAGGGCACCCGCATGAAGTCGGCACTGCCGAAAGTGCTGCACCGGCTGGCCGGCACGAGCCTATTGCAGCATGTCCTGAACGCCGCCGCCGGCGTGGGTGCGCTGCGTTCCGTGGTCGTCACCGGCCACGGCGCCGACGAGGTCGAGGCCGCCGTCGCCGGCCCCGGCGTGGCCTTCGTGCGCCAGATGCCGCAGCTGGGCACCGGGCACGCCGTGCAGCAGGCGGTGCCGGCGCTGGACGACAGCCAGCCGGTGACCTTGATCCTCTACGGCGACGTGCCACTGATCCGCGCCGCCACGGCGCAGGCGCTGGTGCAAGCCTGCGGCGGCGAGCGGCTGGCGCTGCTGAGCTTCCTGCCGCTGGACCCGGCGCGTTACGGCCGCATCGTGCGCGACGCCGCCGGTGGTGTGCGCAGCATCGTCGAGTACAAGGACGCCACGCCCGAGCAGCGTGCCATCCGCGAGGTCTACAGCGGCATCATGGCCGCGCCCACGGCGATGCTCAAGCGCTGGGTGGCGGCGCTGCGCGACGACAACGCGCAGCACGAGTTCTACCTGACCGACGTGGTGGCGATGGCGGTGGCCGAAGGTGTGCCGGTGACGACGCAGGTGGTCGACGACGAAGCCGAGGTGGCCGGCATCAACGACGCCGCGCAGCTGGCCGAGCTGGAGCGTGTGTTCCAGCGCCGCCAGGCCCTGGCGCTGATGGAGGCCGGCGTGCGCCTGGCCGACCCGGCGCGGCTGGACGTGCGCGGCACGCTCACCTGTGGCAGCGACGTCGAGATCGACGTCAACTGCCTCTTCGAGGGCGAGGTGCATCTGGCCGACGGTGTGCACATCGGCGCGAACTGCGTCATCCGCGACGCCCGCATCGGCGCCGGCGCCGTGATCCACCCCTTCACGCACATCGAAGGCGCCAGCGTCGGCGCCGGGGCGCTGGTGGGGCCGTTTGCGCGCCTGCGGCCGGGCGCCGAACTCGGCGAAGAGGTGCACATCGGCAACTTCGTCGAGGTCAAGAACAGCACGCTGGCCAAGGGCGCCAAGGCCAACCACCTGGCTTACCTGGGCGACGCGACGGTGGGTGAACGCGTGAACTTCGGCGCCGGCAGCATCACCGCCAACTACGACGGCGCGAACAAGCACCGCACGACCATCGGCGCCGACGTGCACGTGGGCAGCAACTGCGTGCTGGTGGCGCCGGTGACGCTGGGCGCGGGTGCCACCATCGGCGGCGGCAGCACCATCGCCAAGGACGCCCCGGCCGGCCAGCTGACGCTGGCGCGCGCCAGGCAGGCCTCGCTGGCCGGCTGGGTGCGACCCCGGAAGACGCCGCGCTGAAGCACCCCGGCAGCGCGCGTCGTCAGCCTGCCGCGCGCTGCGCCAGCCAGTCCTCGAAGTCGGCCATCGTCATCGGCCGGCCTTCGATGAACCCCTGCATCGCGTCGCAGCCGTGCTCGCGCACCCACTCGCGCTGCGCCACGGTCTCCACGCCTTCGGCCACCACCTGCAGCCCGAGGCTCTGGCCGAGCTGGATGATGGCGCGTGCGATGGCCGCCGAGCCGGCGTCGCCGGGCAGGTCGGTGACGAAGCTGCGGTCGATCTTCAGCCGGTCCACCGGCAGGTGCTTGAGCAGCGCCAGGCTGGTGTAGCCGGTGCCGAAGTCGTCGATGGCGATGCCCACGCCGGCGGCCTTCAGGCGCTCCAGCGCGGGGCGCACGCCGGCCACGTCTTCCATCAGCATGCGCTCGGTGAGTTCCAGCTCGAGCATCGTGCCGCGGGCGCCGGTGTCCTGCAGCGCACGTTCCACGGTCTCGACGAAACCCGGCATGTGGAACTGCAGCGTCGACAGGTTCACCGCCACCGGCACCGGTGCCAGGCCGCTGGCATGCCAGCGCACGGCGCAGCGCAAGGCCTCGAGCAGCACCCATTGGCCGATGGGCAGGATGAGCCGGCGCGCCTCGGCCACCGGGATGAAGTGATCGGGCGGCAGCAGGCCGAGCTCGGGGTGCTGCCAGCGCACCAGCGCCTCGACGCCCAGCAGGTGACCGTCGCGCAGTGACAGCTGGGGCTGGAAGTGCAGCACGAACTCGTGTGCGCGCACGGCCTGCGCCAGGCGGCTTTCCATCGCCAGTTCGGCGTAGGCGGCAGCGGCCATCGCCGGCTCGAAAAAGCGCCACGCGGCGCGGCCCTGCAGCTTGGCGCGGTACATCGCGATGTCGGCGTGCTTGATCAGCGCCGCCGGCGTATCGCCATGTTCGGGGTACATGGCCACCCCGATCGACGGCGTAACCGAGATCGACGCGCCCTGCACTTCCAGCGGCGCGCCGATGGTGGCCAGCAGCTTGGCCGCCACCGCCTGCACCGCAGCGGGCGCCGGGTCACCGGCGAGCAGCAGCACGAACTCGTCGCCACCGAAACGCGCCACCAGGTCGGCGCCGCGTGCCAGCATGGCGTCGCCCAGCAGGCCCGCGCGGCCCTGCGCACGCAGCGCGGCGCCGATGCGCTCGGCCACGGTTTGCAGCAGCATGTCGCCCACCGGGTGGCCCAGCGAGTCGTTGACACGCTTGAAGTGGTCGAGGTCGATGAAGAGCAGCGCCAGGCCCTCACCGCGCGCACGGGCCTGCGCCAGCAGGGCCTGCGCGCGGGTGTCGAAGGCCAGTCGGTTGGGCAGCCCGGTCAGCGCGTCGTGGTGCGCCAGGTGATGGATGCGCGCCTGCGCCTCGGCGCGGTCGCGCATGTCGCGCACGATGGTCATGCGCAGGCGTTCACCCTGGTACTGCAACGTGCGCACGATGAATTCGACCGGCAGCTCGTGGCCATCGCGGTGCAGGATGGCGCTGTCGTAGCCGATCTCGTCGCCCGAGGCCATCACCTCGGCCACCCGCTGGCGCTGCCCCGGCGCCACGAACTCCAGCGTCGGCCGCCCCAGCAGTTCGGGCAGCGTGCGGCCCAGCAGCGCCAGCAAGGGCGGGTTGGCGTCGGTGATGAAACCACCCTTGTGGAAGACGATGCCCTCGGCGCTGGCGTGCATGAACTTGGCCAGCCGCTCCTCGCTGTCGCGCAGCGCGGTCTCGGCTTCGCGGTGGCGCGAGATGTCGCTGATCAGCACGAAGGCGCCCACCGGCTCGTCGCCTTCCGCCGGCGTGTGCGGCAGCAGGTGGACCTCGATGTGGCGCGCCGTGCCCTGGGCGTCGAACAGCTGGCGGTCGTAGCGTGTGCTGACACGTTCGCGCAGCACCTGGTCGACTTGGGGCTGGATCAGCGCCGCGGCGTCGTCGCCGATGATCTGCGCCACCGTCAGGCCGATGATCGAGGCTTCGGTCAGGCCGAACATCTCGGCGTAGCCGCGGTTGGCGTAGCGGCAGGTGTTGCCCGCACGTTCGTAGTAGGCGATGGCCGCCGGCACGTTATTGCACAGCAGCGCGAACTGCGCGATCTGCGCGCGCAGTTCGGCCACCGTCGGCTCGGGGGCCGGGCGTGCGGCCGGCGCGTCTTCGGTCATGCCGCGCCGCCTTCCACGGTGGCGGCGGCCAGGCACAGGTCTTCCCAGGCCTTGGCCTTGTCGAGCGGGCTGCGCAGCAGGTAGGCCGGGTGGTAGGTGACGACCAGCGGCACACCCTGGTAGCGGTGCACACGCCCGCGCAGGCGGCCGATGGGTTCGTCGCTGCGCAGCAGGGCCTGCACGGCAAAGCGGCCCATGGCGAGGATGAGGCGCGGCTGGAGCAGCTCGATCTGGCGCACCAGGAAAGGTTCGCACTGCGCCATTTCTTCGGCGCCGGGGTTGCGGTTGCGCGGCGGGCGGCACTTCAGCGTGTTGGCGATGTAGACACTGCGCTCGGCCGCGCCGTCGGCCGCACGCGAAAGCTGCAGCGCGGCGAGCATGCGGTCGAGCAACTGGCCGGCGGCGCCGACGAAGGGTTCACCTTCGCGGTCCTCGTTTTCGCCCGGCGCTTCGCCCACCACCATCCAGTGCGCCTGCGCATGGCCGACGCCGAACACCGTCTGCGTACGGCTTTCGCACAGGCTGCAGGCGCGGCAGCCGGCGACGGCCGCGCGCAGCGCGGGCCAGTCCAGCGTAGATCGGAAGAGCGTCGTGTAGGGAAAGAGTGTAAGGAAGT
>CAMTUD010000146.1:0-23223 GCA_947084805.1 uncultured beta proteobacterium | reverse complement strand
GCCAGCGGCAGCGCCAGCACGGACGCCTCGGCCGCCGTCGGCGCCGCCACGGCGGGGGGCAAGGCCGGCCTGCGGCCGCGCAGACGCCGCGACAACCAGCGCGCCAGGGTGGGGGGCAGCAGCCGCAGGATGCGATCGAGCCAGTCTGTCATGGGCAAACCCTCCGGGTTCTTGTGGGAGGTCGGCCTCGGCGGCGCGACCCGGGGGTGGCGGGCGCATGGCAGCACCCAACCGGCACTGCGGTGGTGTCAGGCTGTCCGAGCCGCCAGACCGGCGGCAAGTTCCCGGCACGCTGCGCCAGGTCAAGTGCCTGGCCGCGTTGTGCGAGCACCCACTCTCGCGGATATCCGCCCGCTTCAGCCGAGTCGGTAGGAACGCAGGCGCTCCAGGTCGAGCACACGCACACCGCCGTACTCGATGCGGATGACCCTGTCGGCCTGAAGTGCCGACAGCGCTTCGTTGACGCGCTGGCGCGACAGGCCCACGAGATAGCCCAGTTCCTGTTGCGTGATGCGCAACAGCTCGCCGACACCCGGGTAGAGCACGGGGTGGAACAGCGCCGCCAGGCTGCGCGCCACGCGGGCGTCGGGGTGGGTCAGGCGGTCGATCTCGCGCGCCGCGATGAACTGGCCCAGGCGCTCGTTGAGCTGGTTCATCACGAAGCGGTTGAAGCCGATGCTGCGGCCCAGCAGCCAGTGGAAGGTCTCGGCCGTGATGCCGGCCACGACACTCTTGCGCAGGGCCTGGATGTTGTAGCGGTAGACCTCCCCCTTGAGCACCGTGCCTTCACCGAACCAGCCGCCGGGCGACAGGCCGGTGAAGGTGATGGGCACACCCATCGCGCTGTCGTTGCTCATCTTCAGCAGGCCGTCGATGAGCCCGAACCAGTAGGTGACGGGCCGGCCGACCCGGCACACCAGTTCACCGGCATCGACCTGCACCACACGCAGGTCGGCCAGCACACGCTCGCGTTCGTCGCCGCCCAGCGCGCCCAGCCAGGGGATGTGCGCGAGATCGTCGGGCAGCGCCGCACGCGAGCGCGAGGGCTGCACGGCGCGTGCGCGCGAGGCCGACGGGAACTGGGCTTGCGACATCTCGGGCGGCGCGTGGGCTCCGGGAAAGGCCTGTCAGGGCGAACCCGAACATTGTCGTCGTAACGACAACCTGGCGTCAAAGTCTTGCCCAGAATGCGCAGCAAAGCACAAGGAGGCAAGCCCGTGCCGAAGTCGTTTCCCGGTCTGATGCTCGACCACGCACGGCAGCGCCCGCAAGCCCCGGCGCTGCGTGAGAAGGTCTACGGCATCTGGCAGACCACCACCTGGGCCGAGCTGGCGCTGCTGGTGCGGCGACTGGCCTGCGGGCTGGCGCACGCCGGCGTGGGCCGCGGCGACCATGTCGTGGTGGTGGGTGAAAACCGGCCACGCCTGTACGCCACGATGCTGGCCGCGCAGTCGCTCGGTGCCGTGCCGGTGCCGCTGTACCAGGACGCCGCGGCCACCGAGTACGTGTTCCCGATCAACAACGCCGAGGTCGGCTACGTCATCGTCGAAGACCAGGAGCAGGTCGACAAGATGCTCGAGTTGCGCGCGCAGTGCCCGACGCTCAAGCGCATCTGGTTCGACGACCCGCGCGGCCTGCGCAACTATGCCGAGACCGGCCTCGACTCCATCGACGCGCTGGTGGCCGCCGGCCAGGCCCACGACGCGGCCAACGCGCGCCTCTTCGACGACGAGGTGAACCGTTGCCAGCCCGACGACGTGGCGGCGATGTTCTTCACCAGCGGCACCACCGGCAACCCGAAGGGCGTGGTGCACACCCACGCCACGCTGCTGGACCGCGCCACCGCGGGCCAGCGCTTCGACAAGCTCACGGCGCAGGAAGAGGTGCTGGCCTACATGCCGCTGGCCTGGATCGGCCAGAACATCTTCAGCTACGCGCAGTGGCTGGCCTGCGGTTACGTGGTGAACTGCCCCGAGAGCGCGGCCACGGTGATGATCGACCTGAAGGAGATCGGGCCCACCTACTACTTCGCGCCGCCGCGCATCTTCGAAGGCCTGCTGACCAGCGTGATGATCCGCATGGAAGACGCGGGCCGCTTCAAGCGCTGGCTCTTCCACCGCTTCATGGACGTGGCGCGGCGCGTCGGCCCGGCGTTGATCGACGCGCGGCTCGCCGGTGGCAAGCCGGTGGACGGCAAAGCGGTGGGCCTGGCCGACCGGCTGGCCTACGCGCTGGGCAACGCCTTCGTCTACGGCCCGCTGCGCAACACGCTGGGCTTTTCACGCGTGCGTGTGGCCTACACCGCCGGCGAGGCCATCGGGCCCGACCTCTTCACCTTCTATCGCTCGATCGGCATCAACCTCAAGCAGCTCTACGGCAGCACCGAGACGGCGGTCTTCGTCTGCCTGCAGCCCGACCACGAGGTCAAGGCCGACACCGTGGGCGTGCCCATCGACGGCGTGCAGATCCAGGTGGCGGCCAACGGCGAGATCCTGGTCAAGAGCCCGGGGCTGCTGAAGGAGTACTACAAGAACCCCGCCGCCACCGCCGAGGTGCTGACGGCCGACGGCTGGTACCACACCGGCGACGCCGGCTTCCTCGACGCCACCGGCCACCTGAAGATCATCGACCGCGCCAAGGATGTCGGCCGCCTGATGGGCGGCGCCAGCGACGGCGCGATGTTCGCCCCCAAGTACGTCGAGAACAAGCTGAAGTTCTTCCCCTTCATCAAGGAAGCCGTGGCCTTCGGCGACAAGCGCGAGCAGGTCTGCGCCTTCGTCAACATCGACTTCGAGGCCGTGGGCAACTGGGCCGAGCGCCGCAACCTGCCCTACGCCGGCTACACCGACCTGGCGGCGAAGAAGGAAGTGCTGGAACTGGTCAAGGAATGCGTCGAGAAGGTCAACGCCGACCTCGCCGCCGACGCCATGCTGGCCGGCAGCCAGATCAGCCGCTTCCTGGTGCTGCACAAGGAACTCGATGCCGACGACGGCGAGATGACGCGCACACGCAAGGTCAAGCGCGGCTACATCAGCGAGAAGTACCAGGTGCTGGTGGACGCGCTGTACGGCGGCAAGGCCGAGCAGTTCATCGAGACCGCGGTGAAGTTCGAGGATGGCCGCAGCGGCAGCGTCAGCGCCACGCTGCCCATCGTCGATGCCAAGACCTTCCCCGCCATGAAGAAGGCGGCCTGACCATGGCTGAACGCAAGATCGGCGACGTCATCCTCGACGTCAGGAACATCAGCCTGCGTTTCGGTGGCGTCAAGGCGCTCACCGACATCAGCTTCGACGTGCGCGAGCACGAGGTGCGGGCCATCATCGGCCCCAACGGCGCGGGCAAGAGCAGCATGCTCAACTGCATCAACGGTGTCTATGCGCCGCAGGAAGGCAGCATCACCTTCTGTGGCCAGACCTTCAAGGGCATGAACAGCCGCCAGGTCGCCGAGATGGGCGTGGCGCGCACCTTCCAGAACCTGGCGCTCTTCAAGGGCATGAGCGTGCTGGACAACATCATGACCGGCCGCAACCTGCGCATGAAGACCAACCTCTTCCAGCAGGCCATCCGCTTCGGCGCGGCCGAACGCGAAGAGACCGAGCAGCGCGAGTTCGTCGAGAAGATCATCGACTTCCTCGAGATCCAGGCCCACCGCAAGACGCCCGTGGGCCGCCTGCCGTATGGACTTCAAAAGCGAGTGGACCTCGGCCGCGCGCTGGCGATGGAGCCCAAGGTGCTGCTGCTCGACGAGCCGATGGCCGGCATGAACGTGGAAGAGAAACAGGACATGAGCCGCTTCATCCTCGACGTCAACGACGAGTACGGCACGACGGTGGTGCTGATCGAACACGACATGAGCGTGGTGATGGACATCAGCGACCGCGTCGTCGTGCTGGACTACGGCAAGAAGATCGGCGACGGCACGCCCGACGAGGTGCGCAACAACCCGGAAGTCATCAGCGCGTACCTCGGTACGGGCCACTGAGGAAACGACGCGATGGGACCTTTCCTCGAAACCCTGATCGGCGGCCTGATGTCGGGCATGCTGTATTCACTGGTCGCCCTGGGCTTCGTGCTGATCTTCAAGGCCAGCGGCGTCTTCAACTTCGCGCAGGGCGCGATGGTGCTGTTCGCGGCCTTGGCGATGGCGCGCTTCTCGGAGTGGATCCCGGCGCTGCTGGGCTTCGACAACAAGCTGCTGGCCAACCTGCTGGCCTTCGCCGGCGCGATGGTGGTGATGGTCATCGTGGCCTGGCTCATCGAACGCCTGGTGCTGAGCAAGCTGGTGAACCAGGAAGGCATCACGCTGCTGATGGCCACGCTGGGCATCACCTACTTCCTCGAGGGCTTCGGCCAGACGCTGTTCGGCAACGACATCTACAAGATCGACGTTGGCCTGCCCAAGGACCCGATGTTCCTGTTCGAGAGCACTTTCCAGGGCGGCATCCTGCTGGCCAAGGAAGACCTCTACGCGGCGCTGATCGCCGCCGCGCTGGTGGCCGGGCTGAGCTTGTTCTTCCAGAAGACGTCCACCGGCCGCGCACTGCGCGCGGTGGCCGACGACCACCAGGCCGCGCAGAGCATCGGCATCCCGCTGTCGCGCATCTGGGTCATCGTCTGGAGCGTGGCCGGCTTCGTCGCGCTGGTGGCCGGCATGATCTGGGGCAGCAAGCTGGGTGTGCAGTTCTCGCTGAGCCTGGTGGCACTGAAGGCACTGCCGGTGGTCATCCTCGGCGGCCTGACCAGCGTGCCGGGCGCCATCATCGGCGGGCTGATCATCGGCGTCGGCGAGAAGCTGTCCGAGGCCTACATCGGCACCCACATCGGCGGCGGCATCGAGTACTGGTTCGGCTACGTGCTGGTGCTGTTCGTATTGCTGGTGCGGCCGCAGGGGCTGTTCGGCGAAAAAATCATCGATCGGGTCTGAACCATGCTGTACAGAGAAAACGGCCAGTTCAAGACCAGCTACCGCTCGGACGCGCAGGTCTTTCCGATCACCCAGGACCGCATCGTCATCGGCCTGCTGCTGGCGGTGGCGCTGGTGGTGGTGCCGCTGGTGGCGTCGGAGTACCTGTTCCGCGCCATCCTCATCCCCTTCCTCATCCTCAGCATGGCGGCGCTGGGACTGAACATCCTGGTGGGTTACTGCGGGCAGATCAGCCTGGGCACCGGCGCCTTCATGGCCGTGGGGGCGTATGCGGCCTACAACTTCCAGGTGCGCATCGAGGGCATGCCGGTCATCGCCAGCCTGCTGCTCGGCGGCCTGTGCGCCACGGTCGTCGGTGTGCTCTTCGGCATCCCCAGCCTGCGCATCAAGGGCCTGTACCTGGCGGTGGCCACGCTGGCGGCGCAGTTTTTCGTCGACTGGGCCTGCCTGCGCCTGCCCTGGGTCACGAATGGCTCGTCGTCGGGCTCGGTCAGCGTGGCCGGGCTCAACGTGCTGGGGCTGCCCATCGAATCGCCGGTCAGCAAGTACCTGTTCTGCCTCGTCTTCCTGATCGCCTTCGCCCTGATGGCGAAGAACCTGGTGCGTGGCCACATCGGCCGTGAGTGGATGGCCATCCGCGACATGGACGTGGCCGCCGCCGTCATCGGCATCCGCCCGGTCTACGCCAAGCTCACGGCGTTTGCCGTCAGCAGCTTCATCGTCGGCGTGGCCGGCGCGCTGTGGGGCTTCATGCACCTGGGCTCCTGGGAGCCGGCGGCCTTCGGCATCAACCGCAGCTTCGACCTGCTGTTCATGGTGATCATCGGCGGGCTGGGTTCGATCATGGGCAGCTTCTTCGGCGCCGCCTTCATCGTCGTGCTGCCCATCGTGCTGGACAACCTGCCCTACTGGTTCGGCATCCCCATCGACACCGCGCTGGCCTCGCACCTGACCTTCATGATCTTCGGCGCGCTGATCGTCTTTTTCCTCATCAAGGAACCGCACGGCATCGCGCGGCTCTGGTCCACGGCCAAGGAAAAGCTGCGCCTTTGGCCCTTCCCCCACTAGCAGTCCCTCGCCCTTGCTTGCTACACCACAACGATCGGAGACCCTCATGAAACGACTCGCCCTCCTCACCCTCGTCGGCGCGGCACTGCTGTCGACCACCGGCGTCGCCTTCGCGCAGGCCAAGGAACAGTTCTTCCCGCTGCTGGTCTACCGCACCGGGCCCTATGCACCGAACGGCACGCCCTGGGCCAACGGCAAGCAGGACTACATCAAGATGATCAACGCGCGTGATGGCGGCATCAACGGCGTGAAGATCGTCTTCGAGGAATGCGAAACCGGCTACGCCACCGACAAGGGCGTGGAGTGCTACGAACGCCTGAAGGGCAAGACCAACACGCTGTTCGACCCGCAGTCCACCGGCATCACCTTCGCGCTGACCGACAAGGCGCCGGGCGACAAGATGCCGCTGATCACGCTGGGCTACGGCCTGTCGGCCAGCCAGGACGGCGGCGTGTTCAAGTGGAACTTCCCGCTCATGGGCAGCTACTGGACGGGTGCCGACATCCTGATCCAGCACCTCGCCAAGAAGGAAGGCGGCTTCGACAAGCTCAAGGGCAAGAAGATCACGCTCGTCTACCACGACAGCCCCTTCGGCAAGGAGCCGATTCCGCTGCTCACCGAGCGCAGCAAGATGCACGGCTTCGACCTGCAGTTGATCCCGGTGACGGCGCCCGGCGTCGAGCAGAAGAGCGCCTGGCTGCAGGTGCGCCAGAGCAAGCCGGACTACGTGCTGCTGTGGGGCTGGGGCGTGATGAACAGCACCGCGCTGAAGGAAGCGCAGGCCACCGGCTACCCGCGCGAGAAGATGTACGGCGTGTGGTGGGCCGGCGCCGAGCCCGATGTCAAGGACGTCGGCGCGGGGGCCAAGGGCTACAACGCACTGGCGCTGAACACCTCGGGCCAGTCGCCCAAGGTCATCCAGGACATCCTGAAGCACGTGCACGCCAAGGGCGCGGGCACCGGGCCGAAGGACGAAGTGGGCAGCGTGCTCTACACCCGCGGCCTGATCATCCAGATGCTGGGCATCGAGGCCGTGCGCGCCGCGCAGGAACGTTACGGCAAGGGCAAGGTCATGACGACCGAGCAGGTGCGCTGGGGCCTGGAGAACCTGAACCTCGACCAGAAGAAGCTCGACGCCTTGGGCTTCAGCGGCGTGCTGCGCCCCATCAGCACCTCGTGCCAGGACCACATGGGCTCGACCTGGGCGCGCGTGCATACCTGGGACGGCGCGAAGTGGGAGTTCAGCTCCGACTTCATGCAGGCCGACGATCAGATCATCAAGCCGATGGTCAAGGCGGCTGCCGAGAAGTACGCCGGCGAGAAGAAACTGACGCGCCGCGCGCCCGCGGATTGCCAGTCCTGACCCACCCCCGAAGCGGCTGGCGCCGCTCCCCCTCAAGGGGGCGACGCCAGCGGCCCGGCGTAGCCGGTTCCGCGGCGTCCGCTTGATCACTCCGAAGCGCCATGAGCAACATCCTCTTGAACGTCAACGGCATCGAGGTCATCTACAACCACGTCATCCTGGTGCTGAAGGGCGTGAGCCTGCAGGTGCCCGAAGGCGGGGTGGTGGCCATCCTCGGCGGCAACGGCGCCGGCAAGACGACGACGCTGCGTGCGGTGAGCAACCTGCTGGCCGGTGAGCGCGGCGAGGTCACCAAGGGCAGCATCGAATTGCGCGGCGAGCGCATCGAGAAGCTCACCACGTCGGAGATGGTGAACCGCGGCGTCATCCAGGTCATGGAGGGCCGGCACTGCTTCGCCCACCTGTCGATCGAAGACAACCTGATGACCGGCGCCTACACGCGCAAGGACGGCAAGGCCGCGGTCGCCGCGACGCTGGAGAAGGTCTACAACTACTTTCCGCGACTGAAGACACGCCGCACCAGCCAGGCCGCCTACACCAGCGGCGGCGAACAGCAGATGTGCGCCATCGGCCGCGCGCTGATGGCCAATCCGAAGATGGTGCTGCTCGACGAACCCAGCATGGGCCTGGCACCGCAGATCGTCGAAGAGGTGTTCGAGATCGTGAAGGACCTCAACCAGCGCGAAGGCGTGACCTTCCTGCTGGCCGAGCAGAACACCAACATGGCGCTGCGTTACGCCGACCATGGCTACATCCTGGAAAGCGGCCGTATCGTGATGGAAGGCGCCGCCAAGGACCTGCGCGAAAACGAGGACGTCAAGGAGTTCTACCTCGGCGTGGGCGGCGGCGACCGCAAGAGCTTCCGCGACGTGAAGAGCTACAAGCGGCGCAAGCGCTGGCTTTCATGACCCACCCCCGCAGCGGCTGCGCCGCTCCCCCTCAAGGGGGCGACGCCAGCGGCCCGGCGAAGCCGGTTCCGCGGCGTCGGCTTGGGGCTTATCGAGACCTTCCATGAGTGACGACCTCGGTGGCTTCGCGCCGCCCTCGTTCAAGCCAGAAGCAGCGATGGAACAGCTGGGGCGCGCCCTGCGCGACCTGAAGCTGAGTGCGCGCGGCAACGGGTTCGAGCTGCGCGGCAAGCGGGTGCTGGAACTGAAGCCCGAGCCGACGCAGATCGTCGCCCGCATCGCACGCAAGCTGGCACTGACACCCGAGTGGGATACGCAGACGCTGAAGTCCACGCCCGACCAGCGCAAGCTGCTCGACGAGATCAAGAAACGCCTGGACCGCTGGGACCGGGAAGAGTGACACCATGAACGCCGAGTTCTTCGACACGCTGGAAACCCGGTCCGCAGCTGACCGCGACGCCGCGCTGGCGCTGGCCCTGCCGGCGCATCTGCGCGCCGCACGCGCCGTGCCGGCGCTGCTGGAGCAGCTGGCCGGCGTCGAACCCGACCGCGTGACGACACGCGCCGCGCTGGCCACGCTGCCGGTGACGCGCAAGCCCGAGCTGCTGGCGCGCCAGCAGGCCAGCCGCGCCACCGATGTCTTCGGCGGCTTCTCGGCGCTGGGCTGGCGCCACCAGCAGGCACTGCGCCCGGCGCGGCGGGTCTACCAATCGCCCGGGCCCATCTATGAACCCGAAGGCCCGGCCGCCGACTACTGGCGCAGCGCCCGAGCCCTCTTCGCCGCCGGCCTGCGCGCCGGCGACCTGGTGCACAACAGCTTCAGCTACCACCTCACGCCCGGCGCCTGGATCATGGAAGCCGGCGCCCATGCCTTGGGCTGCACCGTGTTCCCCGGCGGCGTGGGCAACACCGAACTGCAGCTGCAGGCGATGGAGCACCTGCGCCCCGACGCCTATGTCGGCACGCCCAGCTTCCTGCGCATCCTGCTCGAGAAGGCCGCCGAAACCGGTGTCGCCCTGCCCACCCTGCGCAAGGCCATGCTCAGTGGCGAAGCCTTCCCGCCCAGCCTGCGCGACTGGCTGCAGGAACGTGGCGTGGCCGGCTACCAGGCCTACGCCACCGCCGAAGCCGGCGTCATCGCCTACGAGACCGCAGCACGCGAGGGGCTGGTCGTCGACGAAGGCGTGGTCGTCGAGATCGTGCGCCCGGGCACCGGCGACCCGGTGCCCGATGGCGAGGTGGGTGAACTCGTCGTGACCGTGCTCAACGCCGACTACCCGATGGTGCGCTTCGGCACCGGCGACCTCAGCGCCGTACTCGCCGGCCCCTGCCCCACGGGCCGCACGAACACACGCATCAAGGGCTGGATGGGCCGCGCCGACCAGACGGCCAAAGTGCGTGGCATGTTCGTGCATCCCAGCCAGGTGGCCGAGGTGCTGAAACGCCACCCCGAACTGGCGCGTGCGCGGCTGGTGGTCGAAGGCGAGATGGCCAACGACCGCATGACACTGCGCGCCGAGTGCGCCGCCGTGGCCGAAGGCCTGCAGGCCGCGGTGGCCGGCAGCGTGCGCGACATCACCAAGCTGCGCTGCAACGTGGCACTCGTGGCGCCCGGCACGCTGCCCAACGACGGCAAGGTGATCGAGGACGCGCGCCGCTACGACTGAGCCTGCGCCGCACAAACCCCTGCCGGTACTGGCGATAAGTAGTTTCCGCCTCGGCAAGCCGGCCGGCGGCGACTACGATCCGCGTCCGCGGCGGCCTCTCGCCCAGCACCGGAGACAAGCTACATGAAGTCGTTGCACAAGATCCTTACCGCCGTCGCTGCAACCAGCGTGGCCACCTGCAGCCTGGCTGCCTACCCCGAAAAGGCCGTGACGCTGGTCGTGCCCTTTGCCGCCGGCGGCCCCACCGACAAGGTGGCACGCGACCTGGCCGAAGTGCTGCGCAAGAGTCTCAACAACCAGACCGTGCTGATCGAAAACGTCGGCGGCGCCGGCGGTACGCTGGGTGCGGCCAAGGTGGCCAAGGCCAACCCCGACGGCTACACCTTCCTGCTGCACCACATCGGCATGGCCACCGCGCCGGCGCTCTACCGCAGCCTGCCCTACAAGACGCTGGACGACTTCGAGTACGTCGGCATGGTCAACGAAGTGCCGATGACGCTCATCGGCCGCCCCACGTTGCCGGCGGCCAACTACGCCGAACTCGTGAAGTGGCTGGAAGCCAACAAGGGCAAGATCAACCTCGCCAACGCCGGCCTGGGTGCCGCATCGCACCTGTGCGGGCTGCTCTTCCAGCAAAGCCTGAAGATCGACATGACGACCGTGCCGTACAAGGGCACGGCGCCGGCCATGACCGACATCCTGGGCAGCCAGGTCGACCTGATGTGCGACCAGACCACCAACACCTCGGGCCAGATCGAGGCGGGCAAGGTCAAGGCCTACGCCGTCACGACGATGAAGCCGCTGACGACGCCGGCGCTGAGCAAGCTGCCGACGCTGGACTCGCAGGGCCTGAAGGGCTTCAACGTGTCGATCTGGCATGGCCTGTACGCACCCAAGGGCACGCCGAAGGCCGTGCTCGACACCATGAATGCCGCGCTGCGCAACGCCCTGAAGGACCCCGAGTTCATCAAGCGCCAGGAAGCGCTGGGCGCCGTGGTCATCACCGACAGCCGCGTCAACCCGGCCGAGCACAAGAAGTTCGTCGAGTCCGAGATCGCCAAGTGGGGCCCGGCCATCAAGGCTGCCGGGCAGTACGCGGACTGACAGGCTGGTCCCGGCTGTCAGCCGCGTCGAGCAAGCCGCCCCTCGGGGCGGCTTTTTCATGTCGCCATGCCGTTCAGCGCAGCGTGATCGGGATCGTCACCGGCCCGTCGTTGACCAGGTGCAGTTGCATGTCGGCGCCGAACTCGCCGGCCTGGACGTCCGGGTGACGTTCACGCGCCAGCCGCAGCACTTCGTCGAAGAGCGCGCGGCCCAGCGCCGGCGGTGCGGCACCGGTGAAGCCGGGCCGGTTGCCACCCGAGACATCCGCGGCCAGCGTGAACTGGCTCACCAGCAGCAGGCCGCCCGTCACGTCTTGCAGGCTGCGGTTCATCTTGCCGGCGTCGTCGCCGAAGATGCGCAGCTTGAGCAGCTTGTCGACCAGCTTGCCCGCCTGCAGCGGCGTGTCCGCCGGCTCGGCGCACACCAGCACCAGCAGGCCGTGGCCGATGGCGCCCACGGTACGGCCGGCGACGTCGACGCGTGCTTCGCGCACACGCTGCACCAGCGCGATCACAGCAGTTCGATCTCGTCGCCGAAGTGCGCCTCGACGTCCAGCGGCAGCAGCTGGATGGTGGCGCGCAGCCCGGGCACCGCGGCCATCAAGGCCTGCTCGACACTGGCGCGCACCGCAGCGGCGCGGCCCAGCGTCCAGGCCGCCGGCATGTGCATGTGCAGGTCGACGAAGCGGCGCTGGCCGGCACGGCGTGTCACCAGGTGGTCGAAGCGGATGGTCTGGTGCGCGAAGCCTTCCAGCACCTTGTCGATCTCGGCCCGCGCGTCGGGCTCCAGTGCCTCGTCCATCAGACCGCCGGCGGAAGCCCAGACCAGCGACGCGCCTTCGCGCAGGATGTTCAGCGCCACCGCGATGGCGATGACGGGGTCGAGCCACTGCCAGCCGGTGGCCATCACGGCCAGCAGGCCGACGACGACCCCGGCCGAAGTCCAGACGTCGGTGAAGAGATGGCGCGCATCGGCCTCCAGCGCCATCGAGCGCGCGGCACGGGCCTTGCGCAGCATGGTCCAGGCCAGCACGCCGTTCATCACCGAGCTGACCACCGACAACACCAGGCCCAGGCCGACCGCCTCCAGCGGCTGCGGGGTGATCAGGCGGTTCACGGCCGCGATCACGATGGCCAGCGCAGCGGCAAAGATCAACACGCCCTCGAAGCCGCTGCTGAAGTACTCGGCCTTGTGGTGGCCGTAGGGGTGGTCGTCGTCGGGCGGGCGCGCGGCGATGGTCACCATCGCCAGCGCGAACATCGCGCCGGCCAGGTTCACCAGCGACTCCAGCGCGTCCGACAGCAGGCTGACGCTGCCGCTGACCCACCACGCACCCGTCTTCAGTGCGATGGTGGCCAGGGCCACCGCGATCGAGACCTTGAGGTAGGTGCGGACTTCCAATGTGTCGGTCGGACGGGTTCGAACCGGATCAGGACAGGTTCACGCGCGCGAACTTGCGTTTGCCGACCTGCACGACGAAGCTGCCGGCGTCGACCTTCAGCGCCTTGTCGGCGATGACCGTGCCGTCGATGCGCACACCGCCCTGCTCGACCAGGCGCAGCCCCTCGCTGGTCGACGGCACGAGCCCGGCCTGCTTGAGCAGGCTGCCGATGGCCAGCGGTGCGCCGGACAGCGTCACCTCGGGGATCTGATCGGGCACACCGCCCGCGGCACGCCGCTGGAAGTCCTCCTCGGCGGACGCGGCAGCGGCGGCACCGTGGAAACGCGCCGTGATCTCGCGCGCCAGCAGCACCTTGGCGTCCTTCGGGTTGCGGCCGCCCTCGACCTCGCGCTTCAGCGCCGCGATCTCCACCTCGGGCTGGAAACTCAGCAGCGTGAACCACTTCCACATCTGCACGTCGCTGATGCTGAGCACCTTGGCGAACATGGTGTTGGCGTCCTCGGTGATGCCGATGTAGTTGTTCTTGCTCTTCGACATCTTCTCGATGCCGTCCAGGCCTTCGAGCAGCGGCATCGTCAGGATGCACTGGGGCTCCTGGCCGTATTCGGTCTGCAGCGCGCGGCCCACCAGCAGGTTGAACTTCTGGTCGGTGCCGCCGAGTTCGAGATCGCTCTTCAGCGCCACCGAGTCGTAGCCCTGCATCAGCGGATAGAGCAGCTCGTGCACGCTGATCGGGGTGCCGGCCTTGAAACGCTTTGTGAAATCGTCGCGCTCGAGCATGCGCGCCAGCGTGTACTTCGCGGCCAGCTGGATCATGCCGCGTGCGCCCAGCGGGTCGCTCCACTCGCTGTTGTAGCGGATCTCGGTCTTCTCGGGGTCGAGCACCAGGCTGGCCTGGCGGTAGTAGGTCTGGGCGTTGGCCTCGATCTGTTCGCGCGTCAGCGGCGGGCGCGTGGCGTTGCGGCCCGAGGGGTCGCCGATCATCGACGTGAAGTCGCCGATGAGGAATATCACCGTGTGGCCGAGGTCCTGCAGCTGGCGCATCTTGTTCAGCACCACCGTGTGGCCGATATGGATGTCGGGCGCGGTCGGGTCCAGGCCGAGCTTGATGCGCAGCGGCTTGCCGCTAGCCTCCGAGCGCACGAGCTTTTTCACCCAGTCGGCCTCGGGCAGCAGTTCGTCGCAGCCGCGCAGCGACACGGCCAGGGCCTCGCGTACACGGTCGCTGGGAACAGGCACGGGCGCCGACGGCGTAACGGGGAGAGACATGAACGGTTACTCGGGGCGTCTGTGCGCTAGCACACGGGTGGGGGCCTTGGCTATACTCCGGTGGCCCTCGAAGGAGGGGTGTCACGGCGGTGCCTTCGGCTCAAGTCGTTTTTCATTCTAGTGGACGGCCTGTCTGCCGAACCGGTACCCCCGGTGCAGGAGGCCACTCGATCAACACCGCCGGGCCCGCGTTCATGCATGCGGGCTGCGGGCTATTCGCAGTGACTCGTCGCACCTTGAACACGTCCACAACCCGCGCCGTCGACGCCCTCGTCGCCTTCGTCCAGCAGCATCACCGCAGTCTCGTTGCCAGCGCGGCCGTGCTGATGACCGGCTTCGGCATCACCGCCGTCGCCGTGGCACCGCTGGCCCCCGATGCCGCCGCGCTGCCCAAGCGCATGATTTCCGAGGTCGTGGTGCCCGAAGGCATCGACGCCCAGCTGTTGGCGCTGGCCGCGCAAGACCTCACCCTCACGCGCAGCGACATCACGCGCGGCACCGACACCGCCGAAAGCCTGTTCAACCGCCTGGGCATCCGCGACGCGACGGCGTCCAGCTTCATCCGCAGCGACGCAACGGCGCGCCTGCTGCTGACCGGCCGCGGCGGCAAGATGGTGCGCGCCCAGACCGACAGCTTCGGCGCGCTGCAGGAACTGGTGGCCCGCTTCCCCGCCGAGCGCACCGAGCAGGCACGCACCCACTTCACGCGCCTGACGATGTCCCGCGTCGACGGCCGCTGGCTGTCCCGCCTGGAAACCGCCGCGCTCACCGCGCAATCGCGCCTGGCCAGCGGCAGCATCCGCAGTTCGCTCTTCGCCGCCACCGACGAATCGGGCCTGCCCGACGCCGTGGCCGTGCAGCTGGCGGACATCTTCGCCACCGACATCGACTTCCACCGCGAACTGCGCAAGGGCGACACCTTCAGCGTCGTCTACGAGTCCCTGATGGCCGACGGTGAGCCCGTGGCCTGGAACGAAGGCGCCGGGCGCGTGCTGGCCGCCGAGTTCGTCAACGCCGGCCGCTCGCACCACGCCGTGTGGTTCACGCCGCCCGACGGCCGCGGCGCCTACTACGACATCGACGGCAGCAGCAAACGCCGCGCTTTCCTGGCCAGCCCGCTCGAGTTCTCGCGTGTGACCTCGGGCTTCGCGATGCGCATCCACCCCATCTTCCAGACGCAGCGCGCCCACCTCGGCGTCGACTACGGCGCCCCCACCGGCACGCCGGTGCGCGCAGTCGGTGACGGCACGGTCGACTTCGCCGGCCGCCAGAACGGCTACGGCAACGTCGTCGAGCTGCGCCACGCCAACAATCGCAGCACGCTCTATGCACACCTGAGCCGCATCGACGTGCGCAAGGGCCAGCGTATCGAACAAGGCCAGCGTCTGGGCGCCGTGGGCGCCACCGGCTGGGCCACCGGGCCGCACCTGCACTTCGAGTTCCGCGTCGCGGGCCAGCACCAGGACCCGCTGCGAGTGGCCAAGTCCTCCGAAGCCACGAAGCTGGACGCCACCTCGCGGCCGCGTTTCGGCGAAACCTTGGCCGCCGTGCGCGTCAAGCTCGAGGCCGCGGAAAGCTTTGCCGGCAGCCGCAGCCGCATCGAGTAGCAGCCACCCCACCGGGGTACACCGCACGCGTCGATGGCCACCTATATCGGCCTGATGTCGGGCACGTCGCTCGACGGCGTCGATGCGGTGCTGGCCGAACAGGGGCCCGAAGGGCCGACCCTGCGCTCACTCGGCCATGCCCACCGCGCCTTTCCGGGCGGCTTGCGCGCGGAACTGCTGGCGCTCAACCACAGCGGGGGCGACGAACTGCACCGCGCCGCGCTGGCAGCCAACGCGCTGGTGCGGCTCTACGCCGAAGTTGTGCACGAACTGCTGGCCGCTGCCGCGCTGTTACCCGAGGCCGTGCGCGCCATCGGCGCCCATGGTCAGACCGTGCGCCACCAGCCACACGCCTTCGACGGCAGCGGCTACACGCTGCAGCTGATGAACGGTGCGCTGCTCGCCGAGCTGTGCGGCATCGACGTGGTGTGCGACTTCCGCAGCCGCGATGTCGCCGCCGGCGGCGAAGGTGCACCGCTGGTTCCGGCCTTTCACGCCGCCTGCTTCGGCGTGGCTGGCTCGGACCGTGCCGTGCTCAACCTCGGCGGCATCGCCAACCTGACGCTGCTGCCGGCCGATGGCCGCGTGCTCGGCTTCGACACCGGCCCCGCCAACGTGCTGATGGACGCCTGGTGCCAGCGCCACCAGGGTTGCAGCTTCGACGCCGACGGCGCGTGGGCCGCGGGCGGCCAGGTGCATGCGGCCTTGCTGCAGGCCTGGCTGGCCGACGCCTACTTCGCGCGCCAGCCCCCGAAGAGCACCGGTCGCGACCTGTTTCGCATCGCCTGGCTCGACGCCAGCCCGGACATCGGGCGCGTGGCGCCGCAAGACGTGATGGCCACGCTGGCCGAACTGACGGTATGCACGGTGGCCGATGCCCTTAAGCGGCATGCGCCGGCGACGCGTGCGCTTTTCGTGGCGGGCGGTGGCGCCTTCAACCGGCATCTGCTGACACGTCTGGCAGCGCTGCTGCCGGGTGTGCAGGTGCAGACGAGCGCTGTGCTCAGCGTGCCGCCCGACCAGATGGAGGCGCTGGCCTTTGCCTGGCTGGCCCGGGCCTGCCTGGACCGCCAGCCCGGCAACCTGCCGGCCGTGACGGGCGCGCGCGGGCCTCGGGTGCTGGGCGCCCTCTACGCGGCGGCCTGAATCGGCGCGATGCCGAAACACCCAGCCCGCGTTGCACGCGGACCGGCATGGCCAGCAGCGACTAGACCGAGAACGACGAGCCGCAGCCGCAGGTCGTCGAGGCGTTCGGGTTCTTGATCACGAACTGCGCGCCCTGCAGGTCTTCCTTGTAGTCGATCTCGGCGCCGCCCAGGTACTGCAGGCTCATCGCGTCGATGAGCAGCGTGACGCCGTTTTTTGTCATCTGGGTGTCGTCTTCGTTGGTCACCTCGTCGAAGGTGAACCCGTACTGGAAGCCCGAGCAGCCGCCGCCTTGCACGAAGACACGCAACTTCAGTTCCGGGTTGCCTTCTTCGGCGACCAGATCGGCCACCTTCGCCGCAGCGCTGTCGGTGAAGACCAGCGGCGGGGGCATCTCGTCGAAGGCGGGGGCAAGGGTTTCGGCCATGGCATTCATCTGGGTCTCCTCGGGGCGGGTTTCAAGCGTCGATTTCAAGCGTCATTCGACGCGGCAAGTTTCAGGGCAGGCTTATCGATGCTCTTCAGCGGCTTCAGCTCGCCTTCGACGAGCGCACCCTGGTGCATCTCGAGCAGGTCGTAGCGCACGTCACCGGTGACGCGGGCCTTGGGTTGCAGTTCGAGCAGTTCATGGGCAAACACGGGGCCACGCACTTCCCCGCTGATGATCACATGCCCGGCCTTCACCTTCCCGAGCACGCGGCCATTCTCGCTGATCACCAGCATGCTGCGGCCTTCGCCTTCGGCGACGACGTCGCCGATCACCTCGCCGTCGATGCGCAGACCCTCGACAAAGCGCAGCTGGCCCTGAACCACCGTGCCTTCGCAGATCAGGCTGCGTATGGGCGGGGGCTTCTTGCGGCCGAACCAGAACATCGTTGTGTCTCCTCTGGCGCCGGTGACTCAGGGCATGGGCTTGACGGACTGTGTCGCCCGTGTCGTGCCCTCGTGGTCCACCACCCTGACCTGCACCGTTTTTATCACGGCACCCGGCGGATGGTCGATGGTGCCTTGCAAGCGAAGGTACTGGCTCAGGCGCAGGGCCAACGGCCCGCCGGGCAACGGCTGGCTCCAGGGTCGGCCCTCGAGCGTGCCGCCCAGCGTCACGTCGTAGCGGCCTGCAAATTCGCTGGCCTTCTGGGCGCTCTGCACCAGCAGCATCTGGTAGCGCAATTGCCCGGGTATGCCGGGTTCGGCCTGCAGGCCGCGCAGCTGCAGGCCGTCGCCCTTGGCGGGCAGCAGACGTTCGAAAAAGCCGAGATCGGCGCGCAGCGACTCCTTGGCGGCCTCGGCCTGGCGCAGCTGCTGCGCCAGGCCGGCCTGGGCGGCGCGTTCGGCCTTCAGCAGGCTTTCCGCGGTGTCGGCCACCTGCCGCGCCTGGGCGTGTTCGGTACGCAGTTGCTGCAGCTCGCTGCGCAGGCGCAGCAGTTCCTGCTGGGTGTCGCGGTCGAGGCCGGCGATTTCCTTGCCGAACTGAAAGGCCCACAGCGCGATGGCGGCCGAGAAGCCCAGCATCACCGCGGCCAGCGCCCAGCGCAGCGGCCACGGCAGCCGGCTGCGCACGATCATCCTCGGTGCACTGACCGAGAGGCGTCTGCGCAGAAGCTTCCAGCGCATCTACGAGCGCGGCCGGTTCAGCCGAAGACCACCGCCCAGGCGCTGCGCCACCAAGTGGCCGCCGCGGAACCGGCACTGCCGGGCCGCTGGCGGCGCCCTCTCGAGGGGGCGCGCGCAGCGCGAAGGGGGTGGGCCAATTACCGCTTGCTGAACTGCTTGCGGCGGCGGGCGCCGTGCAAGCCGACCTTCTTGCGTTCCACTTCGCGTGCGTCACGCGTCACGAAGCCGGCACGGCTGAGGTCGGGCTTCAGCGCGGTGTCGTAGTCGATCAGCGCACGGGTGATGCCGTGACGCACCGCGCCGGCCTGGCCGGATTCACCGCCACCGTGCACGTTGATCTTGATGTCGAAGGCCTCGTTGTTGCCCGTGAGCAGCAGGGGCTGGCGCACGATCATGATCGAGGTCTGCCGACCGAAGTAGTCATCGATGGTCTTGCCATTGATGACGATCTGGCCGCTGCCCTTCTTGATGAAGACGCGAGCGACGCTCGACTTGCGGCGGCCGGTGCCGTAGTTCCAAAGTCCGATCATTGCTGCGTCCTCAAATCTCGAGCGGTTTGGGCTGCTGGGCAGTGTGCGGGTGGGTACCACCGGCATAAACCTTCAGCTTCTTGACCATCGCGTAACCCAGCGGGCCCTTGGGCAGCATGCCCTTGACGGCCTTCTCGAGCGCGCGGCCGGGGTGCTTGGCCTGCATGTCCTTGAAGGGCGTGGCGGTGATGCCGCCGGGATAGCCGGAATGCCGGTAGTAGATCTTGTCGGTGGCTTTGGCGCCGGTGACACGAAGCTTGTCGGCATTGACGACGATGATGAAATCACCGGTATCGACGTGAGGCGTGTAAATGGCCTTGTGCTTTCCGCGCAAACGGAGTGCTGCTTCGCTGGCAACACGTCCGAGCACCTTGTCGGTGGCGTCAATCACAAACCACTCGTGCGTCACCTCGGCCGGCTTGGCGCTGAAGGTCTTCATGAGGGTCTTTCGAAATGCATGCCGGTTCACGGCACGCGAAGCATCGGCAAACAGAGGGCCGCGCCGCACGACGGCGTCTCTCGACGCCACAACCCCAGGACGATCAGTCACCTTTGGCACCGCTCGTTCGGGCGGCCTCGCAGGGTGGGGGATACGGCAACACGGTTTCTTTCCCGGCCGAATTCGGAAAAGCCTGTGAGTATAGCCTGTTCGCCGAGGTCACCGGCAAGCGGCATCGGTCACGCCGGGTAGGGTGCCGTGTTGATGTTTGAGGGTTAACCCTAGATTTTTCCTCTAGGATGCACTCAATGCCCTCGCCCAACCCGATGCCCGCCCACCCACGCACCCTCCTCGCTGCGCCTCCTGCCCCAGGTGCGGCGGGTTCCTGCGCTCGGCGCTGGGTGCCCATCCGCAGGCTGCACGACGGCCACCGGCCCCGGGTGCTCAGCCACCTGCTGGCGCTGGACGACGACGACCGCGTGCGGCGCTTCGGCCTGCGCGCCAGCGACGAGCTCATCGCGCATTACGTCGACCAGCTCGACTTCCGGCGTGACCACGTCTTCGGCACCTTCGACCGCCGGCTCGAACTGCTGACGTTGGGCCATCTGGCGCTGGATCCGGAAGGCCGCAGCGCCGAGTTCGCCGTCTCGATACTGTCGCGGGCACGCGGGCGCGGGCTGGGCACGCAGCTCTTCACGCACGCCGTCACACACGCCCGCAACCGCGGCGTGCAGACGCTCTTCCTGCACCTGGCCCGCGACAACACGCCGATGATGGCCATCGTCCAGCATGCCGGCGCGCTGATCGACTTCGACGGCGCCGACGCCACGGCCGAACTGGCGCTGCAGGCGCACACGCTGGGCACGCAGATCGAGGAACTGATCGCCAGGCAGGCGGCGGGCGTCGACTTCCGGTTCAAGCGGCATGCGCTGCGGCTCGACGCGCTGAAGCCCGGCAAGGGCCCGACCTCCTGAATTTGGGGGAGCTCGGCCCGGCCCACCGGCCGACGTCGCGCGTTACCATGGGTAGCCGGTTCGCCGCCGGTTCGACGTCAGCGGCGCAGCCCCCGCGAGCCGGTCGCGTCAGCCCCGCCACACCCCTCAGCGCCTCGCCCGCGCAACCGCCGCGCCGCCCATGTCGACCCTCGCCCCCTGGTCCCCCGCGCTGCTTGTCCTGGCGCTGCTGCTCGGCGCGGTGCTGGTGGTGATGCGTGTGCAGCGCAGGGCGTCGTCAACGAGTGATCTGCCCACCGACTGGGCACTGACGGCGCGGCCGGTATTCAGCACCGAGGAACGGCGCCTGTACCGTCAGCTGCGCGAGGCGTTGCCGCACCACGTCGTGCTGTCGAAACTGCCGCTGGTGCGTTTCTGCCAGCCCACACATCCGGCCCAGGTGCGCTACTGGTACCGGCTGCTCGGCTCCGGGCACGTCACCTTCGCCATCTGCAGCACCAGCGGGCGTGTGCTGGCCGCGATCGACCTGGAAAGCGACCGCGCCGCCTCGCCGCGCGCCCAGACCATCAAGCAGTCGGTTCTGGACGCCTGCCGCGTGCGCTACCTGCGCTGCGGGCCGGACGAACTGCCCTCGGCGTCCGACCTGCAGGCCCTGCTGCCGCTGCCGGTGCTGACGGCGCGCATGGCCGCGGTGCCGCTGCCGGTGACGCAGTCGCGCGAGCGACTGTCCAGCACGGTGGCGTCGCGCCGCCAGGAACGCGCCAACCTGTGGCAGGACAGCACCTTCGCCGACTCACGTTACAGCTCGCTGCTGCCGCCGCTCGACCCGAGCGAAGAAGCCGGCAGCGCGCCGGCCGACCGCCGGCCGCCGCCGCTGCAGCACTGAGCCGGTTTGGATTACACCGGACTCGACCCGCAGCAGGTTCTCGACGCGCTCGACGCCGTGGGCCTGCGTGGCGATGGCCGTGTGCTGCAACTGAATTCCTACGAAAACCGCGTCTTCCAGGTTTTCCTCGAGGAACCCTTCCAGGGCCATGCCGCGGTGGTGGCCAAGTTCTACCGTCCCGGGCGCTGGAGTGACGCGCAGATCCTGGAAGAACACAGCTACGCGCTGGAACTCGCCGCGGCCGAGGTGCCCGTGGTGCCGCCGCTGGTGCTGGCCAGCGCCGCCGGCGGCGTGCAACTGCTGGGCACGCCGCCCACCCTGGCCTGCGGCTACGGCCACCGCTACACCGTGGCCGCACGCTGCGCCGGCCGCGAACCCGAACTGGAAGATCCGGCGGCGCTGCGCCAGCTCGGGCGTTTCATCGGCCGGTTGCACGAAGTGGGTCGCAAGCGCCCCTTCCAGCACCGCCACCACCTCGACCCGCGCGCCGACGGCCAGCGTGCGATGCAGCTGCTGCTGGACGGCGGCTTCGTGCCCGACACCGAGCGCACGGCCTGGGAGCCGGCCTGCAGACGGGCGCTGGAAGCGGTGAACGCGGCCTTCGACACGCACTTCCCCGCCGCGACACCACTGGCCACGCTGCGCCTGCACGGCGACTGCCACCTCGGCAACGTGCTGTGGCGGGATGGCGCCCCGCACATGGTCGACCTCGACGACGCCATGCAGGGCCCGGCGGTGCAGGACCTGTGGATGCTGGTCTCGGGCGACTACCGCACGATGGCGCAGCAGCTGGACACCCTGCTCGAAGGCTACGAACAGTTCAGCAGCTTCGACGACCGCGAACGTGCGCTGATCGAGCCGCTGCGCACGCTGCGCATGGTGCGCCACAGCGCCTGGCTGGCGGCACGATGGAGCGATCCCACCTTCCCGCTGAACTTCCCGTTTTTCGACACCGCCGCCTACTGGAACCAGCAGACGGCGCAACTGCGCGAACAACTGGAAGCGATGGCCGCCACCGCCGCCGTCGCCTGCGTCAGCACACCTCGCCAGCGCTGGGCCGACGACGAAGGCGACGTGAACTTCGACGGCGACGGTTTCGCCTGAAGCCGCCACCGGCGCCCACGTCGCCGAGATCGCCCGTCGCGGTCAGGCCGTCAGCAGCGCGTTCACGCGCTTGACGTAGGCCGCCGGGTCTTCCAGCTGCCCGCCTTCGGCCAGCAGCGCCTGGTCGAAGAGGATGTTCGCCAAGTCGTCGAAACGTGCCTCGCCCTCGGCCGTGCCTTCCATGCGCCTGACGAGCGCATGTTCGGGGTTCACTTCCAGGATGGGCATGCTCTTCGGCGCCGTCTGGCCGGCCTGTTTCAGCATGCGCGCCAGGTGTGAGCTCATGTCGCCTTCGTCGACCACGATGCAGGCCGGTGAGTCGACCAGGCGCGTCGACGCGCGCACGTCCTTCGCGCGCTCCTTGAGCGACAACTTCAGGCGTTCGAGCAGCGGCTTGAAGGCCTCGGCGGCCTGCTCGGCGGCCTTCTTCTCTTCATCGTCCTGCAGCTTGGACAGGTCGACGCCGCCCTTGGCCACGCTCTGCAGCGGCTTGCCGTCGAATTCGTACAGGTGGCTGAGCATCCACTCGTCGACGCGGTCCACCAGCAGCAGCACCTCGATGCCCTTCTTGCGGAAGATCTCGAGCTGCGGGCTGTTCTTGGCCGCGGCCAGCGTGTCGGCGGTGATGTAGTAGATGGCCTCCTGGCCTTCCTTCATGCGCGCGACGTAGTCCTCGAAACCCACCCCCTCGTCGGCGGTGGTCGAGGCAAAACGCAGCAGCTTGCCCAGGCGTTCCTGGTTGTTGTGGTCTTCGCCGATGCCTTCCTTCAGCACCGAGCCGAACTGACCCCAGAAGTCGGCGTACTTGTCCTTCTGGTTCTCGGCCACGTCTTCCAGCATGCTCAGCACGCGCTTGGTGCAACCCTCGCGGATGGCCTTCACGTCGCGGCTTTCCAGCAGCAGTTCGCGGCTGACGTTCAGCGGCAGGTCGGCGCTGTCGATCACGCCCTTGACGAAGCGCAGGTACACCGGCATCAGCGCTTCGGCGTCGTCCATGATGAAGACACGCTTCACGTACAACTTCACGCCACCGCGTTTGTCGCGGTTCCACAGGTCGAACGGCGCCTTGGCCGGCACGTAGAGCAGCTGCGTGTACTCGCTGCGCCCTTCGACGCGGTTGTGCGTGTAGGCCAGCGGCGGCTCGGCGTCGTAGGAGATCTGCTTGTAGAACTCCTCGTACTGCTCCTTCGTGATCTCGCTCTTCGGCCGGGCCCAGAGCAGATCGGAAGAGCGTCGTGT